>JANNSP010000197.1:0-2147 GCA_031402975.1 Hyphomicrobiales bacterium
GCCGACAACATCCGCGATTTCTTCCGCGTCTTCCTGCAGATGTCGGTAGTGCTGACCTTTGCCGGCGGGCAGCCCGTGGTGAAAGTCGGCCGTATCGCCGGCCAGTTCGCCAAGCCGCGCTCGTCGCCCACCGAGACGATCGATGGCGTCGAGTATCCGATCTATCGCGGCGACATCGTCAACGATCCCGAACCCACGGTGGAGGGCCGGAGGCCCGATCCCGAGCGCCAGATCATGGCCTATCGGCAATCGGCGGCGACGCTCAACCTGCTGCGTGCCTTTGCCCAGGGGGGGTACGCCAACCTCGAACACGTCCATAAATGGACGCTGGGCTTCCTCAAGGATTCGCCCGCCTTCGAGCGCTACCAGGAACTGTCCGACCGGATCACCGAGGCCTTGGGCTTCATGCGCGCCTGCGGCATCAATGCCGATACGGCACCCCAGCTTCGCCAGACCGATTTCTTCACCAGCCACGAGGCGCTTCTGCTCGGCTTCGAGCAGGCGATGACCCGGGTCGATTCGACTAGCGGCGACTGGTACGCGACGTCGGGCCACATGCTGTGGATCGGCGACCGCACCCGCCAGCTCGATCATGCCCATGTCGAGTTCTGCCGGGGCTTGCGCAATCCGCTCGGCCTCAAATGCGGACCGGCGCTGCGCGCCGACGACCTGATCCGGCTCATCGACAGGCTCAACCCAGAAAACGAACCGGGCCGCCTCACCCTCATCACCCGCTTCGGCATGAACAAGGTGGAGAAGCATCTCCCCGAACTGATCCGGGCGGTCAAGCGCGAGGGCCGCATCGTGGTGTGGTCGTGCGATCCGATGCACGGCAACACCATCCAGGCGACCAGCGGCTACAAGACCAGGCCTTTCGACGCGATCCTGACCGAAGTCCGGCGCTTCATGGCGATCCACCAGGCGGAGGGAACCCACGCCGGCGGCATCCATGTCGAGATGACCGGCAAGGACGTCACCGAATGTACGGGCGGCATGCGGGCGCTGCGCGACGAGGACCTGAACGACCGCTACCACACCTTCTGCGATCCCCGCCTCAACGCCGCCCAGGCGCTCGAACTCTCCTTCCTGGTGGCCGAGGAGCTCAAGAAGGAAATGGCCTCGAGGCCCCGTGTCGTTGACGAAGACACGGCGGAAGCTGCGGAATAGTCTCCTTCATTACAAAATCGTTACTGTAGCGGGGGAACTTACCACCGCTGGATGGCTTTCCCTTGTGAGTTTCAATTAAAAGGGAATTACGCCATGACTCTTAGGACAATTCTTTATGGTTCTGCCGCAGCGGCAGTTCTGGCGGTCGCGAGCCCGATGGTTTCGCCGATCGACCTGAGCCCAGTCGCACCCGTCCAGGCGGCCGCGTCGGTCAGTTTTTCGGTTTTCTACGATGACCTGGCGCCCTATGGCGACTGGGTCAGCTATCACGACGGTTATGTCTTCGTGCCCGCCGATACGGGCCCGGACTGGCGGCCCTACACCGTCGGCCGCTGGGTCTATACCGACGATTACGGCTGGACCTGGGTGTCGGAAGAAGAACATGGCTGGGCCACCCATCATTATGGCCGCTGGGCCCGCGCCGATGACATCGGCTGGTATTGGGTACCGGGCAGCCGCTGGGCTCCGGCCTGGGTGAGCTGGCGGCGCAGCAACGACTACGTCGTGTGGGCGCCCTTGCCGCCCGACGGAGACGATTCGGATCTCGCCATTAACATCTCTATCGGCGCCATCCCGGACTATTATTGGGTTGCCGTGCCGACCCGCAGCTTTCTCGACATCAATCTGAGTCTGGTCCTCATTGATGACGACGATGACGATCGCCGCCGCATCGTCCGTGAAGCGAGGAATGAGGATCGCGTCCGGGCCCGCAACGACCGGATGATGAACATCGCCTTCGATCCGGACTACATCGAGAAGCGCACCGGCAAGAAGGTGGAGCGCCGCGAAGTGCGCAGATCCGAACGTCGCGGTCGCGAGAATGTCAACGATGACTCGGTCACGGTGTTCAATGATGAAGTCCGCCCCGAGCGCGACCGCAAGCCGGACAAGGTGAAGCAGGTCAAGGAAGTGCGCCGCAGCGGCAAGGCCGCCCAGGGCGATCGGCGGGCCGCCGAGGGCCAGCCGGAAGAACAGGGCGT
>JANNSP010000198.1:0-7709 GCA_031402975.1 Hyphomicrobiales bacterium
TGCCCCAAGGCCACGTAGAAATTCCACGAGGAGGCGACGGCCTCGCGCACCGCGCGGCCAAGTTCGATCACCTCGATGCCGCGCTGGCTGGCGATCTGCTTGGCCTCGCGCACCGACGAATAGACCAGCCCCGCCTCGTAGATGGGAACGGTCAGCACGCCGGCGATGGTGGCGGAATGCGAATTGCCAAGGTCGCGGTCGAGATCGTCGCGGAGCGTGGCGCGGGCTTCGAGCGAGAGTTCGGGCAGGAGATCGCCCTTGATGACTTCAACCTGGTGGATCGAAGCATCCTCGACGAAGGCGGCGGCGAGCACTGTCGGATTGGTCTCGCCGGCAATGGCGAAGGCCGCCTCGAGGGTTTTCGGGAGCCGCGCGATCTTCGGATATTTGAGCGATCCCGGCGCATGGCCGACGATCTTCTCGTAATTGGCGACGCTTGCCGCGAGGTTGGCCCGCGACAAGGCATGTTCGGCCTCGGACTGACTGAGGCGGGCCCGTGCCTGGGCGGTATCGGTCCGCGTGGTCTGCCCGGCGTTGAACAATTCGGTGGCAGCTCGCAGCTGCTCCTTCAGAACCGTGATGTTCTGCTGCCGGAGCGATACGATCTGCCGGTCGCGAATGACATTCATGTAGGCCTGCACGGCGTCAAACAGGATGTCCTGTTCGACCGCGAGCAGGTTGTAGCGCCCGGCCTCGACCGTCGATTCGGCTTGCTTGGTTCCTTCCACCGTCTTGAAGCCACGAAACAGCGGCTGCGACAGGCCGATGAAGAGGTCGAGATTGTCGCTTTCCCTGGTCTGGTTGTTGCCCGGCGTATCGGTGAAGGTCCAGTCATGGCTGAGTTCGGCTTCGGCCGTTACCCGGGGACGCCAGCCCGACAGCGCCTGCGGCACCTTCTCGTCGGTGCCGCGTTGGCGGGCGCGCTCGGCCCTGATCGTTGGATTGCCGGAATAGGCCGAGGCCAGCGCCTCGTTCAGCGCTTCCGCCAGGGCCTGGCCTGCGGGAATGATCCCGATAGCAGCGGAGAGGAGCAACATCCGCAGAAAGCCCTTCATGGCAGCTCCTCGCATTCAAAAAAGAAAGTCCGGCCGCCTCCTGGCAAAACCGGGAAGTGCGCCGACCGATGCATCGAAGGCCGCCCGGCGCGTAGGGGTATTTCCGGCAAGGGTCCACAGGCAGGCTTTCGCCATCTCCGATTCGCCGAGGACGGCCACCACCCTGCCCCCCTCGGATACTTGCGAAAACAGACCAGCCGGAACCTCCGCGATTCGCCCTTCGATAAAGATGATATCATAGGGCCCGCCCGCGCTGTAACCCTCGGCAAGGGGTCCGTCCACAACCTGCACATGGGGGAAGGACGCGGCGGCGGCGCGAAGTCCGTCGATCAGTCGCCCATCGGATTCGAGCGCCACCACATTGGCCGCGAGGCGCGCCAGCACCGCCGTGCCATAGCCCGTCGCCGCGCCGATATGCAACACCCTGTCGGTTGGCCTGACAGTCGCCAGATGAATGAGGCGCGCCAGCGCCATGGGTTCGATCATAACGCGGGGCGCGAAACCAGCCGCCGCTGGCGCGATCTCGATGTCGTCGTCGACATAGGCCAGTTGGCGTTTGCGCGGCGGCAGGAAATCCTCCCGCGCGATCGTCGCCATCGCATCGATGATGCGCCGGTCGGTGATGCCGTTGGGCCGCACCTGGGATTCGACCATGTTCACGCGGGCCAGGCTGAAGTCGGTCATCGGTTTTCCAGTCCGTTAATCGTGGCTGTGATAGACAACGCCACGGCGCAAGTCCATGACGCAGGTTGATTTGCGGAGCGGGCTTCGACTATAAGCGCCGGCACAGGGGCCTCGTGGCGGAGTGGTTACGTAGCGGACTGCAAATCCGCGCACCCCGGTTCGATTCCGGGCGAGGCCTCCAAAACTTCTTCAGCAAAATTTGTTTTGAACTTTCACAAGCGGGAACCCGCGCCATCGCGTTAGACTTGACCCCAATGCGGGCCGGGGATTATGCTTTTGATTGCTCACACCACCAGAGTTTCGAGCCAACGCTCATGATAGGTGCAAGATGCTGAGAAAATCCCTGAAGATCGGCGGCGGTGTCTTGTTGGCACTCGCCATTCTCCTGCCGGACCTAAGCCTTCCGGCGGCAGCCTTCCCGCTGCCACAAACCCAGATCGCTCCAGTCGCGGGGCCTGGATTAGACAACGGCGTGGTCCTGGTAGACCATCGCCGCAGCCACCGGCGTTACTATCGCCAACGCGGCCGCTCATGGAATCACGGCTATTACGGGAACCCCGGATTCTATCTGAATTTCGGCGTGCCTTACGGCTACTCCGGCGGATACGATGACGACTACGATGATTATGACGCCTATTCCGGCGGTTACAGCAACTCACACGTGAGGTGGTGCCTCAATCGCTATCGGAGCTACAATCCGCGCACCGACACCTTTCTCGGTTATGACGGCTACCGGCGGCGCTGCAGAAGTCCTTACTGACCGGTCAACCGTGTCTGCCTTCGCGCGGCTCGCCGTAACCAACGCGCCGCGCGAATCTGGGCCAGCGCCGATGCAGCCAGGCTCCCGATTTGACCGTGGCATGGCGCCTGAAACGCCGCACCGGCGGCAGGTCGACGGATAGAATGACCACTCCCAAAGGCACCATCCAGAAGCCCAGAACCGGCAGAAAGCCGAGAAGGCCCGCGAATATCATGACGATGCCGAGCCCGATCCTGAGGGCTGGATGGCCGGGAAGGCGTATGTTGTATCCGGCGAATTTCGTTCTTGCCACGGTCCCTCACTTTGTCCCAGCGGGGTATATATGGGATCGCATAGCATAATTTGAAGTTGCTGTGACCCAAGGCCCTCTGCTAAAGGCTGGCCGGCATTCCCCGATAGCTCAGCTGGTAGAGCATTCGACTGTTAATCGAAATGTCGCTGGTTCGAGCCCAGCTCGGGGAGCCAATTTTTGGGCTGGTACAGCCGAACCCGTCAAAGAACGCTTCCAATATCGGTTCTCGAAAAGTCGTCGCCGACATACAGCAAACGGCAGCCATGTTCTTTCGCGACTTCATAGGCGAAGCAGTCGCCGAAGTTGAGGGCGGCCGGATGCACGCTCTTGCCCCACTGTCCATAGGCCTGGGAGATTCGCCATGCCGAGGCCGATGTCACAGTTACGATGTCGAGACCGAGTCCATTGATCAGGCTCGCCACCTCCTCGCCAACGTTCCGTCGCGCGGAAACGATAAGCGCTTCGGCCACGGTGCCGGCCGAAATCAGAATAACATCTTCGGCTTCGAGTGCCGCGATACAGGCATCGGCTTCGGGCTCGTTGAGTACGATCGCCATGAATGCCGACGTGTCGTCGGCAATCACCTGGGCAGTCCGTCATCGCCGTATAGAAAATCCTGACTGCGCGCCGCACCGGGTCCGTCTATCGCCTTGATGGAGCCAGATGCGCGCGCGGCCACCAGCAGCGCCCGGCGGGATTTACTATCCGATACGGCCTTGATCGGCACAAGGCGCACCGCCGCATGGCCATGGCGGGTGAGGATGACTTCGTCGCCTGCTTCGGCGCGGCGTACCAGTTCGGTCAGTTGTCCCTTGGCGTCAGTGACGGATACCTGCATGGCTCGTACCCTTCTTGTGGACCATCATCAGGTCCGTTTCATTCTTGCTAAATAGACTATCAAATGGTCCAAATCAAGCACAGTCGCCCTGGTCACCCAATTTTTTAAGCAGGCCAACATTGGCCTGGCCATTTTCGTTGTTGCGCCATAATCATCCGATTACATTGCGCCAATCGGGTGTAACAGCGAGACGGCGGCGATGAAATTTCTGGGATTTGTTCTTTTGGCCGGCGCGTGCTGGTTGATACCGGCAGTTGCCGAAGCGCGGACGATGGCGCTCTTGGTCGGCGTCGCCGACTATACCGAGCAATCGGGCATCCGCGATCTGTTTGGCCCCAGGAACGATGTGTCGATGCTGTGGCGCGCCTTGAAACAGCGCGATGTGAAGCCCGAGGACATCGCGGTGCTGAGCCACGGCCTTCCCGAGGCCGTGGATTTCCCCCTCGCCAAGGGAGCCCCGGAAAGCGCCAACATCCTGGCCGAGTTGGACCGGCTGGCGGTGGAGGCGACACGCGGCGACACGGTGTTGTTCTACTACTCGGGCCACGGCACGCGCCAGCCGGACGACCCCTCCGTTCCCGAGGACGAGCCCGAAACCGACGGCATGGACCAGGTTCTGCTTCCCTCCGATGTGGGCTCCTACGATCCGATCAAGCTCACCATCAGGAACGCCATCGTCGACGATGTGCTGGGCGCCAAGCTGAATGCCATCCGCGCCAAGGGCGCTTTGGTGTGGGCGGTGATCGATGCCTGCCATTCGGGGACGGTGACGCGCGGCGACGACGTGACGCGGTCGGTCGATCCGGCACTGCTTGGAGTGCCGGCGAAGGCTGAGATCACCCAGTCGCGCGGCGGCAGCCGGGCCGGCACGATCACGCCCAAACGCGGCGACGGCGGGCTGGTCGGATTCTATGCTGTCGAGTCTTATGACGAGGCGATCGAGCGTCCGTTCACCGGTTATGCGCTGCCGATGGTAGGCGAAGGCAACAAGCAGCGCATGGGCGTCTTCACGTTTCTCCTGCACCGCGCCCTCATGCGCAACACGGCCCACAGTTTTCGCGATCTGGCCCAGGAGATCGTGGCCGACCTGAATTCCGACAGCACCGGAGGAAAAGTGCCGCCGCCGGTGTTCGACGGCGATCTCGATGCCGCGGTTCCGGGCTCGCTCGGCGAAAAGCTGCCGAACGCGGTTGCCGGGATCGTATCAGACGGCGGAATTGAAATTCCAGCCGGTTCGCTGCATGGGTTCGACGTGGGCGCGAGGCTAGCGCTGTTCGCTCCCGGCCAGACGGAGAAACCCGTCGCCCATGCCGATATCGCCGAGGCAACCGCGGTCACAGCCAAGACTCGTACCATCGAATGGGAAGACGGCGCCGAGCGCGTGGTCAACGGCACGCTGCTGGCCGTGGTCGAGGACCCGGCGATCAATTTCCGCTTTGCTTTTTCGCCGCCGCCGCAGTCGGATTTCGCCGATGACGCGGCGCGAACTCTTGTCGCCGAGGCACTTGAGCAGGCATTTGCGGAAGGGGCATCCACGCTCGGCATCGAAATGGGTGAAGCGGGCAGCCCCGACGGCGATGTGCTGCTGCGGGTCAAGGACGGGCGGTTGTGGATCGTGCGTCCCGACCGGCCGTGGGTCGAAATCGCCGGCGCCTATGACGAGACACCGAGCCTCCCGATCGAGGGGAATGCGGAAAAGCTTGGCGCTGAGATCAAGAATGCAGTGTGGAGTCTGGCGCGCGCGTCCAAGCTTCTCCGGGTCGCCGCGGCGTTGGGCGAAGGCAGCGGCGGCGATGACGGTATCGTCATCACCGCGAAAGTGACGAGACCTCCCGACCAGGACGCCAGGGGAGCATGCGCGACAGAACCGCCCGAAGGAGCCCAGGCCTCAGCCCTCGAGCCCCTGCTCCCGGTCGCCGCCGGCAATTGCGATTTCGTCGAGATCCAGGTCAAGAACGAGTCCGACATCGATTATTACGTGGCGGGTTTCTATGTCGATGCCCTGGGCGGCGTCTCGGCTATTCCGGCGAGTGCGAGCCAGCGCGGCTGCGTCAGGACATTGGCTTCCGATCCCGACAAGCCGCTGCGCTTCCGTTTCTGGATCGATACCTGGGACGAAAAGAACGGCAAGGCCGGTTCGGCCGGCGCCGAGAATTTCGTGATCCTCGCCGTCCCCAAGGGCACGGCGCGGCAACCCCCCAAGCTGTGCGCGCTGACCCAGCCGACACTCGCCACCATGCAGCAGACCCGCGAGGTTGAAGACAAATCGTCGCGGGGCGAGCGTAACAAACTCAAGGAACTGCTCACCGCCGTCGAAGGAGCCTCGACGCGCGGCGTCAGCGCCGCCGAAGACCAAGGCCCCCGCATGAGCGGACGCCTGTTCGTGTTCGACGTGAAACCGTAGTGGTCGACCCCTTTGTCTTCGCCCCGCGACAGCGGGAGCAAGGACATGCGCTATTCCAGTTTCCAGCCTCTGACGATCTTGTCCAGGAGCGCCGCTGCCGCTTCATCCTCCCTGGCGCGGCGGTGGAGGAGTTGCGCCGCCTCGACTGTCCAGTCGCCTTCGTGGATCGTCGTGAGGAAAGCGGCGTGCGCCAGGGCCGAGGTGGTCTCGCCCGGCGCCGCGCCGGTCAGCGTTTCGGGCGGATCTGGAATCCTGTCGCGGAAGCGGAAGGTGGTGCGCGACAGCCCATTCGCCGTGTCCTTGATGATGATTTCGAACCGCTTGTGATCGCCCGCCGGAACGTCCACGGTGAATTCGCGCTCGCGGATCGCATCGAAGACGCGGGCGCGGCCATCGACCTCGACGATCACCTTGAAAGGCGCTTTCCCACCCGTCCAGGCCAGCCATAATTTGCGTTCGCCGCGCATCAGGAAATTCGGGCCGGGAACGGCCATCGGCAGTTTGAGCGCGCCGCCGACACCCTTGGCGACCATGTTTTCGGGAACCTGCTCGGTGTCCTCGCCGCCAAGAATTTCAGTGATCGCCGAGATGATCGCCCAGGCGTCGTCACCCGTGGCGATTTCGCCCTTGATCTCGTAGCGCGAGTGCCCGCCGCCGATTTCGACCCGGTCGCCGTCGCCCACTTCGACCGTGACGCGGCTCGCCTGATCGCGCAGAAACACGACGTCGCCATCGTAAAGCGGCATCATCAGCTTGGGAGCAAGTTCGCGGCCACTCCGCACGATCGCCGTTTTGTCGCCCGCCGCAAGCGCCACGCTCACCACATATCCGGCGGGCGCCTGCTGCGCCGTGGCCGGCGCGGCTGACAGGACAAGGGCCAACAGGAATGCCAGTATGGTTTTCACGGCCACAACTCCGTCAGGTTTTGAGGACGGCACGCCAACCGCTTTTCGGCACGTTGAGCGCGATATGAGCTAGCGAATCGACCAGTTTGAAAAGTGCGAATCCCGGCAGGCTGACGGTAATGATGGCGAGCGCGGTGTCAAAGCCGTAGATGCGCGACAGCACGAAAATCGCCGCCAGCGACAGAAGGCCCATCAGGACGACAGCGATCGAGCCGACAAAGTGGCGCGCGATCACGGCGTAGATGAGAAACAGCAGCATGGCGATGACGTTCCGGATCCACGGCGAAACGGGGGGCGTTTCCACGATTTTTTTCGCCTGCATGATGCTGTTGGCGAGAATGATCGAACCGGGCATTGTGCCGAAGGGCGTTTCGTAAAAATCGCCGCTGTCGGAATAGGTGGCGCCCAAGATGACGGCGCGGCCGAGAAACGGATCGCGGTCGATCTCCGCGACCGTCGCCGCGACCCCATCGGCATGGGTGACAAGCTGGCCAGCGCTGATCCGGCGGAACGCCACGGCGATGCGGTCGCCCGACTGGATGCGGAACAGGCCCGGCGATTTCTCCGTGCCGGCGAAAACAAAGGGAACGGACACGGCGCGGTCGCGCACCGGCGGCCAGGGACTTCGGTCAACCGCGCGCGCTCCGCATTCCTCCGCCACGCGATCCTCAAGGAAGCGGGCAAGGTCTGCGATCCGGATGTTGTCCGGATAGAGCCTTGCGGCCGTCACCAGCGCGGCGGACGGAAATGCCGTGCCCGACGCCCCATCGC
>JANNSP010000199.1:0-2958 GCA_031402975.1 Hyphomicrobiales bacterium
GTTACGGCGCGCGGCGGCCATCACAGCTTTCGGGCGGGCAGCGCCAGCGGGTGGCGCTCGCCCGCGCCTTGATCAATGAACCAAAGGTCCTGCTGCTCGACGAACCCCTGGGCGCGCTCGACCTCAAGCTTCGCGAGCAGATGCAGGTCGAACTCAAGGCGCTGCAACGCAATCTCGGCATCACCTTCGTGTTCGTCACCCATGACCAAAGCGAAGCCCTGTCGATGGCCGACCGGGTGGCGATCTTCAATGACGGCCGCATCGTTCAGGTGGGCAGTCCCGAAGATATCTACGAGCGGCCGCAGACGCGCTTCGTCGCCGATTTCGTCGGCTCGTCGAATGTGCTCTCGCCGGATTTCGCCAGGGCCACGGGAGCGGCCGGCAAATGGGCCAGTCTCCGGCCGGAAAAGATCAGTGTTCTGCGCGGCGGCGAAAAACCACCGGCGGACCAGCACAGCACCATCGTCAAAGTGGCCGCGTGTCACTACCAGGGCGCGGTGACCAGGCTGAACACGCGAACCGGGCGCGGCGATATGCTCAACGTATCCGCTCCCTCAGCGTCTGGCCGTTTCAGCGAGGGTGAATCCGTAACGCTCCATTGGCCCAAGGACGCGCTCCATATCATGGAGGGCGAGGCGTGACCGCCGAAGCGGCGGCGGTTTCCGCCAATGGCCCGCTGCGGCGCGTCTCGGACGCGCTGTTCCGGCGGCCGCTGTGGTTCCTCGCATTGCTGCTGGCCCCGCCACTGCTGTGGCTTGGCGTCGTTTATCTGGGGTCTCTGCTGGCGCTCCTGCTGCACAGCTTCTATTCGATCGACGAGTTTTCCGGTTTCATCAGATACGAATTCACCCTCGCCACCTACGGCGAACTGCTGCGGCTTTCCAATCTCGACGTCATCATCCGCAGCGTGGTCATGGCAACGGCGGTGACCCTCGCGTCGATCGTCGTGGCCTTCCCCTTCGCCTATTTCGCCGCGCGCTATGCCAGAGGGCGATGGAAGGCGCTGTTCTACATCCTGGTGATGCTGCCGCTATGGTCGAGCTACCTGGTGAAAGTCTATGCCTGGAAACTGATCCTGGCGCGCGAGGGAATCGTGAGCTGGCTTGCCGCCGAATTGCATCTGACCTGGGCGCTTGAAGCGTTGCTGGCCATCCCGGTCATTGGCGGGCCGTCCCTTTCGTTCAGTTTCATTGGCACCTTCCTCGTCTTCGTCTATGTCTGGCTGCCCTTCATGATCCTGCCGACGCAGGCAGCACTCGAGCGCGTGCCCGCGAACCTCATCGAAGCCTCGGCCGATCTCGGCGCGCTCCCCCGCCAGACGTTCCGCACCGTGATCCTGCCCTTAGCGCTGCCCGGCGTCATAGCGGGATCGATCTTCACGTTTTCTCTGACGCTCGGCGATTATATCATCCCGCAGATCATCGGCAACTCGACCTTCTTCCTCGGCCAGGCGGTTTACTCTTTGCAGGGAACCGCCGGAAACATCCCCTTGGCCGCGGCCTTCACGGTCGTGCCCATCGTCATCATGGGCATTTATCTGACGGTGGCAAAACGCCTGGGAGCTTTCGATGCGCTCTGAACGCGCGCCGTTTCTTCTCAAGGCCGCGGCGGTGGGCGCCATCCTGTTCCTGCATCTGCCGCTGGTGCTGATCTTCCTCTATGCCTTCACCACGGAGGAGAAAAGCTACCAGTTTCCGCCGCCCGGCTACACGCTCAAATGGTTCGCGGTAGCCTGGGAGCGCGACGATATCTGGCAGGCTTTGTGGCTCTCGGTCCGCGTTGCGAGCGTTGCCACGATCATCGCGTTGGTGCTCGGAACCTGTGCCGCGGCCGCCGTGGCGCGGTCGCGCTTTTTCGGCCGCGATTACATTTCGCTACTGTTCATCCTGCCGATCGCCCTACCCGGCATCATCACCGGCATAGCGCTGCGCTCGGCCTTCAACGTGATGGATATTCCGTTTTCGACCTGGACCATCGTGCTGGGCCACGCCACGTTCTGCATCGTCGTCGTCTACAACAACGCGCTCGCCCGCTTCCGGCGCATCTCGGGGAACATGATCGAGGCCTCGATGGATCTGGGCGCCGACGGGTTCCAGACCTTTCGCCATGTGGTGTTGCCGCAGATCGCGTCCGCCCTGCTGGCCGGCGGCATGCTGGCCTTCGCGCTGTCCTTCGACGAGGTGATCGTCACCACCTTCACGGCGGGCCAGCAGTCGACGCTGCCGATCTGGATGCTGACCGAGCTGATCCGCCCGCGCCAGCGCCCGGTCACCAATGTGGTGGCGGTGTTCGTGGTGGCAGTCACCTTCATTCCCATCATCGCCGCCTATTACCTGACCCGCGAAGGCGAACATACGGGCGGCGCGGGTAAGTAGAGTTCAACGCTTCTTCGCGGCGGGCTTCTTCTTGACTGCCTTTTTCGCGGGCTTCTTCACCGCCTTTTTCGCGGGTTTTTTCACGGGCGGCGCATCGTCCTTCATCGCTCCCACGATCGCTCCGAACTTGGCGAAGAATTGCGCCGCCAGCGAGCGCGCCGTCGAGTCGATGAGGCGCGAGCCCAGCATTGCGAGCTTGCCGCCCACCCGCGCATCGACGTCATAGATCATGCGGGTGCCTTCCGGCACCTCTTCCAGCTTAATGGTGGCGCCGCCCGTGGCAAATCCGGCAAGACCGCCTTTTCCTTCTCCCGAAATGCGATAGCCGTTGGGCGGATCGAGATCGGTCAGATTGACGACGCCCGAAAAGCGCGCCTTGACCGGTCCGAGTTTCACCATGACCAGAACTTCGAGCTTCGTATCCGAATGCTTGATGATCGACTCGCAGCCCGGAATGCTCTGCTTGAGGACGGCAGGATCGTTGAGCGCCTTCCACACGATGCGGCGCGGGGCAGAAATCGTCTGTTCGTCCGACATTTTCATGAGCGCTGGCCTCCATCCTGCGCCGCCAGTCTAGTCCTGG
>JANNSP010000200.1:0-21439 GCA_031402975.1 Hyphomicrobiales bacterium
CTGCCTGGCTCCGATCCTCTTCTTCGCATCGATAGCACTTCGCCCCAGAAACCAGATCATTGCGCCCGAGCCCATCTATTTTCCCACGATCTCGATCGAAACCTGGGCCAAGATCTGGGCCGAATGGCCGATCGGCACCTATTTCATGAATTCGGTGATGGCCGTGGCTGGCAGCGTCGTGATCTGCCTGGTGCTCGGCATCCCCGCGGCCTATTCGTTGGCCCGCTATAATTACCGTGGCCGCGAGGACATCGGCTTCTATATCCTGTCGACCAAGATGATGGCGCCGGCGGCAGTCGCCATTCCGATTTTCGTCCTGTTCGGATCGTGGCGCATTCTCGATACGGTGTGGGCGCTCATGCTGGTTTATGCTGCGATGAATCTGTCCATCGTGGTGTGGATCATCCGCTCCTACATGCTCGACATTCCGCATGAAATCGAGGATGCGGCGCGCACCGACGGCGCATCGGACTTGCGCATCCTGTGGTCCATCATCATTCCCATGTGCCTGCCGGGCATCGTGACGGCGGCCGTCATCGCCGCGATTTTCGCCATGAACGAATATCTCTTCACGCTCATCATCGCATCGAGGAATGCCTATCCTCTGTCGGTGGCGCTGGCCAATTTCTCCGGCGGGTCCGACGGCATCATCTACAACGCCATCGCTCTCGTCTCGTTCATGGCCTTCTTTCCCATCCTGCTCCTGGTCATCCTCATCCAGAACCACCTGTCGCGCGGCTTGACGATGGGCGCGGTTAAGGGTTGAATTGACCCCATGAAGATCGACTTTCAAACCGCGAACACGCTCGCGGCTCATGCCGTCTGCGTGGCCGCCGGCACCCGTGACAGCTTCCGCACCGCGCAATTCTACGTGCGCGATATTTCGGGAGCCGACCAGGGCAACAGCCGGCGCAATGTCACTTTCCTGTCGAGCCTGGTCGCGCGCATGGCGCGGCTGGCCGACCGGGTCATGACGTGGAGCACGAACGCGGCGGTTTCGCTGTTCCTGCCGGACTGGCGCAAGCTTCCGTCACCCTTCGCGCCGGGCATGATGAATGAAGTGGGCGAAGCGATCCGCAAGAACAGCCTGGTGCAGAATCCGCTGTTCAACGCCTACTTCTTCCGCGCCGCAATCCGTATCATCGCCCGCTATTCGATCCCGCCCTACCTGCTTCTCGAACATCGCGTCGATGCCGCGCGACGGCAGTTGGCCGGCGGCTACGCAGGCGAGCCGGCGATGGAAGAAACGGCTTTCCTGTCGCGGACGCTGCTGGCTCTTGTCGAGACGGCGCCGGTGGCGCGGGTCGGAAAACCTCAGGGTTCGCAGCGCCTGTTCGAGGATGTCGAGCCCAATGTCGCGGTGTTCGCAATCGCCTGCGTGGCGCTGCTTTTCGCCGAAGAGGATAAGCCCATCGCCATTCAGGACGAGGACGAATTCTTCGCCATCGTCGGCGCGCTGATCCTGCCGCGGCTCGGAGACATGGCGGACCTCATCGCGCGCCGCGACGTGTCCGGGCTCTCCCGGGAACTGGCGGACATCAAGGCCATGTACTGACCGGTCAGGCCTTCACTCTTGTGGTCCGCATGAAGTTGAGCGTGTGCTCGAAGGATTGGACGCCGGCCTGAGACCCGAGGCCCGTCGCATTCAAGGCGGATGTCGCCTGGGCGAAGCTGACGGCCGTCGGCGCATCAAAACCCTTGATGAGGCCCACCGCGAAGCCGGCATTGAAGGCATCGCCGCAGCCGCAGGTGCATTTGACCGCGATGTCGAAGGCCGGAACGGTGAAGCGTTCGCCGCTGGCATGGTGATAGTAGGCGCCATCGCCGCCCAGCGTGAACACGCAGCACTTGACGCCGAGATCGATGAAATGCCGGGCGATGTCTCCCATGTCCTCTAAGCCGGTCAGGGCCTGGGCCTCCTCGATCGACGGCAGGAAGTAATCCGTATACGGCAGAACCTGGGCCACGGCGGGCATGTCGTTCCTGGAGCCCGCGAAAATGTCGACGGTGGTCATGGCACCCAACAGCTTGGCCTGCCTCATCAGTTCGGCATTGCGGCCCGTATCCATCTTTTTCGTCAGGCCGATACCGCCGATGTGAACGACCCTGGCATCGATGACCTGGTTCAGCAGGACGTCATCGACGTAGAAATCGGCGGTGGCGCCTTTCATGTGCAGCGCCGGACGCGACCCGTCGGCGCGCGTCGTCACGATCGAGGAGGATGTCTTCCACTCCTTCCTTTGCTGCATGGCGGAGGTGTCGACGCCAAAGTGCTTTAACCGCTGCAACACCCAATCGCCCATGAGGTCCGCGCCCACCCCGCCCACGGCAAGGGTTTTCAGCCCCATCCTGGAGGCGGCGATGGAGGCGGTGCCGGCGGCGCCCGACACGGCAAGCGTGAGTTCATCGATGTAATTCGTGCCCCCACCCGGCGGAATTTCGGTGAACGGCCAGCCGAGGCAGTCGAATGTATAGAAGCCGATCGAAGTGTAGTCGTAGCGCATGCGTTCCATCTCCGGCTGATAGTGTCGCAGGGGTTCAGGCCAGCATCAAGGCCGGTTCCTCGATGAAATCGCGGAACGCCGCCAGGAGCCTGGCGCCAACCGCTCCATCGACGGCGCGGTGATCGCAGGACAGCGTGCAGGCCATCCGGGACCGCAGCGCCGGCAGTCCGTTGACGGGCAAGAAGTCCTGGGTTCCGGCGCCCACCGCCAGGATCGTCGCATGCGGCGGATTGATGATCGCGGTGAACTGTTCAATGCCGAACATGCCCAGATTGGAAATCGTGGTGGCGCCGCCCCGATACTCCTCGGGCAACAGTTTTCGCCCCCGCGCCCGCGCCGCCAGGTCCTTCATCTCGAGCGATATCCGCGACAGGGATTTGGTCTCGGCCGATTTTACCACCGGCGTGAACAGGCCGCCCTCGACGGCGACGGCGACCGCCACGTCGCTCACGCGATAGCGGCGAATTCCATCTTCGGCCCAGGTGACATTGGCGTCCGGCACCTGCTGCAGCGCCAGCGCCAGCGCCTTGATGATGAAATCGTTGATCGAGAGTTTCCAGGCGGCAAGGTTGTTCGCGTCGCGCGGCGCCTGCGCATTGAGCCGGTCGCGACAGTCCGTCAACCGTGTCAGATCGCAACGCAGGCTCAGATAGAAATGCGGGACCGTCTGCTTGGACAGAGTCAGCCGCTGGGCGATGGCGCGGCGCATCCCGTCCACGGGCATCACCTCGAAATCGTCGGTCACCGCTTGCTGCGGCTTGGCGAGGGTTGCCTGGATATCGGCCGCGGCAATGCGCCCGCGCGGACCGCTTCCGGTGATCTTGTCGAGAGAGATGCCTCCCTGCCTGGCCAGGCGTCGGGCGAGAGGGGTGGCCGGAATATGTCCGGATGCCGGGGGGATGGGTTTTTCCGGGCGGACAGATGGCGCAACGCCCGGTTCCAAGGCGATCTCGCCGTCCCGATAGATGAAAGCCACCGCGCGACCGACCGGCACCACCGCTCCTTCACCCGCCGAGATATCGCGGATCACGCCGTCGCACGGAGCCTCGATCTCCATCGCCGCCTTGCCGGTCTCGATCTCGAACAGCAATGTCCCCGTTCGGACCGCGTCGCCGTCCTTCACATGCCACTTGGCGATAGTGCCCTCCGTCATGTCCATGTCGACCTTGGGCAATATGACTTCGACGGGCATGGGACTAGATCCGGCCCTTCACGAGATCGCGCACCCGCTCAATAATGCCGGAGGTTTGCGGCACGGCGGCTTTTTCGAGAACCGGATTGTAGGGAATGGGCGACTCTGTTCCGCCAAGCCGGAGGATCGGCGCATCGAGATAGTCGAAGGCCTCGCTCTCGGCAATCATGGCGCTAATCTCGGCGCCGATGCCAAGCGTCTTCACTCCCTCATAGACGCAGGCGAGACGGCTGGTTTTCTTGACGCTTTCGATGATGGGAGCCGTATCAAGCGGGCGCAAGGTGCGAAGGTCGATCACCTCGGCCTCGATGCCCTCGCCCGCCAAAACTTCCGCCGCCTCAAGCGCCCGATGCACCATGATGGAGGTCGCGACGATCGTGACATCGCGGCCGGAACGGCGAATGGCGGCCTTGCCGATCGGAACACGGTAGGCTTCCTCCGGCACCTCGCCCTGCATTTTGTAGAGGAGCTTGTGCTCGAAAAACATCACCGGATCGGGATCGTCGATCGCTGCCAGCAGCAATCCCTTGGCATCGTAGGGCGTCGATGGTTGAACGACCTTCAAGCCCGGAACATGCGCCAGCCAGGCTTCCAGCGACTGGCTGTGCTGGGCGGCAGCACCGGTGCCCGACCCGCACGGAAAGCGCATGACCAGCGGCACCGACACCTTGCCCCCCAGCATGAAGCGCATCTTGGCCGCCTGGTTGACGATCTGCTCCATGGCGAGGGTTGCAAAATCCGAGAACTGGAACTCCAGAACCGGCCTGCATCCGGCAAGGGCCGCGCCCACGGCCACTCCGGCCGCCCCCAGTTCGGAAATCGGCGTGTCCATGACCCGGTCCTCGCCGAAGCGGTGCACCAGATCGCCCGTCACCTGAAACGCCCCGCCATAGACGCCGATATCCTCGCCCATGAGGAAGACGCGCTCGTCGGCCTCCATGGCCTGCGCCAGCGCCTCCTGAATGGCCTGGGCATAGCTCAGCATGCGGGCGGGCGCGTTCATGCCTCGATCATCCGCGTATAGACGTCGCGCGTGACTTCGCCGGGCGAAGGATCGGTGCCATGGCGGGCGAATTCGATCCCCGCCGCGATCTCCGCTTGAGCCGCGGCGGCAATCGCCGCGACCTCATCCGCGGTCGCAATACCGTTGGCCACCAGTTCGGTTTCGAAATGCAGGATGGGATCGCGCAGCTTCCAGTGTTCGATCTCCTCCTTGCTGCGATAGCGGTTGCGGTCGCTCTTGGAATGGCCGCGGATGCGATAGGTCTTGCATTCGATCAGCGTCGGACCCTGCCCTTCGCGAGCCCGCGCGATGGCGGGGATGATGGCTTCCGCCACATCCTCGATCCGGTTGCCGTCGGCGATCACGCCCGGCATGTTGTAGGCTTGGGCGCGGTCGGCGACATTGGCCACCGCCATCGAGCGTTCGGTCGAGACCGACATGCCGTATTTGTTATTCTCGCACACGAAGATCACCGGCAGTTTCCAGATCGACGCCATGTTGAGCGCTTCGTGAAAGGCGCCCTCGTTGGTCGCACCATCGCCGAAGAAACACATCGTCACATCGTCGCGCTTCTGCTTCCTGATCGCCAGAGCCGCTCCGACCGCGATCGGAATGCCACCGGCCACGATGCCGTTGGCTCCGAGATTGCCGCTCTCGGCGTCGGCGATGTGCATGGAGCCGCCGCGGCCCCGGCAATAGCCTTCTTCCTTGCCGAAGAACTCGGCGAACATCAGCTTAGGGTCGGCGCCCTTGCCGATGCAGTGGCCGTGGCCGCGATGGGTCGAGGTGATATAATCGGACTTGCGCAGCGCCATGGTGGACCCCACAGCACTTGCCTCCTGTCCGATGGAGAGATGCATGGTGCCGTGAATGAGCCCCCGCATGTAAGCGTCTTCCGCGCCTTCCTCGAAACGCCGGATGAGGCACATGCGGCGCAGCGCCTCTTTCAGTTGCTCGGGCGTGAACAGCTCATAGAACGGACGCCGGTTCCTCGCTGCATCGCCTTTCGCCATCATCGCAACTCGGCAAGAAGCGCGTCCTGCTTCTTGCGCAGCGCCACGATCCCGGACGCCTGATCGGTGGCGGCGTTGCCGTAGGTGATGAGTTCCCCCTTCTTGATGGCTTGGGTGACCTTGCCGTTTTCGAGAAGCCCGCACGGAATGGCGCGCGCGGCGGCGGCGGCTTCATAGGTCATGATCCAGCCGCGATAGGCATATTCACCGATGGCATCGAGCGTGTCGCCCGGCCGCAGGTCCTTCTTGGCGACGGCGCACACCTCGGATGACGGGTGGGGCAAGGGCTGCATGTCGGCGGTGCCGTAAAGAACCGCGCGGGCGCAGGACAGCGGCACTTCGAGGCTGGTCAGATGATAGGGCCGGTAGAAGGTGTAATAGGGACCCTTGCCGAGTTTCAGGTCGAGCATGCGTTCGCGCAACCGCGGATGAGCCATCTCGGCCACCACGAACACGCCGGGAGCAACACCCTGGCCTATGGAATAATCGACAACTCCCTTGCGCGACAACAGGCCTCCGTCGGCCACCGGGCACAGAACCGTTGCAAGCCGATCGAGGCTGGCGGCTGGCCCATGCATTCCGGCGCAATCGGGCAGCAATCCGGTGGCATTGGAAATGGCGGCCATCTCCACCATGGTTTTAGAGCCGTCGACGAATTCGACCAGCATGCGCGGATTCATGTTCCGGCGCCTGGCTTCGTCCATATATTGCTCTGGCGTCGCGTCGATGTTCAGTGGATTGTTCTTGCCCTTGCCGGCCGCCACGATCGGATAGCCGAGAGAGGTGTCGAAGTTGACCAGTTCCATGCAGGAGCTGGGCTCGTCGCCGGCGCCGAGCGTATAAACGACTCCGAGCCGTTTGGCTTCATGCTGGAGATAGGCGCCGATGGTGACATCGGCTTCGACATTCATCATCACCAGATGCTTGCCGTGCTGCATGGCGGCAAGGCCTATTTCGGCGCCGACGGCGGGCCTGCCGGTGGCATCGATGATGACGTCGATCCGGTCACTGGCGCAAACCGCCTGCGCGTCCTCCGTGATGGCGGTTTTTCCGCTGGTCAGTGTCGCATCGAAAGCGTCGCGCGAATGGGCTACGGCAAAGCTTTCGGGCGCGCGTCCGGCGATGCGGAGAGCCTTCCTGGCCGCATCGATATTGATCTCGGCGATGGCGGCAACGGTAATGCCGGTCATCTGATCGCATTGGGTGACGATGTCGGTACCCATTTCGCCGGAGCCGATGAGCCCGATGCGAATGGGGCGGCCTTCCCTTTCCAGGCGCCGTGCCAGATCGGGCGCGAGACCGTTGGCCGGACCGATGGCCCTTGGCCCTTCGTGCCGCGCTTTGTCAACCGCACCCGCCATCGGTCACCTCGTTCCCGTCATCGCAATCTCAATAAGGATACTTTTATGCTTTGAATTGTCAATATGTATTGTGAAGTAGAGAAGCGGATTTCTCCAATTTCGCGGCATCTTACAAGCGGAGAACGGTAGACAGGATACAGACTGGCCGACAACAACTTCCGCTGTCTCGTAATTCATGCTTCAAATGTCTCTTGCATGTAAAAAATGTTGCATTTATAGCGACTTTGTATCAGTGGTATAGCGCTTTGTAGCACCACGGGGCCTGGCTGGATAAGGGGCAGCGGCACATGAGGACTGGACCGGCATTCTGGACGTCAAATGGCCGAAATTAAACTTCGCGGAATTTCCCGGTCGTGGGGTGACTTCGTGGGCGTCGACAAGATCGACCTCGACGTCAGGGACAAGGAATTCATGGTTTTTCTCGGGCCCTCGGGCTGCGGCAAGACCACCACGATGCGCATGATCGCGGGCCTTGAGGAGCCGACCGCCGGCGAGATCGAAATCGGCGGCGAACTGGTCACCGACGTCGATGCGCGCGACCGCGACGTGGCCATGGTTTTTCAAAGCTACGCGCTCTATCCCAACATGTCGATCTACGAGAACATCCGCTTCCCGCTGCGCATGCGCGGCGTTCCCAAACCCGACCAAGATCGCCTGGTGCGCAAGGCGGCGCAAATGGTCGAACTCGGAGATTTTCTCGACCGGAAGCCCCGCGCTTTATCCGGCGGCCAGCGCCAGCGCGCCGCTTTGGCGCGCGCCATCGTGCGCCAGCCGCAGGTCTTCCTGATGGACGAGCCACTGTCGAACCTCGACGCCAAGCTCCGCCTCACCATGCGGGCCCAGCTCAAACACATCCAGCGCAGTCTCGAAACCACCACCATCTATGTGACCCACGACCAGGTCGAGGCCATGACGCTGGCCGATCGCATCGCCGTCATGAACAAGGGCCGGATCCAGCAACTGGGCACGCCGGACGAGGTCTACAACGACCCCAACCACATTTTCGTCGCGGGGTTTATCGGTTCGCCTCCGATGAACCTCATCAGGGGATCGCTGGAAAACGGAACATTCACCGGCCCCAATACCGAGGTCAACAACCTGGGCCTGGCCACCAACAGGAACGTCGTGCTGGGCATCCGGCCGGAAGACATGGAAATCAGCCCGGCGGAAGGTGGAAATCTGGTGTCCAAACTCTACTCGCTCGAACCCACCGGCGATATGACACTGGTGACCGCCTGGGCCGGCGAACAACTGGTGGTGGCCAAGGGGCACCGGACATTCCGGCAGAGCGTGGACACGCCGATCGCCTTCACCTTTCTCAAGGATCGCATCTACCTGTTCGACGGCGAGACGGGCGACAGGCTGCGCTATTGACCATCAGGCCACGGCTTCGACCAGCGCCAGCAGGCCTTTGAGGATTTCGATGGGTGCCGGCGGACAGCCCGGAATGTGAAGATCGACCGGCAGCACCGATGACACCGGACCGACGCAGGTCCTGCTGCCGGCGAATACGCCGCAATTGACTGCGCAATCGCCGGCCGCCACCACCCATTTGGGATGGGGTGCCGCGGCGAAGGCGCGCTCCAGCGCCACCCGCATGTTGTGAGTGACGGGTCCGGTCACCAGGAGCACGTCGGCATGGCGGGGGGACGCCACGAATTTGAGGCCAAAACGCTCGATGTCGTAAACCGGATTGCCGAGCGCGTGGATTTCCAGCTCGCAGCCATTGCACGATCCCGCATCGACCTCGCGGATCGACAGCGAACGGCCGAGCTTCCGGCGCGACGAGGCGGCGAGTGCCGCCACCAATTCGTCCGTATACGTTGCATCTGGGCCGGGCGCCGCGATGGTCGCCGGTTTTTGCAGGAGGGAGCGGAGCAGCAGGCCGCGCATCACATGTCGTGCCCGGCATAGGAGCAGTTGAAGGATTTGTTGCACAGTGGAAAGTCGGCGACGATGTTGCCCTCGATCGCGGCTTCGAGCAGCGGCCACTGGAACCACGAGGGATCGCGCGCATGGAAGGCGGCGATCTTTCCCCGCTCGAGCCGCAAAGCCAGCAGGACATCGCCGCGGAAGGATTCGACCATGGCGGCGCCTTCGCCTCCGATATCGGTTGGCAGATCAGCACGGATCGGACCCGGCTCCAGGCGCCGCAGCATTTCGCCGATCAGCGCCATACTGGCGCGGGCCTCCTCGATCCGGATCCACACCCTCGCGTTGACATCGCCGTCGCCTCGCAGCGCCGGCGTGAAGTTGAGTCCATCGTACGGCGCGTAGGGAAAGTCCTTGCGGGTATCGAAGGCGCGGCCCGAGGCGCGGCCAACGTGACCGCCCGCGGCGAACTGTTTCACCAGATGGGCCGCGACGATTCCGGTGGTCATGGTGCGGTCCTGGAGCGAGGGCAGGCTGTCATAGACGCGGACCACCGCCTCGAAGTCGTCCGTACACTGCCTGAGCAGAGCCTCCATGTTGCTGCGACCGTCAGTCGACAGATCGGACGCGACACCGCCCGGCACGATCCTGTCCATCATCAGGCGATGGCCGAAGCAGCTTTGGGCGCTTTGCAGGATGTGTTCGCGTATGAGCGTCGAGCGCGCATGCAGGGCCACGACGCTGGCATCGTTGCAGATGGCGCCCACGTCGTTGACGTGATGCGACAGGCGTTCGAGCTCGGCCATGATGCCACGAAGCAGCGCGGCGCGCGGTGGAATTACGACGCCGAGTGCGGATTCGACGGCAAGTGCAAAGGCGAATGAATAGGCCACCGTCGCATCGCCCGAGATGCGCGCCGCAAGTTTCCCGGCGCGCTCGATGTCGGCACCGACGCACAGCCCGGCGATGCCCTTGTGGACATAGCCCAGGCGTTCCTCCAACCGCACCACCGCCTCGCCATTGACGGTGAAGCGGAAATGCCCGGGCTCGATGATGCCGGCATGAACGGGGCCCACCGGAATCTGGTGCAGTCCTTCGCCTTCCGATGGCAGAAAGGCATAGCCAGGTCCGGCCTTACTGTGCGGCCATACGCCATGATCGAGCCAGGCGCGGGGATCGGGCAGTCCAACCGGTTCGATCAAGTTGAGATCGCGGAGTGCGCGTTCGAGCCGCGAGGCCGGCGCGTGAAAGCGGCTGACGGCCGGATAGCAGCCGTCGCGCACCGGCAACGAGACGATGAGGCGCAGCGGAATTGTAGAATCGACCAGCAGCAGGGACACGCAGGTCCGATCCAACCAGATGCCGCTGAAGTCATGCAGGCCAGCGGCCGCGCCCTCGGCAAGACTCTCCCACAATGCCGCATCGACAGTGACGCGGTCGAAGCCGTCGTTGCCTCTCACCGACAGCATCTTGCTTGCCGCGATCATTTGAGCAGCTCCGCGGCGCGCTCGAACCAGCCGACCAAAGTCTGCGGCAGATAGAGGCCCGCGACCAGTACCAGGCTCAGATGGATAATGAGCGGTACAGAAGATGCCTTGACCTCGTGCGATGGCTCGGAGGGCTCGCCGAACAGCAGGCCTTGCAGGCGGTAAAGAAGTGCGGCGAAAGCGACGAGCAGGCCGAAAGCAGGCAGCAGCGCCAGCCAGGGATGGCGCGCGAAAGTCGTGGTCAGTATCAAAAACTCGCTCATGAACACGCCGAAGGGCGGCAGGCCGGAGATCGCCAGCACGCCCGCGGCGAGGCCCATAGCGAGGCCCGGATGAGTGACGCTGAGGCCCCTGATATCGGCGATTCGCTGGGTGCCCTTGGCCTGGGCGATGTGGCCCACGGCGAAGAAGATCGCCGACTTGGTCAAGCTGTGCATCGCCATGTGGAGCAAACCGGCGAAATTGGCGAGCGGCCCGCCCATGCCGAAAGCGAAGGTGATGAGCCCCATGTGCTCGATCGAGGAATAGGCGAAGAGGCGCTTGATGTCGCGGCGCTGAAACAGCATGAAGGCGGCGAAGATCAGCGACAGGAGGCCCATGACGATCATCACGGGGCCTGGATCGATGGCGCTCGGGTTCGCCGATACGATCATCTTGAATCGCAGCAGCGCATAGAGCGCCACGTTGAGCAGCAGGCCCGACAGCACCGCCGAGATCGGCGTCGGTCCCTCGGCATGGGCATCGGGCAACCAGGCGTGGAGCGGCGCGAGGCCGACCTTGGTGCCGTAGCCCACCAAGAGGAAGATGAAGGACAGGTTGAGCAGCGAGGCGTCAAGCTCGGGCGCATGCGCCAGAAGCAGGCTCCAGGTCATCGCCGCCGCCCCCTCGCCCAAGGGCTTCTGCCCGGCGAGATAGATCAGGATCGTGCCGAAGAAGGCGAGCGAGATGCCGACGCTGCCGAGGATGAAATATTTCCACGCCGCCTCGATCGCCGACGGCGTGCGGTAAATGCCGACCATCACCACAGTAATGAGCGTCGCCAGTTCGAGCCCGACCCACAGGAGCCCGATATTGTTGGCGGTGAGCGCCAGGTTCATCGCTCCCATCATGGCCAGGAACATGGCGTGGTAGAACCGCACGAACAGCGGCGTCAGCTTCCCCGTCTCGATCTCGTGGCCGATGTAGCTAGCGCTGAAAACGGACGTGGTGAAACCAACGAGCGTGTTGAGCACGATGAACAGGATGTTGACATCGTCGAGGATGAAATAGCTGCCCGCCTCGTGTGTCGCGAAGGGCAGCGAAAGGCCCGCGATCAGCGTGGCTAACATCGCGGCGACGGTGCCCGCCGCCGACAGCCGGTAACTTGGCACCGCCGCCAGCAGTGCGGCGGACACAAAAGGAATGACGATGACCGCGACGACGCCGGCGTTCATTTGCGGTCACCGCGCACGCGCTCGAGGGATTCGACATCGACGCTGTCGAAACGCTCGCGGATGCGGAACACGAACACGGCGAAAACGAACAGCGCGATCAGCACCGAAAAGGCAACGCTGACCTCGACGACGAGCGGCATGCCTTGCGCGCCGGTGGCCGCCAGCACCAGGCCGTTTTCGAGCGACATGAAACCGACGATCTGGGTGACGGCGTTGCGTCTGGTGATCATCATCAGAAGGCCGAGAAGAATGATCGCGAGCGCCAGAGCGAGGCCCTCGCGGGTGAAGGACTCCGCCGTTTCGGTAACCTTCAGCACCAGCATCAGCGACAGCGAGGTCAGCGCCAGTCCGAGGATCAGCGTCTTGCCGACGCCCACCACCTGCTCGACATCGCGGTGAATGCCGAGCTTGACGATCATGCGGTGCAGCGCCACCGGGATGACGATGCCCTTGAGGCCGAGCGCTATCCCCGCCGTGATGTAGAGATGCGGCCGATCCTGCGTCCAGGCTTCCCACGCCACCGCCAGCGACAGGACGATCGCCTGTGCCGCGAAGGTATTGAGCACCGCGAAGATACGGTCCTGATAGAGCAGCGCGAAACTCGCGACCAGCATGAGGCCCGCGAGCAGATGCGACACGTCATAGGCCTGGGTCACCGCATCACCTCGCGCGTCAGGAAGGCGAGCAGTATGGCGAGAAAGGCGAAGACGAAGGCGCCGCCTAAAAATTCGCTAACCCGGAACACCCGCATCTTGGCGACGCTCACTTCCCACATGCCGAGCAGCACGGCACCCGCTATGAGTTTGCCGACATAGGCAAAGCCGCCGAACGCCCACGCCGCCACACCGGATTGCGCCGGCGCCATGCCGAAGGGAACGAACAGCGAGACGATCAGCGACAGATAGAGCACCAGCTTGAGCTGGCTCGAAGCCTCGATCATGGCGAGATGACGGCCCGAATATTCGAGCAGCATCGCCTCGTGCACCATGGTGAGTTCGAGATGGGTCGCCGGATTGTCGACCGGAATGCGGGCATTCTCGGCCAGCGCCACCATCACCAAGGCCACCAGCGCGAGAGCGAGTGACACGCGGACGGTGATCGGAGCCGAGATCAGGAAATCGGCGACGCCGGGCAATTGCGTGGTGCCGGCCGCTAAGGCCATGGTCAGCACGACGAGCAGCATCGCGGGCTCGGCCAGCGTCGCGATCATCATCTCGCGCGAGGCTCCGATGCCGCCGAAACTCGTTCCCACATCCATGCCGGCCAATGCGAGAAACACACGCGCCGCGCCGAGCAGCGCCACGAGTGCGATGACATCGGCGGCCCAGTTGAACATCAACCCCGAGGCGAAACTCGGCACCAGGGCGGCGGCGACCCAGGTGAAGGCGAAGATCGCATAGGGAGCAGCGCGGAACAGCCAGGAGGCATTCTCGGCGAACACCGTTTCCTTGCGCATCAGCTTGATGAGATCGCGGTAGGGCTGGATCACCGGCGGCCCGATGCGGCCCATGAAACGCGCCTTGACCTTGCGCACGATGCCGGTCACCAGCGGCGCCAACGCGATAACCAGCACCATCTGGATCGCCTGACCCACAAACAGCATGAGGGTCTCGCCCATCAGAACCACACTGCGGCGATGACCAGGAGAACGATCAGCGCACTGAACATCAACACGAGATAGCTGCGGATGGTCAGGAACTGAAGCTGGTTGAGGCGCAGCGAGGATGCGAGAATGAAGCGGGCGGGCGCCAAATAGAGCCAGTCCCAGGCGTGATCGCGGAAGCCCACGCGAAGCCGGGCCGGCCGGTGATCGCCCGGCGCCGGCATGTCGATCGTCTCGGTCGAGCCGAAGGCGGTCGAGCCGTAGACGCGGCGGAGCGGCTGGCTGAAACTCGAGGCTGAATACTGGTTTGAGGGCGACGAATCGGGAAAGCCGCAATCCCAGGCGGCGCTCCGCCTCGATCTCCGGCTCGACAGGCGGTGGACGAGAAGCGTGGTGAGCACGCCCGAAATCAGCAGGAAGGCGAGGATGGTTGGCGCGTCGTAGGAACTGCGCGAGGCATTGAAGGCAACGAGCGACAGCGCGGTGGGGCCCGAGGCCCTGCCCGGCAGTGCCGCTCCCGTCAGCATCAGCAACAAGGGTTGCAGGCTTCGCGCCATGGCGCCGCCGAACAATCCGCCCGCGAGGCAGAGTGCCGCCAGCATGCCCATCGCCGCGACTTGCACGCCCGGAACCTCGCGGGCCCGCGCCGCTTCGGGGCTTCGTGGCCTACCCAGAAACGCGATGCCGTAGAGGCGGACGAAACACGCCGCCGCGAGTGCTGCGGCAAGGGCCAGCAAGGCGCCGACGGCGGGCGACAGGAAGCGCAGCAGTGGTTCGGGAAATTCGGGGCCGGCGAGGACCGCCTGGAACAGCAGCCATTCGGAAACAAAGCCGTTGAACGGCGGCAAAGCGGAGGCCGACAGGCAGCCCACGAGTACGAAGACCGCCGTCACCGGCATGCGATGAATCAAGCCACCCAAGCCATCGAAATCGCGCCGGCCGGTCGCGTGGAGAACGGCGCCGGCGCCTAAAAACAGCAGCGACTTGAACCAGGAATGGTTGAGCGAATGCAGGAGTGCCGCCGCCATCGCCACCGCCGCCGCCGCTTCAAGTCCCGTGGTGCGAAAGGCTAACGCCAGCCCCAGTCCCACAAAAATGATGCCGACATTCTCGACCGTCGAATAGGCCAGCACGCGTTTCACATCGCCGTCGAGCAAGGCATAGAGGAGGCCCATGACCGCGGTCGCGGCCCCCAGCACCAGGAAGGGCAGCGACCACCACCATTGGGGCGTGCTGAGCAGGTCGAAGACGATGCGGATCACGCCATAGATCGCGACCTTGGTCATGACGCCGCTCATCAGCGCGGAGACGTGCGAGGGGGCGGCGGGATGGGCCAGCGGCAGCCAGGCATGGAGCGGGAACAGTCCGGCTTTCGATCCGGTGCCGATCAGCGCCGCCGTCAACACGAGGCCCGCCACCACGGGATCGAGTGCTGCATCACGGATCGCGGCGAAGCTGTAGCCACCGGCTACGCCCGCCATGCCACCGAAAGCGAACAGCAGCGCCGCCGTGCCGATCGCCGCCATCACCAGATAGACATGCCCGGCGCGGAGGTTTGCAGGATCGCGATGATTGGCAACAACAAGCGCCCAGGACGACAGCGACATCAGTTCCCAGAAGAACAGGAAGCCGAAGGCGTCGGCGGCGATCAGCACCAGGTTCATCGCCGCGGCGAACACCGGCACCAGCGGTTCGATGCGGGGGGAAAGATCATGCTCGCGGTCGAGTCCCAACCCGTAGATCGATGCCGCCAGCACGCCGCCATTGACGATGAAGCCGAAGAAGCCCGACAGCGGATCGAGCGCCAGGTGAAGGCCGATCGAGGGGAGGCCGAGTGGCAGATGCAGGGTTTCGCTCGTGCCTTCGAACAGCACCGGCAGGCCCGCAATAATCGCCAGCATCGCGGCGGCGATACATAGAGGATAGACGATGGCCAGCAGGCGACGATGAAATACCGCGGCGGCCAGCCCGGCAGACGCATAAAGCGCTACCGCCAGCAGCAGCAGCGTCATTGCTGCGGCGCCTTGAAGCGCACGCCCCGGCCTCCGCCCAGACTGGCCCCGCCATCGCCTAACAGTTCGACACCGGCGCGGTCGAGCGCGTCGAGCACTTTCATCAGCGAGGCGACGACGCCCCGCACATTGTTGGGGCTCGCTTCCATGCGCTGGATAGTTGGCAGCGAAACGCCGGCCAGATCGGCCAGCGTCTGCTGGTCGATGCCAAGAAGCGCGCGGGAAGCCCGCAATTGCGCCGCCGTGATCATGCGGAGGTGGCCTGTGGAGAATCGCAATTAACATAATAAACGGCAACAGTGATGTCTACTGCTTTATCAGTGACGTCTGAAACCCCAGTGCTTGCCATTTCGCACCGTTTGTCCCTAGTCTCGAAAAAAAGCGGGAGGATCGAATGGGCGATACACGGGCGGCTTGCCTCGCGGGCGACGAGGCACGGTTCAACAGTTTCTTTCCGGCGGGCGCCTCGCTCACCAAACTCGCAACCGGTTTCAAATGGGCCGAAGGCCCGGTGTGGTTCGGCGAATTGAACGAGCTCCGGTTCTCGGATATTCCCAACAACCGCATGATGCGCTGGTCGCCCGTCAATGGACTTTCGACCTTCCGCCAGCCGTCGCAGCGCACCAACGGGCATACCCGCGATCTCGACGGCAACATGATTTCGTGCGAGCATGGCGGGCGCTGCGTCAGCCGCACCACTCTCGACGGGCGCTACGAGATGATCGTGTCGCACTGGAACGGCAAGCGCTTCAATTCGCCCAACGACGTGGTGGTGAAATCGGACGGCACCATCTGGTTCACCGATCCGCCCTACGGCATCATCAGCGATTACGAGGGCATCAAGGCCGAGAGCGAAATCGGCAAGAATCAGGTCTACCGCTTCGATCCGGCAAACGGCGAGGTGACGGTGGTGGCCGACGATTTCGACCGTCCGAACGGATTGGCGTTTTCACCCGACGAAAGCGAAATCTATATCGCCGATTCCGGCCATGCCCGGGGCGGCGGCGTGTTCGACGACAAATATCCGCGTCATGTCCGGGTGCTGAAAGTCGTCGATGGCAAGAAGCTGGGCAAGAGCCGCGTTCTGGCCGAAATCAAGCCCAAGGTGCCGGATGGCCTTCGCGTCGATACCGAGGGGCTGGTGTGGATTTCGTCGGGCGACGGCATCCATTGCTATACGCCTTCGGGCGACAGGCTGGGACGCGTTCTGGTTCCCGAAACATGCGCCAACCTCACTTTCGGCGGCCACGGCAAATCGCGCATGTTCATCTGCGGCGACTCGTCGATCTATGCCATCGAAACGGCAAGGGTGGGGGCGCAAAGGCCGTAGGCGATGCCGTCCTCGCTCGACTATCTGCGCGACCTCATCGCCTTTCCCACCATCAGCCGAGACAGCAATCTCGATTTGATCGCGTATGTCGAAACCGTGCTGGCGGGCTTCGGCATCGCGTCCACGCTGGTTCATAGCGAGGATGGCCGCAAGGCCAATCTGTGGGCGGTGATCGGCCCAAGGGACCGCGCTTGCGTGGTCTTGTCGGGGCATACCGATGTCGTCCCCGTCGAGGGCCAGGCGTGGAGTTCCGATCCGTTCGCGCTGACTTCGCGCGGGGGCAATCATTACGGCCGTGGCAGCGCCGACATGAAGGGCTTCATCGCCTGCTGTCTTGCCATGGCGGAAAAGTCCGCCACCGCGCTTTTGACCACGCCGATCGGACTGGCGTTTTCCTATGACGAGGAGATCGGCTGCGTCGGCGTCAGGCGCCTGCTCCACATGCTCAAGGATATGCCGGTCAGGCCGCGCCTGTGCATCGTGGGGGAACCCACGTCGATGCAGGCGGTGACGGCGCACAAGGGCAAGCTCGGCTTCCGCGTCACCGCGCACGGTCTTGAGACGCATTCGAGTCTGGCGCCCATGGGCGTCAACGCCATCTACATGGCGGCCGACCTCATCGGCGAAATCCGCTCGTTGCAGAAACAGATCGCCGAACACGGGTCCCGCGACGGCGACTATGATGTCGCCTACAGCACGCTGCATGTCGGCAAGATCGCCGGCGGCGAGGTTATGAACATCGTTCCCAACCGCGCCAGCTTCGATTTCGAGATCCGCTATCTGCCGAAGGACAATGCCCAGGCGATCGTCACGAAAATCTTCGCCGCCGCCGAGACGGCCGCCGCCACGTATCGGGGCGTATTTCCGGGCGCGCGGTTCGACTTCGCCGAACTGCAGAGCTATCCCGCACTCGACACGCCCGTCGACAGCGAGGCGGTGCGCTTCGTCCATTCGCTCACCGGCGGCAACTCGACCGGCAAGATCACCTTCGGCACCGAGGGCGGACTGTTCCAGCAGGAACTCGGCGTTCCCGCCGTGGTGTGCGGGCCGGGCAGCATCGCGGTCGCCCACAAGCCGGATGAATATGTGAGCGAGGCGCAGTTGGCGGCGTGCGACCGGATGCTGGAGAGGCTGGTGGAGAGATTGAGCGCCTGACGTCAAGCCCGCGCGCATCATCTTGTTTCTTTGACAAGAGCGGGGCTCATGGGCTCTATGCCCTCAACCCTTCATTTCAGGCGTCAAACCACATGCAGAGTGCCAAGCCGAAAGCCGTTCATCTCAAGGACTATACGCCGGTCACCTATCTGATCGACGCCGTCAGCCTCGAGTTCCGGCTCGATCCGGAAACGGCTCGGGTGTCGTCGCGGTTGTCGTTCCGCTCCAATCCCGAGCGCCTCGCGCGAAACGAGCCGCTGGTGCTCGACGGCGAAAAGCTGACACTGGTGTCGATCGCACTCGACGGCCGCCCGCTCGGTCCGCAAGACTATCGCGTCGATGCGGGATCGCTCACCGTCCACCAGGTGCCGCAGGCGCCGTTCACCCTGGACGTTGTCACGGAATGCAACCCCAGAGCCAATACCGAACTCACCGGACTCTATGTATCGAACGGCGTCTACTGCACCCAATGCGAGGCGCAAGGATTCCGCCGCATCACCTATTTCCACGACCGGCCGGACGTGATGGCGCGCTTCACCGTCAGGATCGAGGCCACGCGCCAACAGTGCCCCGTGCTGCTCTCCAATGGCAATCCGGGCGAGACGGGTGAAGCGGGCCACGGCCGCCATTTCGCCCAATGGAACGATCCCTTCCCCAAGCCCGCTTATCTCTTCGCCCTTGTCGCGGGCGATCTCGCTTCCGTCCATGACACGTTCAAGACCATGTCGGGGCGCGATGTGGCGCTCGGCATCTATGTCGAGACGGGCAAGGAGGACCGCTGCCAGTGGGCGATGGAATCGCTGAAAGCCTCGATGCTCTGGGATGAGCGGGCCTACGGACGCGAATACGATCTCGACTGCTTCAATATCGTCGCGGTGTCGGATTTCAACATGGGGGCGATGGAGAACAAGGGCCTCAACATCTTCAACGACAAATACATCCTGGCCTTGCCCGAGACCGCCAACGACGCCGACTATGTGAATATCGAAGCGATCATCGCGCATGAGTATTTCCACAACTGGACCGGCAACCGCATCACCTGCCGCGACTGGTTCCAGCTTTGCCTGAAGGAGGGCTTGACCGTCTTCCGAGATCAGGAATTCACCTCCGACATGCGCTCGCGCCCGGTCAAGCGCATCGCCGATGTCAAGACACTCAGGGCCCGGCAGTTTCCCGAGGACGGTGGGCCCCTGGCGCATCCGGTGAGGCCCACCTCCTATATCGAGATCAACAATTTCTATACGCCCACCGTCTACGAAAAAGGCGCCGAGCTGTGCCGCATGATGCAGACGCTGATCGGGCCTGCCGCCTTCCGCAAGGCCATGGACCTCTATTTCAATCGCCATGACGGCGAGGCCGCGACCATCGAGGACTTCGTCACCTGCATGGCGGACGCGTCGGGCCGCGACATGTCGTCCTTCTTCCGCTGGTACGAACAGGCCGGTACGCCACAAGTGATCGCTGAAGGCCGCTACGACGCGCGGCGCAAGACCTTCGATCTGACGCTCGAGCAGCGGACACTGCCGACGCCGGGGCAGTCCGAGAAGTTACCCCTGCCGATCCCGCAGGCGCTGGGCCTCGTTGGACCCGACGGCGAGGACATGCCGCTCGATCTCGAAGGGGTGGGTCTGCTGAATGCTCCGCTCATCGAACTGACCGAGCAGAAACAGACGTTTCGGTTCCGAAACGTCGTGGCGCGGCCCGTGCTGTCGCTCAATCGCGGCTTCTCGGCGCCCATTCATCTCATCGTCAATGCCTCGCCCGAGGACCAGATCTTCCTGATGCGTCACGACCGCGACAGTTTCAACCGCTGGGAGGCGGGCCAGACGCGGGGGCGCGAACTGATCCTCGCCGAGGTGAGGGGGACATCGCAGTCTTCCACTATCGCCGCCTATGCCCAAGCCCTCGCTTCGATCCTCGCCGATCCCTCGCTCGACGATGCCTTCAAGGCGCTGATGCTGGGCCTGCCGCAGGAGGCCGAGATCGCCGCAGCGATCGGCGGCAATGTCGACACCGATGTGGTGCGGAGCGCCCGCGACAGGGTTCGCGCCGAACTGGGCCTTGCCCTTGCCGGTCCACTCGACCGCATCTGGCATGCGACCGTTGAACCCGGTCCCTACCGGCCCGATCCGCCATCGACCGCCAGGCGCGAACTCCGCTATGCGGCGCTGCAGCTCCTGCTGTTGGGTAACCCGGCGAAAGGCGTTGGCGCCGCGCTGGAAGAACTTTCACACCCCCAGAGCATGACGGCGGAAATCGGCGCCCTGGGCGCCCTGGTGCAGACCGAGGCGCCGGAACGCGAGACGGCGCTGGAAACTTTTTACCAGCGCCATGGCGGCGATCACCTGCTGGTTGACAAATGGTTCGGCCTGCATGCCAGAGCGGCTGGCTCCGGCGCTGCCGCGCGCGTCGAAAAGCTCATGTCGCATCCGGCCTTCAACCTGGCGACCCCCAACCGCGTCTATGCGCTGGTCGGCGGGCTGACCTCGGGCAATCCGGCGGGGTTCAACGCCGCCGACGGCGAAGGCTATCGCCTGGTGGCCGATACCATCATCCGGCTCGATGCCACCAACCCGCAGGTGGCGGCGAGGCTCGCCACCGGTTTCCGCAGCTGGCGGATGTTCGACGCGGTCCGCCGCCAAGCCGCCGAACTCCATCTCCGCCGCATCCTCGCTCTCTCCAATCCCTCGCCCGACGTGTTCGAAATCGTTTCGCGCATCGTCCAATCCTGATACGGCTGGACAAATCATTCCACTTGCGAATCAATAGCCCTGATTCGGAACCGGGGGCTGGTTGATGGCATCCGGCTCCCCCCTGCTGGCGGGAGAAGGGGAAAATTTGGGCAAAGCACAGATCGGGGAACTGTTTTTCAAGGAGCGCCTGCTCAGGCTGCCCTCGCCCCTGCCGCAGCGCTTGGCGATCGACATTTCGGAAAAATCCCTCCGCCTGCTGATCACCGTTTTGATCTCGCTGTTTCTCGCCGCCCTTGGAACCTCGCTGTCGCTGCAGCTCGTGCAGAACCGCGCCGCCAATCTCAACGAGCAGACCCTGCTGTCGGCGCTCCACGCGACGATCGTGGCGCAAGGCATCCGCAACGAATACCAGCAGGCGATGGCCGAGGAGCGCCAGCCGCCGCCGATGACCCAGGCCCTGCTCGCCCGCATGATGCCGGCGGGCGCCCTCCTCGACAAGCGGGTGCATGCCGTGGCCGACGACGGCGGACGAATTGTCGCCAGCCTTCCTTTGTCGGAGCGCCTCGACGGCCGGCGGCTCGACGATGTCCTGTCCCCCAGTTTCATCACCGAGGCCCCGATCAACAGCCAGGCCATGACGCCCTTGGTGCTGGCGTCCGGCGAGGAAGCCTTCGTCACCATGCACGATCTCAATCCCTATCCGGGGAGCCTCGTCGTGCTGCAGCGCAAGCCCGACATCCTCGCGGCCTGGCGCGCCAGCGTCACCCGGGTCTCGACGCTG
>JANNSP010000201.1:0-11142 GCA_031402975.1 Hyphomicrobiales bacterium
CTCACCTCTCGGCAGCGCGGCGGTCGGCCAGCGCGTACCGCGCCTCGACGGTGGTCCGAAGGTGACCGGCACCGAGGCGTTCGGCGCCGACCGCATTCCCACCGACGCGCTCTATGTGAAAGTCATCCGCACAAAACATCACCGGGCGGCGTTCACGTTGGGCGATCTCGCGGGCTATGCCGCTCGCCATCCCGGCATCGTCCGTGTACTGACCGCCGCCGATATCCCCGGCCGCAACCTGTTCGGCGTCCTCGCCGCATTCGCCGACCAGCCGGTCTTCGCGGTGGGAGAGACACGGCATCGCGGTGAAGCTATCGCCGCGGTGGTGGGTTCGCGCGCCGCCGTCGAATGTCTCGATCCCGACGATTTCCCGGTCGAATGGTCGGAACGCCAGCCGCTCCTCACCATGGATGAAGCACTTGGCGCCGATGCCCCGCTCATCCACGGCAACCGCGCCGGAAACATTCTGGTCAAGGGCCATGTGGCCCGCGGCGATGCTCTGGCCGCTCTCGCCCGAAGCGACGTGACCGTCGAAGCCGCGTTTGAAACCGGTTATGTCGAGCATGCCTATATCGAGCCCGAGGCAGGCTGGGCGAGGCGCGTCGGCGACCGTCTCGAACTGACGGTGTCAACCCAATCGCCCTATCTCGACCGCGACGATACGGCGGCGATCCTCGGCATCCCGCCCGAAGCCGTGCGCATCATTCCATCGGCCTGCGGCGGCGGCTTCGGCTCCAAGCTCGATCTCTCGGTGCAGCCCTTCGTCGCTCTCGCCGCATGGCTGACGGGGCGGCCCGCGGCCCTGGTCTACACCAGGCCAGAGTCGATCATGTCGACCACCAAGCGCCATCCGGGCCGCATGCGGACCAGCGCCGGAGCGAACCGCGACGGCCGCCTCACCGCCATGTATTTTGCAGGCGATTTCAACACCGGCGCCTATGCCTCGTGGGGACCGACCGTCGCCATCCGCGTGCCGGTCCATGCCTCGGGCCCTTATTTCGTTCCGCATTATCATGCGCGAGCGCGCGCCGTTCTCACCAACAGCGTGCCGTCGGGCGCCTTTCGCGGTTTCGGCGTGCCACAGGCGGCGATCGCCCAGGAGCAGCTTCTCGACATGCTCGCAGCGAAACTCGGAATGGATGCGTTGGAATTTCGCATCCTGAATGCGATCGATGCCACGACGCCCACGGTCACCGGTCAGCTCCTCGCCGATGCCGAAGGGTTCCGCCAATGTCTCGAAGCGCTCCGCCCGCATTGGCGGCGGGCGCAATCGGAGGCGGCGTCGCACAATGCGGGTAACGGTTGCAAGCGTCGCGGCGCCGGCGTCGCAGGCATGTTCTACGGCTGCGGCAATACGTCGATGCCAAACCCATCGACCATCCGGCTCGGTCTCAAGCCCGACGGCCGCCTGGCGCTGCATCAAGGTGCCGTCGATATCGGCCAGGGCTCGACCACCGTGATCGCGCAGATCGCCGCCGATGCCGTGGGCTTTCCGCTGGCCTCGCTCGATCTCGTCTCGGCCGACACCGACCTCACCCCCGACGCGGGAAAGTCCTCCGCCTCGCGCCAGACCTTTGTCAGCGGTAACGCGGCGAAGCTCGCCGGCCTCGCCCTGCGCGCCAAGATTCTCCGCCTCGCCAATGCCGGCGACGGCGCGACGATCACCGTCACCGGAACTGCGCTCGAAATCGCCGATACCGATGTCGTGCGTTCCATTCCGCTCGACACGCTCGCTTCCGGCCCCTTCGGTTATGTTCTGTGTGCGGAGGAAAGCTACGATCCGCCCACCAGTCCGCTCGACGCCAACGGACAGGGCCTTCCCTACGCCGTCTACGGCTTCGGCGCGCATCTGGCCGAGGTCGAGGTCGATACCCGCCTCGGCACCGTCAAGGTCCTGAAAGTCACCGCCGCCCACGATGTCGGCCGCGCCATCAATCCGATGCTCCTCGAAGGCCAGATCGAGGGCGGCGTGGCGCAAGGGCTGGGCATGGCGCTGATGGAGGAATTCACCCCGGGCCGCGGCGAAAACCTGCACGACTACCTGATCCCGACCATCGGCGACGTGCCCCCCATTCAATCGATCCTCATCGAATGTCCTTCGCCCGACGGTCCCTACGGCGCCAAGGGCTTGGGCGAGCAGGCGCTGATCCCGACCGCTCCCGCCATCCTGAACGCCATTGCCAACGCCGCCGGAATCCGCATGATGCGGACGCCCGCGACCCCCGACCGGATCAGGGCCGCTATACTGGCAAAGGAAGCCGCGGCATGAGCGCCGACAAGATCCGCTGCGATGCCTGCCCGGTGCTGTGCTATATCCGCGACGGAGCACTGGGCGCCTGCGACCGCTACGGCAACCGCAACGGCGAACTGATCCGCATAGATCCTCATATCCTGCTCGAACGCACCATCGAGAGCGGCCGCGAGGTCGTCTCCTTCCTCCATCGCGACAAGGAGTGGGATGGCCGCATCGTCGAGCCCGGCAACACGGTGATAACCGCCATCGGCGCCGGCACCACCTATCCCGACTACAAGCCGGCGCCCTTCATCGTCTCGTCGGAAGTCGCTGGCGTTGACATGGTCACCGTCGTCACCGAAGGTATTTTCAGCTATTGCGGCGTCAAGGTGAAGATCGATACTGACCGCCATTTGGGTCCCGAAACCGCCGCCGTGCGCGCCAATGGCGAGCAAGTGGGCCACATCACCACCGCCGAATACGGCTCGCAGATGCTCTCCCTCGGCGGCGTGCGCCATCTGACGGGGGGCTCGAAGAAGGAAGGCCGCGTCACCTGCGAAACGCTGCTGGCATTGTGCAATGGCCAGGCCGTCGAAGTCAGCGTCGACGGCGGCGCCCAGGTGCTGATTGAAGCGGGCAAGCCACCCGTGATCGACGGGAAGCCTGAGGAGCGCATGCGAGTCGGCTGCGGTTCGGCGACGATCGGCATGTTCGCCAAACAATGGCGCGATCATGTGGACGAAGTCGTCGTCGTCGATGATCACATCACCGGCGTCCTCTCCGAGCATCAGGCGGGAAAATTCCTCTGCGTCCGCGATACCGGCATCGGCATCCGGGGTCATCGCTCGACTCCGGGCCGCTATTTCAAGGTGGCGCAGCCCGGCTCCGGCTGGGGCGGCACCGATCTCATGGATCCGTTGGCCATCCTCAAGCCCTTCGACGCGAAGGAGGCATGGGCGGGATTGCGCCTGCTGATGGTCTCGACCACCGGCGAGCATCACGCCTATTTCGAACTCGACGGTACGCTCATTCCCCGCGCAATGGAATTGCCGGAGACGCTCCGCCAGTCGGTCGAGCGCATCAGCGAAAACTGCGAGCCCGCTCTGTCGACGGTGTTGTTCATGGGGGGAGCGGGGGGATCGCTCCGCGCCGGTGTCACCGAAAATCCGGTGCGCCTCACGAAATCGGTGCGCGATGCGCTGACCCGGGTTACCTGCGGTGGCGCTCCCGTCTATGTCTGGCCCGGCGGCGGCATCACCTTCATGGTCGATGTGACGGCGCTCCCCGCCAACGCCTTCGGTTATGTGCCGACCCCGGCGCTGGTGGCGCCCATCGAATTCACCCTGCGCCGTGACGATTATGCGGCCCTTGGCGGCCACATGGATCATGTGCGGCCTTTGCGGGACCTGTTCCGATGAGCCGCATGCAATCCCGCATGATCGAAGGCGGCAGGCTTCACCTCAATGACGGACCCATCGATCTTATCATCGGAGCCGGCGGGCCGGAGCGCGCCCTCGCTTACGGCGCGGCCCGCGCGCGCTTCGCGACCGTCCTCGATGAACTGTGTGCGGAGCTTCCTCTCCTCCGCCAGCGGACGAACCGCAGGCCGGAGGGGCCAACGGCGCGGCGCATGTGGGCGGCGACGCTGGGCCATGACGACTTCATCACGCCGATGGCGGCGGTCGCCGGCAGCGTCGCCGAGGAAATTCTCGCCGCCATGACCAGCGCCGCGAAACTCGATCGCGCCTATGTCAACAACGGCGGCGACATCGCGTTTCATCTGGGCGAAGGGGCTGAATACCGGATCGGTCTCGTCGACCGGCCCGACAACCCGTCGCTGTTCGCCGATGCCGTCTTAACCTCCAGCGATGCCGTTCGCGGTGTCGCGACCAGCGGTTGGCGCGGCCGGAGCTTCTCGCTCGGCATCGCCGACGCCGTGACGGTGCTGGCGCGTTCCGCCAGCATCGCCGACGCCGCGGCCACCATCATCGCCAACGCCGTCGATCTCCCCGGTCACCCAAACATCACGCGCCTGCCGGCCTCCGGCCTTCAGCCCGACAGCGATCTCGGCGAAAGGCTGGTGACGCGGGGTGTAGGCTTTCTGACGCAAAGAGAAATTGCCGAAGCCCTGAATCGCGGCGTCACCAGGGCCGGGGAACTTAAGGAACGCGGCCTCATTGCGGCCTGCGCTTTACATCTGGCGGGACAAACGCGAACCATTGATCGCGCCCGAGCCCAAAGGTTTCTGGTAAATGCCTGACGTCAAGGTCCGCAAATATCTGCTCCAGGTGGAAGATATTTTCCACGAAGGCGGTCCCTTGGAGGCAAAGCCCTATCGCCGTGGCGTCGCACTCGCGGTCATCGAAAATCCGTTCGCCGGATCGTATCACGCCGACATCGCGCATTTCATGGATGACCTGAAACCCTTAGGGGTCGATCTGGCGCGCCGTCTGGTGGCGGCCCTCGGAGGCGATCCAAAATCCATCGAAGGCTACGGCAAGGGCGCCATCGTGGGGTCCGCGGGCGAGATCGAACACGGAGCTCTTTGGCACGCGCCGGGCGGCTATGCCATGCGGGACGTGCTGGGCGGCGCCAAAGCCATCGTGCCGTCGACCAAGAAAGTCGGCGGCCCCGGCGCGCGCCTCGATGTTCCGGTCACCCATGTCAATGCCTCCTATGTGCGGAGCCACTTCGACGCGATGGAGATCGGCATCGCCGATGCTCCGCGTGCTGACGAACTTGTGCTGGCGCTGGTGATGACCACCGGCCCCCGCGTCCATGACCGGGCCGGTGGATTGAAGGCGGCCGATATCAAGGGAGAGGATGGCCTCAGATGAAAGCGAAGATCCGCAAGATCGTGACCTTCGTGGACGAAACGCTGGCCGAGATGGGACGCGCCGTCTCGCCCACCGTTCGCCGCGCCGCCGCGGTGGCCGTCATCGACAATCCGTTCGCCGGAAAATACCAGGAGGACTTGAGCGAACTTATCGACATCGGCGAGGAACTCGGCGCGCTGTTGGTCGAACGCGCCTTAGCCGCCCTGGGAATCGCCGGTCCCTCCATCGAAAGTTACGGCAAGGCCGCCGCCGTCGGCGAGAACGGAGAGCTCGAACATGCCGCCGCCATCCTGCATCCGAAGATCGGCGCGCCGGTCCGCAAGGCTTTGGGCAAGGGCGCTGCCCTCATTCCATCCTCGAAGAAGCGCGGCGGCTTGGGCGTCGTGCTCGATATCCCGCTCGGCCACAAGGATGCAGCCTTCGTGCGCAGCCACTTCGATGGCATGGAAGTCCGCATCAGCGACGCGCCGCGCGCCAACGAGATCATGGTGGCGCTGGCCATCGCCACGCGCGGCCGTCCGCTGCCCCGCATCGGCGGCCTCGAAGCAAGTCAGATCAAGGGCGAGGACGGGCTGAGGTGAATCTCGATCGTCGGGATGCAAGTTGAATTTAACCTCTTTCCGTCACCCCCCGCGCAGGCGGGGGGCCCGCTAAAAACATCGATAAACAGCGGGATTCCCGCCTTCGCGGAAATGACGAAATGGGGAGAGAGCGATTCCATTGGATAGTCCGTTGCTCTATCCGACCTTGGCCGACACGCCGCCATCGACCGCATGGATTGCGCCGGTGACGAAACTCGCCTGATCCGATGCGAGATAAAGAATGGCGGCAGCGATTTCGGACGCCTGCGCCACTCGTTTCATCGGGCGGTCCTGAACCATCCGCGCATAGCCGGCGGCGACGTCGCCCTTGCCGACATCGCGTCCATAAGCTTTCAGCATGTCGGTATCGATGGCGCCGGGGCAGATGCAGTTGACCCTGACATCGGGCGCGAATTCGATGGCGAGATCGCGGGTCAGATTGACCACGCCGCCCTTCGCCGCGCAGTAAAGCGACACCCCGATACCGCGTCCGCCGAGCCCCAGCACCGAAGCCACGTTGACGATATTGCCCTTGGCCGCGCGGAGTGCCGGCAAAGCGTATTTGGTGCAGAAATACACCGCCCGCAGATTGAGATTGACGCGCTCGTCCCAATCCTTGGCCGTGACGTCCGCGATCATTTTATGCGTGCCCGATACCCCGGCATTATTGACCAGGATATCGAGCCCGCCGAGTGCTGCCACCGCGCCCTTCACCACCCGCTCGCATTCGGCGACCGTGCCGAGATCGCCCGGTACCGCGACCACACGGTCGCCTGCATTCAGTTCTCCGAGCGCCGTTGCGACGGACGCCTCGCTCCTGCCGTTTACCGCCACTCTGGCTCCGGCTTTCAGAAACGCCTCGGCCGTCGCGCGCCCGATGCCGCGCGTCGCTCCCGTCACCAATACGCGTTTTCCCGTCATGTCCATGTCGCACCTCTCACTGACTGCTTAACACAACCGGCACCTTTGTCGCGGGCGGCGTGTTGCGGCTTCTCTGGCAGCGTACGATGCCGTCGATCACCACCATGCCGATGCCCGGCAGATCGCCGAGCTGCACGCTTTCCATCAATGTCTTTCCCGCCGAATGCTGGGCCCGGTCCATGAACACGAAATCGGCGGCGCGGCCGGGCTCGATCAATCCGCAATCGAGCTTCCGCATCCGCGCGGTGTTACCGGTGGCGAGACAGAACGCCTGCTCCGCCGGAAGTCCTCCCAGCGACGACAGCATGGAGATGACACGAATGATGCCGAGCGGCTGCACCCCCGAACCCGCCGGCGCGTCGGTGCCGAGAATGACGCGGTCGAGTTCGTTCATCTCACTCGCCAGCCGCAGCGTATAGAGGGCGGCGCGCTCGTTGCCGTTATGCACGATTTCGAGTCCGCGTTTGCAGCCCTCGCAGATACAGCGGATCTGCGTGTCGGGAAGGGCGGTGTGCCCGCCATTGATATGGCCCACGACATCGGTGTCGGCTTCGAGAACGATATCGCTGTCGATCAGCCCCGAGCCCGGAATGGATGGGCCGCCGGTATGGATGGTGCTCTGGATGCCGTAAGCACGCGCCCAGGCCACCATCTTGCGCGCCGTCGGCCCGTCCTTGACGCCGCCCAGCCCGACCTCTCCGAGCAAAGTGACGCCCGCCGCCGCCAGTTCCCGGAAATCCTCTTCCGTCATGTCGGGCTCGATGCACGGGGCGCCGGCATGGACCTTGACGCCCGAGGGCCGGAAATTCGCGTACATCCTCTGTGCGCTGATCGACATCGCCTTGAGGCCCACGACATCGCGCGGCCGCCCAGGTGTGTGCACCTCTCCCGCCGAGATCATGGTGGTGACGCCGCCATTCAAACTGGAATCGATCCAGCCGAGCTGGTTCTGGCGTGGCGTCCAGTCGCCGGCGACGGGATGCACGTGGCTGTCGATGAGCCCCGGCGCCAGCGCCGTGCCATTGGCGTCGATGACCGTCGTCGCTCCCTCGGCATCGGCATCCTTGAAACGCCCGACACTCACAATCCTTCCATCAACCGCGACAACCGTGTCGGCGTCGAGGATGGGATGTTCGAGCGCTCCCGACAGCAGGAGCCCGATATTGCGGATGACCAGTTTTTGCGGTCCCGTGGACGCGGCTTGCGGCTCATGTGCCATCAGGGTCTCCTATCTGTGAACGCCGATATATCTTTCGAGCGGAAGCGGGTCGGCCGCAAGGGCCTTGGCCGTTCCCTCGTGCCGTATCACGCCGTCCTCCAAAAGCAGGATGCGGTCGCACACTTTCAGCGCCGACTTGACCTTCTGCTCGACCAGCAGGATGGCCACCCCTTGCGCCTTCAATTGCACGAGCGTCTCCAGAATGCGGTTGACGATTTCCGGCACCAGCCCCTCGCTCGGTTCGTCGAGCAGCAGCACCGTGGGTTCGGTGCACAGCGCCCTGGCCGTCGCCAGCATCTGCTGTTCACCGCCGCTCAACGTGCCGGCGATCTGCCGGAGGCGCTGGCGCAGAATGGGAAACAGCGTGAGTACACGTTCACGCACCACCTCGCCCGAGCCGCGCAAAGCCAGCCCCATGCGGAGATTGTCCTCGACCGTCATGGCGTTGAACAGGCGGCGCCCCTGCGGCACATAGGAGACGCCCCGGCGCGGGACCTCATGCGCGGCGAGGCCCGAGATGACTGCGCCGTCGAGCATGATGGTGCCGCCTCGCGTTTCAACCAGCCCGAGAATGGTGCGGAGTGCTGTCGTCTTCCCCGCCCCGTTGCGGCCCATCAGCCCCACAATTTCGCCACCACCAACGCTCAACGAAAGCCCGCGCAACACATCGGCCGCGCCATGTCCGGCTCGCACATTGTCGAGCGTCAGCGTCATCCGAGATAGGCCAGCTTGACCGCCGGGTGCTGTTCGATCTCATCAGGTGTGCCTTCCGCGATGATGCGGCCGCCATCCATCACGGTGATGCGGCTCGCCAGTTCCAGCACCACCTTGAGATTGTGCTCGATGATGAGGACGGTGGCGGATGTCGCGACGTCGCGGACGAGATCGCAGAACGCAACGATCTCGGCCGGCGCCAACCCCTGCGTCGGCTCGTCCATGATGAGAAGTTTCGGCTTGAGCGCCAGCGCCATGGCGACTTCCAGCAGGCGTTGGTGGCCATAGGGCAGCACACCCGCGAGCCGCGCCGCATCGCCGCTCAGTCCGACGCGCGCCAGCGCTTCGGTGACGGCCTCCGCCACCGCGCGTTCTCCCGTGATCCACCGCCCCGCCGCCAGCGCCACATTGTCGAAACAGCTGAGGTTGCGATAGATGCTCGTCACCTGGAACGTATAGGCGATGCCGCGCAGCACGCGCGCCGGAGCGCTCGCACGCGTGATGTCCTCATTCTCGAAGCGGATCGATCCGGCGGTCGGTTCGATCCGTCCACAGATCATTCCGGCCAGCGTCGTCTTGCCCGCCCCGTTTGGACCGATGATGGCGCGCACTTCGCCCTCATGCAGCGAAAAATCCACCGCGTCGACAGCCGCGATCCCGCCATAGCGCCGCGACAGCGACGTGGCCTCGAGCAGCATCACGGCAGCCACGGAAAAAACCTGGCGCGCAACATGCCGGCGATCCCCTTCGGAAACCATAGCGTCAAAGCGACGAGGGCGAACCCCACCACCAAGAGATAGCTCGACGTGTAGCCGCTCGATATGTCGGTCAGGTAGAACATGAGACCTGTCCCGATCAAAGGCCCGATCACCGTGCCAGCACCCCCGAGCAGCGTCCACAGCAGCGGAAAAGTCGAATATTGCAGCGACGCGAAGGAAGCACCCACATAGGAAAACAACAGGCAGTAGAGCGCCCCCGACAGACTCGACAGCGTGCCCGAGATCATCAGCGCCGCGAAACGGTAGAGGCTCGTCTCATAACCCAGCATGCGCGTGCGCGGCTCATTCTCGCGGATCGCCACAAGCACCTTGCCGAAGGCCGACTGCGACACCCACAGGCTGACACCCAGCGCGATCGACAGACTGAGCAGAGCGAGATTATATTTGACCCATGGCTCGCTCAGCGCGAATGGCCCGATGGGCGCCAGTTGCGTCAGCACCAGGCCCTGGTCGCCGAAGGTGATGGTGTTGAAATAGAGGATCGACAGAAAAAACGCCTGCGCCAGCATTAGCGTCACGATGAGAAACGCAACGCCGGTGCTGCGGATAAGCAGCGCGCCGGCGATCGCCGACACGGTGAAACCGCTGGCGATGCCGAGCCCCAGTCCGGCCAGCGGCGTCAACCCCAGCCAGAAGATCCCAAGCCCCGCGCCATAGGCGCCCGCCGCGAAGAACATGGCGTGGCCGAGGCTCATCAGGCCCGTATAGCCGAACAGCACATTGTAGCCCACAGCGAGGATGGCATAGACCATGATCCGCGCGGCGTTCGAATGATGGTAGGGCGGCAGCACGAATTGCAGCGCGAACAGCACGACGAGGATGCCCGCATGCAGCGCGAAAGATTTCATGCCCGCTGGCCCATCAAGCCACCTGGCCTGGCCACCAGCACCAGCGCCACCAGAAGAGTCGCCACGATTTTCGACAGCGTGGGCGAGAACAGAACCGAGATCATGCCCTCGCCGATGCCGATGACACAGGCAGCGAGTATGGTGCCGCGCAGATTTCCAAGCCCGCCGAGAATGACCACGATGAACGACAGCAGCAGCGGATCGCCGCCCATCAGATAATGCGCCTGGCGGATCGGCACGATCAAGACACCCGCCACCGCCGCCAGCATGGCGCCGAGCGCGAACACCGTCGCATAAACGCGTTTGACCGGAACGCCGAAGGCCTGGGCGATTTCCGCATCCATCTGGGTAGCACGCATATAAAGCCCGATGCGGGTGCGCGCCAGCGCCATCCAGGTCGCGGCGAGAATGAGGATCGACGCAGCCGCCACGATCAGCTTGTAACCGGAATAGCCGAACCACGGAAACTGCACCCTGAAATAGATCGGCGGCTCGACCGGCCTGGCATCCGGCCCATAGAGCATCAGCACCGCCTGCTGGGCCAGGAACAACAGCCCCATGGTCGCGACGATGGTGCGCTCGGGATCGTAGTCGACACGCCGGAGAACCAGCCAGTCGGCGGCAACGGCAATGGCGCCCACGATCAGCGGAGCAGCGATCAGCGCCACCAGAAATCCGCTGAGCGCGCCTCCTCCCACCCAATGCGCGCAGGCCCAGGCCAGCACCGCCCCCAGCATGACGAATTCGCCATGCGCGATATTGATGATGCGCATGACGCCAAACACCAGCGACAAGCCCAGCGCCATCAGCGCCAGCACGGACGCGCCGACGATCCCTTCGAGCAGGGCAAGAACAATCTGCGGACCGATATTCATTGCGATTCGCGGACTCTACCCTTCCCCCCTCGCGGGGGAAGGTGGCGCGTAGCGTCGGATGAGGGGGCGGTTCAGCGAGTCAATCGCATGACATGACTCGCTGCATCGCCCCCTCATCCGTCTCGCGCCAAGAGG
>JANNSP010000202.1:0-2548 GCA_031402975.1 Hyphomicrobiales bacterium
CATGAAGACCGCGCCCGAAATCGTCGTGCCCGAGGAATTCGCGCCGGTCAGCGAATTCTCGCAGACCTGTCCGCCCGAGGTCAATGAACTCTACACGAAAATCTGGACCGAGCTGCTGAAATAGGACTGGTGAGCATCCCCTTCCCCCCTCGCGGGGGAAGGTGGCGCGTAGCGCCGGATGAGGGGGCGGTTCAGTGAGTCGACTGTCGATGCGACTCGCTGCTGCGGCCCCCTCATCCGTCTCGCGCTTTTGGCGCGATCCACCTTCCCCCGCGAGGGGGGAAGGAAGGAAAAGTGAATCCCGGGGATTACGCCTTCAGTTTGTAGCCGGTGCGGAAGATCCAGGCGACCACGGCAAGGCACAGCGCCAGGAACCCGGCGATCACCGCCAGGCTTGCCCAGATGCTCACGTCGCTCACCCCGAAGAAGCTCCAGCGCAGAAGCGAGATCAGATACACCACCGGATTGAACAGGCTCGCCGTCTGCCAGGCGGGCGGCAGCATGTCGATCGAATAGAAACTGCCGCCGAGAAACGTCAGCGGCGTCACGATCAGCAACGGCACCATTTCGAGCCGCTCGAAACTCTCCGCCCACAGGCCGATGATGAAACCGAGAAGACTGAAGGTGAAAGCGCTGAGCAACACGATCAGCACCATCCAGACCGGATGCTGGATCGAGACCGGCACGAACAAGAACGACGTCGCCAGGATGATGGCGCCCAGCATCACGGATTTGGTGGCGGCAGCCCCCACATAGGCGATGACCGCCTCCATCGAGGACATCGGCGCCGACAGAATCTCGTAGATCGCTCCGGTGAAGCGCGGCATGTAGATGCCGATCGAGGCGTTGGAAATGCTCTGGGTCAAAAGCGACAGCATGATGAGGCCGGGCACGATGAACGTGCCGTAGCTGACGCCGCCCACCTCGGGAATGCGCGACCCGATGGCCGCGCCGAACACCACGAAATAGAGCGCCGTGGCGATGACCGGCGACAGGATGCTCTGCATCGGCGTTCTGAAGGTGCGCGCCATTTCGGTCATGTAGATGTTGCGAATCGCCTCGATGTTCATGCGTGCTTTCCCACCAACCCCACGAAAATCTCCTCGAGCGAACTCTGCCGCGTCTGGATGTCGCGGAGCCTGATTCCGGCCGAGGCAAGGCCGGCCAGAAGCGAGGCGATGCCGCTTCGCTCGGTCTCCGAATCATAGGTGAAGATCAGCTCGCCGCCATTGCCTTCCAGCCTGAGATTGTGAGGAGCCAGCTCCGGCGGGATGGCGGAGAGCGGATTCTGCAAATGTAAAAGCATTTCCTTGCGGCCCAGCTTCCGCATCAGCTCCGCCTTGTCCTCGACCAGAATGATCCGGCCCTTGTCGATGACGCCGATGCGGTCGGCCATCTCCTCGGCCTCGTCGATATAATGGGTGGTGAGGATCACCGTGACGCCGGTGCTGCGCAACTGGCGCACATGCTCCCACATGTCGCGGCGAAGCTCGACATCGACGCCCGCCGTCGGCTCGTCGAGAAACAGGATGCGCGGCTCGTGCGACAGCGCCTTGGCGATCAGCACCCGGCGCTTCATGCCGCCCGACAGCGTCATCACCTTGTTGTCTTTCTTGTCCCACAGCGAGAGGTCCTTAAGCACTTTCTCGATATGGGCGGGCGCGGGCTTCAATCCGAACAATCCGCGGCTGAACGACACGGTATTCCACACCGTCTCGAAATAACTCGTGGTGAGTTCCTGCGGCACCAGGCCGATCAGCGCGCGGGCTTTGCGGTACTCCCTCGCAATGTCAAAGCCGCCCACGGTGACGCTGCCCGAGCCCGGACGCACCAGCCCGCACACGACGTTGATGAGCGTCGTCTTCCCCGCGCCGTTGGGACCGAGAAGCGCGAAAATCTCGCCTTCGCGAATATCGAGGCTGACATTCTTCAGCGCTTCGAAGCCTGAGGCATAGGTCTTGGACAGATTGCTGACGGAGACGATGTGCTGCATGGCGACGCCGATAGCCCAGCCCAACTTTTCGTTCAAGAGGATGTCAGCCGCGCGACAGCCTCCCCGTCTCCTGCAACAGGCTAACGATGCTCTCAGCCGCACGCTCCTCCGAGAATTTCGTCGTATCGATCCTGATCTCCGGATTTTCCGGGCGCTCATAGACCGACGAAATGCCGGTGAAATGCTTGATCTCGCCCCGCCGCGCCTTGGCATAGAGGCCTTTCACGTCGCGCTTTTCGGCTTCGGCCAGCGGCGTGTCGACGAAGATTTCGAAGAACGCGCCCTCCTCCACCATCTCGCGCGCCATCAGGCGCTCGGAGCGGAAGGGCGAGATGAACGACACCAGCACGATCAGCCCGGCGTCGACCATGAGTTTCGACACTTCGGCGACGCGGCGGATATTCTCCACCCGGTCGGCATCGGTAAAGCCCAGATCGCGATTGAGGCCGTGACGGATATTGTCGCCGTCGAGCAGATACGTCATGTGGCTGCCGGCATGCAGCTTCTTCTCGACCAGGTTGGCGATCGTCGATTTGCCCGCGCCCGACAGGCCGG
>JANNSP010000203.1:0-5565 GCA_031402975.1 Hyphomicrobiales bacterium
ATATTCCGACATGTCGATCCGGACCATGGCGTGCTCGTCATCGAACAGGAACGACGCCAGCGCCTTGGTGAGTTCGGTCTTGCCGACGCCGGTCGGGCCTAAGAACATGAACGAGCCGATCGGCCGGTTGGGGTCCTGCAACCCGGCGCGGGCGCGCCTCACGGCCGTCGCCACCGCCTCGACCGCCTCCGCCTGGCCGACGACACGGCGGCCCAGATCCTTTTCCATATGTAAGAGCTTGTCGCGCTCGCCTTCCAGCATCCGGTCGACCGGCACCCCGGTCCAGCGCGACACGACCTGCGCCACATGCGATTCGGTGACGGCTTCCTCGAGCATTTGGCTCTGGCCCGCCGCTTCGGCTTGTTTCAACTGCTTTTCAAGGGTGGGAATGGTCGAATAGGCGAGTTCCCCCGCTTTGGCGAAATCGCCCTTGCGCTGCGCCTGATCGAGATGCAGACGGGCCTTTTCCAACTCTTCCTTGAGCTTCGAGGCGGAAGCGAGCTTTTCCTTCTCGTCCTGCCACCTGCGGGTGAAGGCGGTTGACTTTTCCTCCAGGTCGGCAAGTTCCTTCTCCAACCTGTCGAGTCGATCCTTTGACGCGCGGTCGGTTTCCTTTTTGAGCGCTGCCCGCTCGATCTGCAATTGCATGATCTTGCGGTCCATCTCGTCCAGCTCTTCCGGTTTGGAATCAATCTGCATACGCAGCCGCGCCGCCGCCTCGTCCATCAGGTCGATGGCCTTGTCGGGAAGAAATCTATCGGAAATGTAGCGATTCGATAGTGTCGCCGCCGCCACGATCGCCGCATCGGTGATGCGCACGCCATGGTGCAGTTCGTATTTCTCCTTGATGCCGCGCAGGATCGAGATCGAATCCTCGACCGAGGGCTCGCTGACAAACACCGGCTGAAACCGCCGCGCCAGCGCCGCGTCCTTTTCGACATGTTTCCGGTATTCGTCGAGCGTGGTGGCGCCGACGCAATGCAACTCGCCCCGCGCCAGCGCGGGTTTCAGGAGATTGGACGCATCCATGGCGCCCTCTGCCTTGCCGGCTCCCACCAGCGTATGCATCTCGTCGATGAACAGCACGACCTTGCCCTCGGCGGCGATCACCTCGGACAAAACAGCCTTGAGCCGCTCCTCGAATTCGCCCCGGTATTTGGCCCCGGCGATGAGCGCCCCCATGTCGAGCGCCAAGAGCTTTTTGTCCTTGAGGCTTTCGGGCACGTCGCCCTTGATGATGCGGAGTGCCAGGCCCTCGGCGATCGCCGTCTTGCCCACGCCCGGCTCGCCGATCAGCACCGGATTGTTCTTGGTCCGCCTCGACAGGACCTGGATGGTGCGGCGGATTTCCTCGTCGCGCCCGATGACGGGATCGAGCTTGCCCGCCTGCGCCGCCTCGGTCAGGTCGCGGGCATATTTCTTGAGCGCGTCATAGCCCTGTTCGGCCGACGCGGTATCGGCGGTGCGGCCCTTGCGCACCGCGTTGATCGCCTGGTTGAGCCCTTGCGGGGTGACGCCCGCGGCCTTCAACGCCTTCTGCGCCTCGCTGGGCTCGATCGCCAAAACCTGCAACAACCGTTCGGCGGTCACATAGCTGTCTCCCAACTTCTCCGCCAACTTGAGCGCGGCCTCGAAAACCCGGGCCAGTTCGGGCGACAGATAGACCTGCCCCGCTCCGCCGCCGGAGACTTTCGGCATTTTCTTCAGCGCCGCCTCGATATCGCGCAGTGCCAGGCGCGAATCGCCGCCCGCCGCCTGGATCAGGTTGGCGGCCAGTCCCTCCTCGTCATCGAGCAGGACTTTCAGCAGATGTTCGGGGGTGAAGCGCTGGTGCCCTTCGCGCAGCGCCAGCGCTTGCGCGGACTGAACGAAGCCGCGCGAGCGTTCGGTGAATTTCTCGAATTCCATGGACCCTCCTCGGCACGCTCAGGCAGGGCCCCTGAGGCGCCCCGCTCGCAACGCCGTCATCGGTTTGATGCCCGGAATATAGGAGGAACGAGCGAAAGGAAAAGGGCCGGATCACCGGCCCCCGTCACATTTGATCGAGATCAACCATTTTCGGGATCGGCTGGCGGCACGGGGCCCGGATCGGCCGATTCCAGCGCCGGAACCGCTTCGCGGCGAGGCTTTCGCCCCGGCCGCTTGCGTTCGGGTGGAGCCGCATCCTCGGCGGGAGCAACGGACTCTGTCACCGGTATGGCGGCTGGACGGCGCAGGAACGATGGCGCCTCCCACTGCCGGGGTTCTTCCACGGCATTGCCGTTGGCAGGCGCAGGCGCTGACACAATGCGTGGCTGCTCGTCGGGAACGGGCGGCGCGAAGGTGTCACGGGGCTGGAAGGCGCCGTCGCGGGTTTCATTCACCTGCGGCCGGTCGCGCCGATCCTGCCAGCGCGGGCGAAAGCGCTCGCGGTTGGCCGGCTGTTGCGGCGGCGGCGGTGGCGGGTTGTTGGGACGCTGCTCGCGGTCACGGAAGTCGCGCTGCTGGCGATTGGCCTGGGGCTGCAGCTGCTGCTGCGCGCCCCGCTCGTTTCCGTCGAAGTCCTGCATCTCGTTTCCGCTTTCGGGTTGCTCGGAACCCGACAGGCTCGGCTGTTCGTTGCCCTGCTGGCCACCGTCGTCGCCATCGCCCTCGTCGTCGTCGTCGTCGTCGGGCCTTCGGAATTGCTGCGGCTGGTTCTGCTGGGCATAGGCCTGGGCCGCCGCCACGATCCGGAGGTAATGCTCCGCGTACTGATAGAAACTTTCGCCCATGACGATGTCGCTGGAGGTTTGCGCGTCGCGCGCCAGCTGGAGGTATTTCTCCGCGATGGTCTGCGCCGTGCCGCGCACCTTGACGTCCGGCCCGTTGCTTTCATAGACGCGGCTCAGCGGATTGCCGCCGCCGTTGCCGCCGCCCATGCTTCCGCCGCTGCTGCTGCCGCTGTGATGCCGGCTGCGGCTGCGGCCCCGCTTGTTGTTGTTATGCTGACCAGGTCTCATGCCTTTTCCATATTGCTGTTGCGAGTTGTGTGACGGCCACAGCCGTATCCGCCGCGACCATATCGCGGAGTCCTGAACGATCTGCGACTCAAGGTCTTGAGTCTTTCCAATAGAAACCCTGTGGTAGCGGTAAGAAATCTATGCCGCAGCCATTCCTTGGCCTGGAAATCCCGTTCCCAAATCGCGCCGCTCTCTGTGTGAGGTTAAGGGCAAATGCTGCCCGCTTTCCACACCCGCCCGGCGCCATTCCGATGGACAGGATGATTTACCGATCCCTATGTAGCGGAGGACACGGCACTTTCCAACGACTTTTTTTTGAAGGCCAAGCGGAACTTAACCAAAGGCAAGACATCTGACATGACCGGCGAGGTCGGTCTTGTCCGCCACCAGCGCAAATCCGGCCAGGCGGAAGATCGCCTCGACCTCCCGTTTTTGCCCCGCGCCGATTTCCACCAGGATCAGTCCGTGCCCTGAAAGATGCGCCCGCGCAGGCCCGGCTATCTGGCGATAGGCCGCCAGCCCGTCCGCTCCGCCGTCCAGGGCGACGCCTGGGTCGAAGTCACGCACATCCGGTGGCAATCCGCCAAGATCGGCATGGGCGATATAGGGTGGATTGGACACGATCAGATCGAACTCTCCCACCACCCCCTCGAACCAGTTGCCCTGACTGAAGCGCAACCGGCCGGAGCCTAGCAGGCGTCGGGCATTGTCGCCGGCAACAGCCAGTGCCGCAGGCGAAACATCGGTGGCAACGCCGGTCGCACCCGGCCATTCCGCCAGCAGCGTCACGATGATCGCACCCGAACCGGTGCCGAGATCGAGAATGCGCGCATCCGGTTGACCCAGCCTCAGGGCTTCCTCGACCACGATTTCCGTCTCGGGCCGGGGGTCTAGCACCGCGCGCGTCACGTTGAACACGCGGCCGTAAAATTCCCGTGTCCCCAGAATGCGCGAAACAGGTTCGTGGCGCTCGCGCCGCGCGATCAGTTCCCTGAACTCCGCTCCGGCGGCAACCTCGCGCGACGGCGAAGACACGATCTCCTCATGGCTCAGCCCCGCCACATGCTGCAGAAGCAACCGCGCATCGAGGGCGGGCGTCGCGCTCCCCGAAACCGCCAGCCGCCGCCGTCCCTCGGCCAGCAGCGCCGCCACCGTCTCAGGCGGCATCCGCCGCCATCAGTTCCGCCTGGTGCTCGCGCCTCAGCGCCTCGATCAGTTCATCGAGTGCCGGCCCCTCGATGATCTGGTCGAGCTTGTAGAGTGTGAGGTTGATCCGGTGGTCGCTGACCCGGCCTTGCGGAAAATTATAGGTGCGGATGCGTTCGGAACGGTCGCCCGATCCGACCTGGCCCTTGCGCGTGGCCGAGCGTTCGTCGGCGAGCCGTTGCCGTTCCTGCTCGTAAAGTCTGGCCCGCAAAATCTTCATCGCCTTGGTCTTGTTCTTGAGCTGCGACTTCTCGTCCTGCTGCGACACCACGGTCCCGGTCGGAAGATGGGTGATGCGCACCGCCGAATCGGTCGTGTTGACCGATTGCCCGCCCGGTCCCGAGGCGCGGAACACGTCGATCCTGAGATCCTTGTCCTCGATCCTGATATCGACCTCCTCGGCTTCCGGCAGCACCGCGACGGTTGCCGCCGAAGTATGGATGCGCCCCTGCGTCTCGGTATCGGGCACCCGCTGCACCCGGTGCACGCCCGACTCGAATTTCATCCGCGCATAGGCGCCGTGGCCATAGACATTGGCGATCACTTCCTTGTAGCCGCCATGCTCGCCGTCGCTCGCCGAGATGATCGCGGTGCGCCAGCCCTTGGACGTGGCATAGCGCTGATACATGCGGAACAGGTCGCCGGCGAAGATCGCCGCCTCGTCGCCGCCGGTACCGGCCCTGACTTCGAGGATCACATTGCGGTCGTCGGCCGCATCCTTGGGCAGGAGCAGGATTCGGATATCACTTTCGAGCCGTTCGATCTGCGCGTCCAGGCTTTGACGCTCGGCTTCCGCCATCTGCGCCAGTTCACCACCCGCCTGCATCATGTCGTCCACGTCCCGGCGCTCGGCATAGGCCTTGCGCAGCGCCAGTGCCGCTCTGGCGGCCGGCTCCAGTTCGGCATATTCCTTGGAGAGCTTGACGAACTGCTCGCCCGAAGCGCCCCCCGACAGCGCGTGTTCGACGCCGGCAAAACGCTGGACGATACGGTCGAGTTTTTCGATTGGCACGGCATTCATGGCGAGCGCCTTGTAGCCGAACCCATCACGCTTCGCAAAGCAGGTACCGGTCTACTGCGTGTCGATCAGCGGATCGTTCAGAAGCTGCGGGGTGAATGACACGTCGGGCAAGGCGAAGACGTAAGCCTGCGGCGGAACGCCTTCGACGCTGGAATACCAGGCGATGGCGAAGGCGGTGCGGGGAAAACTGTCCCTGACCCTTTGGGCCAATATGCGCGCATCCCAGTTGGCGCCGCCGGGGCCGGTGCCGTTGTCCCCGAACGATTGCCCGAATTCCGCCAGGCCGAACGGCTTGCCCGTCCCGATCAGCGCCGTGTAGTGCTGCACGCCTCGTTGATTTCCGCCGAAATCGAGCTG
>JANNSP010000204.1:0-2044 GCA_031402975.1 Hyphomicrobiales bacterium
CTCGGCATCCTCACGGTCGGCGTCGTCACCAAGCCCTTCCACTTCGAGGGGCAGCGGCGCATGAAGCTCGCCGAATCGGGCATTCAGGATCTGCAGGCGGCGGTCGACACGCTGATCGTCATCCCGAATCAGAACCTGTTCCGGGTCGCCAACGAGCGCACCACCTTCGCGGATGCCTTCGCGATGGCCGACCAGGTGCTGTATTCGGGCGTGGCCTGCATCACCGACCTGATGGTGAAGGAAGGCCTGATTAATCTCGACTTCGCCGACGTCCGCGCCGTCATGCGCGAGACGGGCAAAGCGATGATGGGAACCGGCGAGGCGACCGGCGAAAAACGCGCCATCGAGGCAGCGGAAGCCGCGATCTCCAATCCGCTCCTTGACGATGTGTCGATGCGCGGCGCCCGGGGACTGCTCATCTCGATCACCGGCGGACCCGATCTCACCCTTTATGAAGTCGACGAAGCGGCAACCCGCATCCGCGAGGAGGTCGATCCCGAAGCCAACATCATTCTCGGCGCCACCTTCGACGAGAAGCTTGAAGGCACCATGCGGGTTTCGGTGGTCGCCACCGGGCTGGCGATGGAAGTGAGTTCGATCACCGAACTGTCCGAGAGCGAACAGCAGGAACAGGCCCAGCCGTCGCGGCCGGTGTTCGGTTTCACCGGCAGCGGCAAGCACCCCTTGCCGGTGAAGAAGCCGGCTCCCATGGCGGCCCGCGCCCAGCCAGCTCCCGCCCCCCAGCCGGCTCCGCCGATGGAAGAGCAAGTCGAAGACATGGACAGCGAGTCCGTGCCGCAGCGTGCAGCGCAGGCCCGCGCCTCCCGCATTCCGCCGCTCGAGGATTTCCCGCCCATCGCGCAGAAGCAGATCGCCGCCCAGCAGACCCGCATCGAGAGCATCGCCGACCACGCGGCGGCGCGCCGCAAGAAGGGTCTGTTCGAGCGTCTTGCCAGCGTCGGCCTCGGCCGCAAGGACGATCCGGTGCCGCAAGCCCGCGAGCCGCAGATGACCATGCAGGCTCCGCCCCGGCCACAGCCTCAGCCGCAACCCAAAGAAAGGGCGCAACCCGCCCCGGCTGACCCAATGCTCGACGACGACCAGCTCGAAATCCCGGCTTTCCTGCGCCGCCAGTCCAACTGAGACCAGAACCTGGCGGTCACACTTCCGCCGGGTTTGCAACCTCAATACGGCCTCTGCGGTGGCCTGGGCACGAATGCGGTCCGCCTGCGATGACAGAGGGCATGAACTGACAATCCGTATTCCATCACCTGCGAGGGCGGCTTTGGCAGCGCTGCACCGGTCCGCCGTCGCGCTGGTCCTGGCGATTGCGGTTTCGGGTTGTTCGTCGGGCATTCTGGGCGGCTTGTGGGGCGACGACACGTCGTCTACCTCGACGCGGGCCGCAGCGGCGGCGGGAAGCGGCGTCACCCCCGACATGACGGCCGCCGGTCAGACGGAAGCGGTGGGCGAGCTTTACAACAAGGGCCTCGCCAGTCTCAACGACCAGGAATACAAGACGGCGATCAAGCATTTCTCCGAAGTCGAGCGGCAGTATCCCTATTCGGCGCTCGCCACCAAGGCGATCCTGATGCAGGCCTTTTCGCATTACCAGCGCAGCGCCTTCGACGACGCGATCAATTCCTCCAACCGCTTTATCACGCTGCATCCGGGCCATCGCGACGCGCCCTATGCCTATTACCTGATCGCACTCTCGAATTACGACCGCATCGCCGACGTCAAGCGCGACCAGACGAGTACCCAGAAGGCGCTCGAATCGCTCGAGGAAATCAGCCGCCGCTTCCCCGGCACGCCCTATGCCGCGGATGCCGAGAAAAAGGTTCTGTTGGCCAAGGACCATCTGGCCGGCAAGGAAATGGAAGTCGGGCGCTATTACCTGAACCGGGGCTCCTATCTCGCCGGCATCAACCGCTTCAAGCGGGTGGTGACCGACTACCAGACCACCTCGCAGACGCCGGAGGCCCTCTACCGCCTGGCCGAGGGCTATATGGCGCTGGGAGTGACCTCCGAAGCCCAGACGGCG
>JANNSP010000205.1:0-3456 GCA_031402975.1 Hyphomicrobiales bacterium
GATCGCGATCGTTCTCGAGGCCGCGGCTCAGGTGCTCCACAAACGTGGTCGATTCGCTCACCGTCGAAAGCGAATAGAACCAGCGGAACTTGATGGCGAAGAAGAACATCAAGATATAGGCGATGAAGAATTCCGGGGCCGCGATCGTGGTCAGCGTCACCGAATTGACGATGCGGTCATACCAGCTGTTGCGGTAGAGGGCGGCCAGAACGCCAAGCAGCAACGATAGCGGCACGGCGACGATCGCCGTCATCAAAGCGAGAAAGAATGTGTTGTAGAGACGGGGAGCGATAATGTCGGTGACGCTGCGCTTGATGGAGCCGCCGAGGCCCGCATAGGAGTAACCAAAGTCGCCGGTCAGCACGCCGCCGATCCATTCGACGTAACGCGTTGTCGCCGGGCGGTCCATGCCGATCTCGCGGTTGAACGCGGCCACTGTTTCAGGCGTGGCGCCCTGCCCCAGAATAGCTTCCGCGAACCCGCCGGGCAGCATTTCTAGCGACGAGAAAATGACGATCGACACGATGAACAGGGTCAGAACGCCTAACCCCAAACGCTGAAGAACCGTCCTCAGGATCGGATGCATGAACTCCCCCCGGGGCCCTCTGGCGGGTGCCCTTGAATGAAACAATATCATACTGGCTGTGAAGCGCTAGACAAAATTATGGGGGATGAGTTGCTCATAAATTCTCATCCTGCCCGGACTTGATCCGTGCATGCTCTTCCAGGAGGTGGAAAAAGAAGATGGCCGGGTCGAGCCCGGCCATGATGAGTTGTAATGGACTATTGACAGTTCTACGCCGTGAACCACCAGCGTTCGGCAATCTTGAAGCCGTCCATCGCCGCGTTGGCGGCGAGATCGCCGTGGCCGAGATTGGGCGAATGGGCGTCGACAAAGGAGTTGAAGCACAGATTGATCAGGCCGCCGTCGTCATGCACGAGCTGCTGCATCTCGGCATACATGGCGGCGCGCTTGGTGTCGTCAGTCTCCGAACGCCCGGCCAGCAGGAGCTCGTTGAAGCGCGGGTTCTTCCAGAATGTGTCGTTCCACGCCGCATCCGCCGCGTAGGCCACGGTGAACATCCAGTCGCAGGTCGGACGCCCGCCCCAATAAGAGGCGACAAATGGTTTCTTGAGCCAGACATTGTCCCAGTAGCCGTCATTGGGTTCGCGGATGACCTTGAGATTGAGACCCGCAGCCTTGGCATGCTGCTCCCACAGCAGCGCCGCGTCGGTGGCGCCGGTGAAAGCCGCGTCGGCGATCGACAGCGTGATCTCGACATTCTCCATGCCGGCCTTCTTGAGCAGGCTCTTCACCTTGTCGGGATCGTAGGAATGGCGCGGTTGCGGATCGACGGCGAACTTCACCGTGGGTGCGATCGGATTGTCGTTGCCGATCGATCCGTGGCTCAAGAATACCTTCTCGAAGATGTCCTCGCGGTTGAGCGAATACTTGATGGCGGTGCGCACATCGACATTGTCGAAGGGCGGCACCGTCACGTTCATCACGAAAATGTAGTGGCCGTAGCCGATGGTTTCCGAAACGACGATATTCGGATTTTGCTTGAGCAGATCGAGGGTCTTGAGATCGGCGCGGTCCATGTAGTCGATCTCGCCGGAACTCAACGCATTTGTCCGCGCCGTGACATCGATGATCGACAGGCATTCGACGGCGTCGAACCAGCCCTTGTCCGATTTGAAGTAGTTGGGATTACGCTTGAGGCTGGTCTTGATGCCGGGTTCGAATTTTTCCAGCATGTAGGGCCCGGTGCGGATTCCCGAAAGCCAGTCGACCGTGCCGTCGTCCTTCTTCGGCATGATCGGCAGATGATAGTCGGAGACGATATAGGGAAAATCACCGTTGCCCGCCTCGAGTTCGAAGGTCACAGTCTCAGCGCCGTCCGCCTTGACCGCTTTCACCGCCGCGAGTGCCGATTTGGCGGCGGATTTAGAGTTCTCGCCCTGATGATGCATGATCGAGGCGACGACATCGTCCGCCGTCACCGGCCTGCCATCGTGAAAGGTCGAGCCCTTGCGGAGCTTGAAAATCCATTTCTTGGCCCCATCGGCGGGCTCGAAGCTTTCGGCCAGATCCGGCACGGCAGCGCCCTTGGCATCGATTTCCGTCAGCGCGTTGGCGAGCGTGCCGTACAACGCGGTACCGGTATACTGGTCTTCGTAATTGGCGGGATCCATGGTGTCGGTGGTGGCGCCATGGCCGATGCCGAGGCGGAGCGTTCCACCCTTCCTGGGTTCGGCCCGGACGGCGGTTGAGAACATCGTGTTGGCGGCGGCGAGCGTCAGGCCCGAGGCGAGCGCCAGTTGAGTGAATTCGCGCCGCGAGATGCGGCCGCGGCCCGCAAGAATCGCTGCCTGTTGCAGTTTGTCGTTGGCTTCCGTCATGTCGCTGTCCCTCCTGACACAGATTATCGAGCCAGGGCTACCAGCAAGGAGCCCGGCGGCTCGCTTTTTTGTAGCGGCGCGATTCGTTAGGTGGCGCAGCGCTGCTGTACCGGAGCCTCTCACTAAACAAATACCCCGTCAATTGCTTGACGGGGGTGTCTCGTTAAGAATTAACGTAAACCTTACCGCTAGGTCACGCCATCCACCAGCGCTCGTACATATAGCCGCCGTCATGATCGAAGTCGGAATTGAGCGGTCCATGAGCGATCTTGGTCGAGAGCGCGCCCACATAGTTGTTGAACATCAGCACGATCTGCCCACCGTCGTCATGGACCAGTTGCTGGCACTCGGCATACTGGGCGGCGCGCTTCACATCGTCGGTCTCGGCACGCGCCGCGACGAGGAGCTCGTTGAAGCGCGGGTTTTTCCAATGGGTGTCGTTCCAGGGCGCGTCGGAGGCAAGCGAGATCGACATGAACATGTCGGCGACCGGGCGTCCACCCCAGTAGCACATGCTCCAGGGCTTCTTGAGCCAGACATTGTCCCAGTAGCTGTCGTTGGGCTCGCGCACCACGTTGATCTCGATGCCGGCCAATTTGGCGTGTTCCTGCATGAGCAGGGCTGCGTCGACGGCGCCGGAAAAGGCGGCGTCCGACACCGAGAAGTCCACCTTCAGATTTTCCATTCCGGCCTTCTTGAGATAGCTCTTGGCCTTGTCCGGATCGTAGGTATGCTTGGGCTCGGGATCGATGGCAAACTTCATCTTGGTCGAGATCGGGTTGTCGTTGCCGGGCTTGCCGTAGCCGAACAGGATCTTGTCGACGAGATCCTGGCGGTTGATGGCATGCTTGATGGCGAGCCGTACATTGACATCGTCAAACGGCTTGGCATCGCAATGCATGGGCGCCGTGTAGTGGGCGAAACCCGACTCGTTGTAGAGTTCGGTTTCGGGAGCGCCCTTCAGCATGTCGATGGTCTTGAGGTCGGCCCGGTCGATGAAATGAACCTCGCCCGACAGATAGGCATTGGTGCGCGCCGCGGTGTCGACGATCG
>JANNSP010000206.1:0-1652 GCA_031402975.1 Hyphomicrobiales bacterium
CGAACAGGCTGGTGATGACCGCGAGGCTGACGACGAAATTGACCGTCTGGAGGATGATCTCGGAACTGGCGAAGAGCGGACTCCACAGCGTCTCCAGCGCCGAGATGAAGGCGCTGACCACGAGCGAGACGAGAAGCAGGAAGGCCACCCCCAGCACCATGCCGAAGGTCAGGATGCGGCGGCGGATCATGTACCACAGCCCACTATCTGATTTGTCGGGCGGCGCCTGCCAGATCTTGTCCATGGCGCCCTGCAGTTCGGCGAATACGCCGGTGGCGCCGAAACCCATGACGGCGAGACTGACCAGCGTCGCGAACATGCCGTCCACCGGCTGGCTGGCGCTCTTCACCAGTCCCTGAAGGGCCGCGGCGCCGTCCTTGCCGACGAACCCTTGCGCCTGGGCATAGACATGGCCCTGCGCGGCGTCGGTTCCGAAGAACATTCCGGCGATGGCGATCGAGATGATGAGGAGGGGTGCGATCGAAAAAATGGTATAATAGGCGATGGCCGCGCCCATGCTGGCCGCCCCGTCGGCATTCCACGCCAGGCCTGCGTCCTTGGCCATGTCGAGAATATCCTTGAGCCCCGCACCCTTGCGCCTGACCGAGGCGGCTTTTGGCTTGGATACGGCGGATTTCGTTTCCGCCTTGGTTTTCTGCTTCGCCTTCGCCATCTCCGTCAAACGCGCCAGGCGCCATGTTTGTTCCGGGAACGAACCGGTGCGTAACACCGTTTAAGGTCTCGTTGAGCAGGGGACGGCCATGACACCGGATATTGCGATCTGCCTCATCATCGTGGTGTGCGCCGTGGCGTTGTTCGCCTGGGACCGTATTCCGTCGGATGTCGTGGCGCTCGGTGTGCTGCTGTCGATCATCGCCACCGGACTGGTCAGCGCCGACAAAGCCTTTGCCGGTTTCGGCAGCGGCACCGTCATCATGATCCTGGGCTTCCTCATCATGACCGCGGCGCTGTCGCATACCGGCATCGTCGATGTGGTCGGGCGCTGGGTTCTCAACCGCACCGGCGGCCGGCCCCCGGTGCTCCTCGCCGTCATCATGATTTCCGTTTCCGTTTTGTCCGCCTTCGTCAGCAACACCGCGGCAACGGCGTTCTTCATCCCCGTCGTTCTCGGCTTTGCCGCCGCCAACAACACCAGCCCGTCGCGCTATCTCCTGCCGCTCGCCTTCGCCTCGATCCTGACGAGTTCAGTGTCGCTCATCAGCACCTCGACCAATATCGTCATCAGCGAACTGCTGCGCCAGTACAAGCAGCCCGAAATGGGCATGTTCGAGCTGGCGCCGGTCGGCATTCCCATCGCCGTAGCAGGGCTCCTTTACATGTGGACCATCGGCATCCGGCTGATGCCGCATCGCGGCACCGAGGGTCCGATCGTCGATGTGGGCGACCGCCAGTATCAGGCCGATCTCGTCATCCCGGCGGGGTCGCCCTTGATCGGCAAGCCGATCAGCGAATCACCCGTTGCCGAGGCCTCCGGGTTCAAGCTGGTGAAGGTGCTGCGCGACAGGAAGGTGTTCGATTTCACCGCCCAAGGCATCACGCTGGAGGAAGGCGACGAGATCGTCGTCGAGGGGCGGCGGCGCGAACTCCTCAAGATCAAGGACATCAAGGGTATCGAGATCAAGGCCGATGTA
>JANNSP010000207.1:0-7286 GCA_031402975.1 Hyphomicrobiales bacterium
TGCGTTCGCTGATCTCCCTGTTCAAATCCGGTTTGCGCTTCCTGCGGCGATGTATCGCCTTGGCCCAGCCGATCCCATATCTCTGGGAAGTCTGGACCGGTGAAAACTCAAGCGTTCCAGAAATTGAGGGGTGGTAAGGGCCCTACCTTCTTGTAGTCGACGCCGAGCCCGATTATGTGCAAAGATCGTCAAACCTTCACGGCCATCAGACGCGCATGACCTATGTAGCCACCAGCGAATCCGTATCCCCCCGGTCAACCCGGATCAAGCTGCATGGCCCGGAGGATTTCGACGGCATGCGGGCTGCCGGCCGCCTGACCGCGCAAGCGCTCGACCTGCTGGTGCCGGAAGTCAAACCCGGCGTCACCACCGAGGCGCTCGACCGTCTGGTGGTCGAATTCGCGCGCGATCACCAGGCCGTGCCCGCGCCCTACAACTATCGCGGTTATCCCAAAGCCATCTGCACCTCGATCAATCACGTGGTCTGCCATGGCATTCCCAACGACAAGCCACTGCGCGAGGGCGATATCGTCAATATCGACGTGACCCTCATCGTCGATGGCTGGCATGGCGATTCAAGCCGCATGTATTGCGTGGGCGACGTGCCGCGCAAGGCCGCGCGCCTGGTCGAGGTCACCTACGAATGCCTGATGCGGGGCGTCGCCGCGGTGAAGCCGGGGGGGCATCTGGGCGATATCGGCCATGCCATCCAGACCTTCGCCGAGGCCGAACGCTGCTCGGTGGTGCGCGATTTCTGCGGCCATGGCCTCGGCCGCTCGTTCCACGATCATCCCAACGTGCTTCACTACGGCCGCATGGACGAAGGCGTCGAACTCAAGCCCGGCATGTTCTTTACCATCGAGCCGATGATCAATCTTGGCCGCCCGCATGTGAAGATCCTGGGCGACGGCTGGACCGCGGTGACGCGCGACCGCTCGCTGTCGGCGCAGTTCGAACACACCGTGGCGGTGACCGAAACGGGCGTCGAGATTTTCACACTGTCGCCCAGGGGCTTTGACAGCCCGCCCTACGGGCCATGAGCGATGGCGGGCTTCGATGACGCCGGTCTGAAGCCCGGGCCGCATTTTCTCGGCCACCGCGAGCGACTGAAGGACCGTTTCCGCAATGGCGGGGCCGATGCCGTGCCGGATTACGAACTGCTGGAGATGGTGCTGTACCGCGCGATCCGCCGTGGCGACACCAAGCCGATCGCCAAGCTGCTGCTGGCGCGCTTCGGCACCTTCGCCGAAGTGATCAGCGCCGAACCGGAACGCCTGATGGAAGTGAAAGGCGTGGGCGAAGGCATCGTCACCGAATTGAAGATCGTCCATGCCGCCGCGATGCGCCTGATGCGCGGCCAGGTGATCAACCGCCATGTCTTGACGACCTGGACCGCCATTATCGAATATGTCCGCGCCGCGATGGCCTTCGCCGATATCGAGCAGTTCCGCGTGCTGTATCTCGACAAGAAGAACCAGTTGATCGCCGACGAGGTGCAGCAGGAAGGCACCGTCGACCACACGCCGGTCTATCCCCGCGAAGTGGTGAAGCGCGCGCTCGAGCTTGGCGCCTCGGCGATCGTGCTGGTGCACAATCACCCCTCCGGCGATCCCACCCCCTCGATGGCGGATGTGGAGATGACCAAGAAAGTTATCGACGCCGGCCAGCGCCTGGGCGTCCTCGTCCACGACCACATCATCGTCGGCCGCAAGGGCCATACGAGCTTCAGGCAAAGCCAGCTGATCTGAGCGTGGCCAGCGCCTCGGGCGTGTCGGCGTCGAGCAAGATCGCGTCGCCTGGCATTTCGACTTCGACCAGTTCTTCGCTCAAACGGTCGAGCAGCGCGCGGGCACCCTTGTCGCCTTCGAGCGCCTGCAACGCAGAAAAATGCTGGCGCCCCCACAGCACCGGATTGCCACGCGTGCCTTGATGGACCGGCGCGCAGATGCTGCGGTGTTCGGCTGGGTTGAACGCGGCAATCAGCCTGCGGATGATTTCGGCATCGACCAGCGGCATGTCGCCGAGGACGACCAGCATCGCGTCGGCATTTGACGGAAGCGCCGAGATGCCCCGTTTCAGCGACGAGGCCAGGCCGCTTTCGTAGTCGGCGTTGTGTGCCGTCTCGACTGCCAAGCCAGCGAGCGCTTCCGCTATCGCGTCCGGCGCATTGCCGGTCACCACAATAGCTTTGTCCACCGCACCGAGCACCGCTTCGACCGTGCGGCGGATCATCGGCTTGCCGCCGAGATCCGCCAGCAGCTTGTTCGATCCCATGCGCCGCGATTGCCCGGCGGCGAGAACGAGCGCCACCACGCGAGGCGCGTGCTGGGCTTTGGGCCTGCCTTCGCGCGGACTCGGCCTTGACGGGATTTCCGCCAGCAACCCCCCTGCCCCCATGTCCATGATGTCCTCGGCCGACACATGCAGTCCCGCCATCACGCGCTCCAGCACCCAGTCGAATCCGTTGAGCTTGGGCGAGCGCGTGCAGGATGGAACCCCAATGACCGGCACGCCGCCGAGCCGTGCGAACAGCATGAGATTGCCCGGATCGACCGGCATTCCGAGATGCACGATCTCGCCCCCCGCCGCGACCACGCCCGCCGGCACGACATCGCCCCGGTCGACGATTGCCGAGGCGCCGAACACCAGGATCGGATGGCGGTGCTTGGCCTGCAGTCTCGCCACCGCGCTGCCCACCGCCTCGATGCTGTGATCGCAGACGACAACCTCGCCAATGACGCCGTCGAGAGCGGCGACACGCTCACGCATCGATTGTTCGGATTTCGCCAGCAGCGCGGGTTTGGTCTGCGCCAGCCTGGTGATGACGAGGCCCACGTCGCAATGGCGGAAGCCTTCGACGCGAATGACCGGCTCGCTGCCGATGATTTCGAGCGCGCGGGCTAATGCGTCGCGCGGCACGGCAAAGGGAATGACCTTGACCGTCGCCACCATCTGCCGCTCGTCCACCACCGCATGATGCGCCACCGTCGCAAATGTCAGGCTTTCATGGACGCGATTGAGAGCGTTGACGCGCTCGCCGTCCACGAGAGCGATGCCGTGCACGCCCGCATGCAGATTGGCGCGGCCGGTGAACGGGGCCTGCGCGTTGGCACCCGGGCCACCGGCAACAGCGGCGATCGCGGCGGCGGCTTCATCTTCGGGGATGTCGTCGGGACCGAGGCGCGCGGCGAAGACGTTGGTTACACCGGCGCCTGTGAATTTCGCGATATCCGCGGCGGATAGCTTGCGGCCTTTCTTGAACACCACGCCGCCATGGCGCACAGTGTGGGCGAGAATGGTCCCTTCCGCTTCCGCCGCCGCGATTTCGCCGAACTCCATGTCAGGCGCCAAGACGCAACGCGCGGGTCATTTCCGCCATGATGGAAATCGCGATCTCAGTGGCGCCCTTGGCGCCGATGGCAAGCCCGATGGGTCCGTGGATGCGGGTGATCTCCGCCTCGGTGAAACTCTGAGCGTTCAGACGCGCGACGCGGCTCGCATGAGTTTTTTTCGATCCGAGCGCGCCGATGTAGAATGCGCCGGAGCGTAGGGCGATAGCGAGCGCCGGATCGTCGATCTTGGGATCGTGAGTGAGCGCCAGGAGTGCCGAGCGCGGATCGAGCCCGATCTGGGGAAGGATTTCGTCGGGCCATTCGGAATGGAGTGTCACCCCCGGAAAGCGAGCGCCCGTGGCAAAGGCGCCGCGCGGATCGATGACGACGATGTCGTACCCGGCAAGCCCGGCGATGGGGATCACCGCCTGCGCGATATGGACGGCGCCGATCATCACCAGACGCAGCGGCGGATTGTGGATGCTGACGAACGACCCGTCCTGCACGCCCGACCGGTCGAAACGGAACGCCTCGTCGAGTTCGGCGGAAAACGGATCGTTCTTTGTGTCGGCGCGCGCGACGATGCGCTGTGCGCCGCTGTCAAGCTTGGTAACGAGCGCCACCGCCTGGCGTTCGCGATGTGCGTTCAGGAGCCGATCAAGCGTTTCGCGTCTCATGATAACTGCCCTTCCCTCCTCGCGGGGGAAGGTGGCGCGAAGCGCCGGATGAGGGGGTGGTTCCGCGAGTCCGGACCGTGCGACTCGTTGAACCGCCCCCCAATCCGCCCATCGGTTCGCTATGACCACCTCCCCCCGCGAGGGGGGAAGGGGAATGATTGGATACTTTTCATTCCTCCAGCGGCTCCACATAGACGCTGATCCGTCCGCCGCAGGCGAGGCCCACTTTCCAGGCGGTTTCGTCGGCCACGCCGAATTGCAGGGTCTTGGGCTTTCCCGACTGGATGATATCGAGCGCCTCGGTAACGACAGCACCCTCGACGCAACCGCCGGAGACGGAGCCCAAGAAATTTCCTTCCCCATCGACGGCAAGTTGGCTGCCGACCGGCTGCGGTGCTGAGCCCCAGGTCTCGATGACGGTCGCCAGCGCCACTTTGCGGCCTTCATCCAGCCATTGGGCCGCTTGCTCAAGAATGGTCATGCCGGTCTCCTGTCGAGCCACCGGCGCGGATCATGCTCCGCCTTCGTGGGCGCGGCAAGCGCGCGGGCCAGATCGGCCAGGCTGTCGAGACTATGGACCGGGCGGAATTCGTCGACATGCGGCATCATCGCTCTGATCCCGGACGCGATCGCCTGGAAGCGGTCAAAACGCAGCAGCGGGTTGAGCCACACGATGCGTTTGGTCATGCGCCTCAAATGCTCCATCTCATGCTCAAGCTGTTTCGCGTCTTCGCGGTCGAGTCCGTCACTCATCAGGAGCACATGGGCGCCTTGTGTCAGCACGCGCCTCGCCCACATTTTGTTGAAGTCGCGAAGCGAAGTGCCGATGCGGGTGCCGCCCGACCAGTCCTTGACCACGCCCGAAACCTTGGCCATCGCCTCGTCCACGTCGCGGCGCGCCAGCTCGCGCGTGACATTGGTCAGTCTCGTTCCGAACAGGAACACACTGACGCGGTCGCGGTCCGAGGTCAGCGCATGCAGGAAATGCAGGAACATGCGGCTGTAATTCGAGCACGATCCGGATATGTCGCAGAGTACGACGAGCGGCGGCTGCCGGGTGCGGCGGCGGCGCCGTTCAAGATCGATATAGTGGCCGCCGGCCCGGAGCGAACCTTTGAGCGTGCGGCGCATGTCGATCAGCGCGCCGGCGCGGGCGGGCTCGAAACGCCGTGTCCGGATTTCGCGGCGGTTGAGGCGGAGCCGAGCGATCGCCTGTTTGGCCTGCGCCTGTTCGGCCACCGTCATCTGCTCGAAGTCCTTGGCTCGCAACTGTTCGAAGGCGGAAGCGCTCATCGACGCGTCGAGTTCGAGTGTATCCTGCTTGCTGTCCCGCCGGCTCGGCATCTCGCTCTGGTCGAACATGGCTTCGGCCAGGCGCCGGAATCCCGCCTGCTTCGCCTTGTCGCCGGCGTCGCGGGTGATCTGCTGGAACATCAGCTGCATGAGCTGCTGCAGCATTTTCGGTTTCTTCCAGAATACGTGAAAGGCCTGGTCGAAAAGCTCCCGGTGCTCGCGGCGCTTGACGAAGACGGAATGCAGCGTCCAGTAGAAATCCTCGCGCTCGCGGAGCCCCCCGCCTTGCGCCGCGTCGAGCGCATCGATCACCGCCCCGGGGCCAACAGGAATGCCGGCCGCACGCAGCACCCGCCCGAAATGCAGGATGTTCTCGGCGAGTTTACCGGAAGGCGGAGTCTGCATCATGCGCTAGACCCGCGACATGGTCCTGATTTCGTCCTTGATCTGGTCGAGCAGGCGCTTGGCTTCGGAGCCTTCCATGCGCACGATGTCGTCCTGGTATTTGAGCAACACGCCCAGCGTGTCGTTGACCGTTTGCGGATCGAGCGTCACGCTGTCGAGCTCGTGCAATGCGCTCACCCAGTCGAGCGTTTCGGCGACGCCGGGCGACTTGAACAGGTCGGCTCCGCGCAGCGCCTGGACAAAACCCACGACTTCGCGCGCCAGCGCCGCCGACGCTTCAGGCCGCTTAACCTTGACGATGGCGAGTTCGCGCGCGGCGTCGGGGTAGCCGACCCAGTGATAGAGGCAGCGCCGCTTCAGCGCGTCATGCACTTCGCGGGTGCGGTTGGAGGTGATGATGACGATGGGCGGCTCTTCCGCCTTGACGGTGCCGAGTTCCGGAATGGTGATCTGGAAATCCGACAGCACTTCGAGGAGGAACGCCTCGAAGGCCTCGTCGGTGCGGTCGATCTCGTCGATGAGCAACACCGGCGCCTGACCCTTCGGCGCTTCGAGCGCCTGCAGCAGGGGGCGTTTGATGAGGAAGCGAGAGGCGAAAATGTCGTGGCCCAGGCGCTCGCGGTCAAGTTCGCCCGCAGCTTCCGCCAAGCGGATCTCGATCATCTGGGCGGAATAGTTCCACTCATAGACGGCGGAATTGATGTCGAGGCCCTCATAGCATTGCAGACGGATGAGCTTGCGGCCGAGTGCGTTGGCCAGCACCTTGGCGATCTCGGTCTTGCCGGTGCCGGCCTCGCCTTCGAGAAACAGCGGCCGGCCCATACGGAGAGCGAGAAACACCACGGTGCCAAGATCGCGGCCGACGATGTAGCCGGCGGATGAGAGCAGGGAGAGTGTTTCGTCGATGGAGGCAGGAAGCGTTCTCATATTGGCCCAATAGCCCTTCCACCCTCGCGGGGGAAGGTGGCGCAAAGCGCCGGATGAGGGGGTGGTGGAGATAATCAGAAGACTGGACTTGCTGAACCGCCCCCTCATCCGTCTCGCGCTTTCAGCGCGATCCACCTTCCCCCGCGAGGGGGGAAGGAGAATTTGAAAGTCTACTTCGCCGCTTCCACGGCGCGCTTGGCCATCACACCGATCAGATGGGCGCGGTATTGGGCTGAGGCGTGCATGTCGCTGTTGAGGTTCTTCGCCTTGACCGTGATGCCGTTCAGAGACTTGGCGGAAAAGTCCTTGGCGAGGGCCGCTTCCATCTCGGGCACGCGGAACACGCCGGGCCCCGCCCCCGTCACCGCGACCCTGGCCGAGCCGTCCTTCATTTTCGCCACGAACACGCCGACCATCGAATAGCGCGACGCCGGGTTGGGGAACTTGGCATAGCCCGCCTTGGCCGGAATCTGGAACTCGATCGCGGTTATGATCTCGTTGGACTTGAGGGCTGTGGTGAACATGCCGGTGAAAAAGGCTTCGGCGGCGATCTTGCGCTCGCTGGTATGGACGGTGGCGCCCAGACCCATGACGGCGCCCGGATAGTCCGCGCCCGGATCATTGTTGGCGACTGAGCCGCCGATGGTGCCGC
>JANNSP010000208.1:0-6516 GCA_031402975.1 Hyphomicrobiales bacterium
CTGCCCTTCTTCACGCGGCCGCGCGGGATCGCCTCTTTCACCGACACTACGATGATGTCGCCGACATAGGCATAGCGCCGCTTCGAGCCGCCCAGCACCTTGATGCACTGGACGCGCCTGGCGCCGGAATTGTCGGCGACGTCGAGATTGGTTTCCTGCTGGATCATGAGATCACCCGTTCACTTCTAGGCTTGCGCCGCTTTGACATTTTCAAGCAGCGTCCAGCGCTTCTGCTTGGATAGAGGACGCGTTTCCTCGATCCGCACCACGTCGCCCACCTTGGCCACGTTGGTCTCGTCGTGGGCGTGATATTTCTTCGACAGGCGCACGGTCTTTTTCAAAACCGGATGGCGCAGGCGCCGCTCGACCTTGACCACGATGGTCTTGTCGTTCTTGTCGCTGACCACGACGCCTTCCAGAATGCGTTTCGGCATGTTGCTCTCCTACTTCGCTTGCATCTGCTGCGACCCGACCGTCTTGAGGCGGGCGATGTCGCGGCGGATCTGGCGGATGCGCGAGGTGTTGTCGATCTGGCCGGTGGCCTTCTGGAAGCGCATGTTGAACTGCTCTTTCTTCAGGCGGAGGACCTCGTCCTTCAACTGATCTTTCGTCATGGCGCGGACGTCGCTGATCTTCATGGTCCCTACTCCCCGAGCCGCGCCACGAAACGTGTCTTGATCGGCAGCTTGGCGGCGGCAAGCCGCAGCGATTCTTCAGCCACGTTGCGGGGAATGCCGTCGACCTCGAAGATCACCCGTCCTGGTTTCACCCGCGCCGCCCAGTATTCGGTCGAGCCCTTGCCTGAGCCCATGCGGACTTCGGCCGGCTTCTTCGATACCGGAACATCCGGGAACACCCTGATCCAGATGCGTCCGGCGCGCTTCATGCCGCGCGCCAGCGCACGCCGCGCCGCCTCGATCTGGCGGGCGGTCAAGCGCTCGGGCTCGGCCGCCTTCAATCCGAAAGCGCCGAAATCGAGCGTGTTGCAGCTTGTCGCCTTGCCGTGGATGCGGCCCTTGAAGGCCTTGCGCCACTTGGTTTTCTTAGGTTGCAGCATGTCGTTCTACCTCAATCTCACGGGTGCGCGCCGTCGCGGTCACGGTCGCGGCGGGGGCGCATGCCACCGTCCTGCGGCTCGGCCATGCGCTTGTCCTGGGCCATCGGATCGTGTTCAAGAATTTCGCCCTTGAAGATCCACACCTTGACGCCGTTGGTGCCGTAAGCGGTATGCGCCGTCGCCGTGCCGTAATCGACATCGGCGCGGAGCGTGTGCAGCGGCACGCGGCCCTCGCGATACCATTCGACACGGGCGATCTCGGCCCCGCCCAAACGGCCGGCGCAGGTGATCTTGATGCCCTCGGCACCCATGCGCTGGGCCGACTGCACCGAGCGCTTCATGGCGCGGCGGAAGGCCACGCGGCGCTCGAGCTGCTGGGCGATGTTCTCGGCCACCAGCACGGCGTCGACTTCGGGCTTCCTCACTTCGACGATGTTGAGATGAACCTCGGAACCGGTCATCTCGGCAACTCTCTTCCGCAGCTTCTCGATGTCGGCGCCCTTCTTGCCGATGACGACACCGGGGCGGGCCGAATAGATGGTGACGCGGCACTTCTTGTGCGGACGCTCGATCAGGATCTTGGAAATGCCGGCCTGCTTCAATTGCTCCTTGAGATAGGCGCGGATCGCCATGTCCTCGTGCAGGAGCTTGCCGTATTGCCGCGAATTCGCATACCAGCGCGAATCCCAGGTGCGGTTGATGCCGAGCCTCAGGCCGATCGGATTGACTTTCTGACCCACTATGCGGCCTCCTTGACTTCGCGGACGATAATCGTCAGTTCGCTGAAGAATTTCTCGATCTTGCCGACCCGGCCGCGCGCCCCCGGCATCCAGCGCTTCATCACCAGGTTCTTGCCGACCCAGGCTTCCGCCACCATCAGGTTGTTGATGTCGAGGTCGTGGTTGTTCTCGGCATTGGCGATCGCCGATTCGAGCGTCTTCTTGACATCGCGCGCGATGCGGCGGCGCGAGAAGGTGAGTTCGGCCAGCGCCTTGTCGACCTTCAGCCCACGGATGATGGTCGCCACCTCGTTGAGCTTCCTGGGGCTGATCCGGATCGACCGGGTGACAGCCTTGGCCTCGTTGTCGGGAAGGCCGCGTTTTCTCGACGGTTTGCTCATGGCTTACTCCTTCGGCGCCGATTTTTTGTCGCCGACCGAATGCGAATGGAAGGTCCGGGTCGGCGCGAATTCGCCGAGCTTGTGGCCCACCATGTCTTCCGACACGTTGACGGGGATGAATTTGTTGCCGTTGTGGACCTGGAAGGTCAGCCCCACGAACTGCGGCAGGATGGTCGAGCGCCGGCTCCAGGTCTTGATCGCCTGATTGCGTCCGCCGCCACGGGCGGCGTCAGCCTTCTTCAGGAGATAACCGTCTACGAACGGGCCTTTCCAGAGTGAACGTGACATGTGGCGCTCTACCTCTACTGCGATTTCTTGCGATCGTGGCGGCTGCGCACGATGTATTTCTGGGTGGACTTGTTCTTGCGCGTCTTCTTGCCCTTGGTCGGCTGGCCCCAGGGTGTGGCCCAGTGCTTGCCGCCATTGGTGCGGCCACCGTTCGGATGGTCGACCGGGTTCCTGGCGATGCCGCGCGACACCGGGCGGAAGCCCTTCCAGCGGTTGCGGCCGGCCTTGCCGATGACTTCGTTGACGTGATCGGGATTAGACACCGCGCCGACCGAGGCCATGCAGGTGGCGTTGACCATGCGGGTTTCGCCCGACTTGAGCTTGAGCAGCACGTAACCCTGGTCGCGGCCCGCCACCATGGCATAGGTGCCGGCGGCGCGCGCCAGCGATCCGCCGCTGCCGGGCTTGGTTTCGACATTGTGGACGATGGTGCCGACCGGGATCGCTCCCAGCGGCATGGCATTGCCGGGCTTCACGTCGGCGGTGGCGCCGGCCACGACGCTGTCGCCAACTGCCAGGCGCTGCGGCGCCAGGATATAGCTCAGGTCGCCATCGGCATATTTGATGAGGGCGATGAAGGCGGTGCGGTTCGGATCGTATTCGAGCCGCTCGACCACCGCCGCCACGTCGCGCTTGGTGCGCTTGAAATCGACCAGGCGATAGGCCGTCTTGTGGCCGCCGCCCTTGCGCCTTGACGTGATGCGGCCCGTGTTGCCGCGGCCGCCATTGTTCGACTGGCCTTCGACCAGCGCCTTGATGGGCTTGCCCTTCCACAGATGGCTTCGGTCCACCTGGATCAGGTGGCGGCGGCCAGCGCTTGTCGGATTGAATGTCTTGAGTGCCATGGTTGTGTCTCTCAGAGCCCGGTCGTCACATCGAGCCGCTGGCCCTCTTCGAGGGTCACATAGGCTTTCTTCACATCGCTGAGCTTGGCCTTGATGCCCTTGAAGCGGCGGTTCTTGCCCTTGCGCACCAGGGTATTGACGGCCTTGACCTTCACCCCGAACAGGCCTTCGACGGCCTTCTTGATGGCGGGCTTGGTCGCGTCCAGCGCCACATTGAAGACGATCTGATTATGTTCGGAGGCCAGCGTCCCTTTTTCAGTGATCGCCGGGCTCTTGATGATGTCGTAATAGTGTTCCTTGCTCATTTGAACCGCGCCTCCAGCGCTTCGACGGCAGCCTTGGTGAGCACCAGTTTCTTGCGGCGCAGGATGTCGTAGACGTTGATGCCTTGGACCGGCAGCACGTCGATGTTCGGAATGTTGCGGGCGGCGTTGGCGAAGCTTTCGTTGACCACGGCGCCGTCGATGATCAGCGCGTTGGAGAGGCCGAGCTTCGCAAAGGCCTGGACCAGCATCTTGGTCTTGCCGGTTTCCATTTCCGCCTTGTCCAGAATGATGAGCGACGAGTCCTTCACCTTGCTCGACAGCGCGTGGCGAAGACCGAGCGCCCGGACTTTCTTGTTGAGCGAAGTCTCGTGGCTGCGGAAGCGGGGACCGAAGGCCTTGCCGCCGCCGACGAAGATGCCGGACTTGCGCGAGCCGTGACGGGCCGTGCCGCCGCCCTTCTGGTTGCCCAGTTTCCGCGTGGTGCGATTGATCTCGCCCCGCGACTTCGCCTGATGCGTTCCCTGCTGACGCTTGTTGAGCTGCCAGCGCACCACGCGGTGAATGATGTCGGCCCTGGGGACGAGGCCGAAAATGTGATCGGCCAGTTCGACGCTTCCGGCTGAGGACGAGTCGATGTTGATCATGTCGGTTTTCATAACAATCAACCCTCGACTTTCGCGGGCTCGGACGGAGCCTCGACAGCGGCACGGATGGCCGCCGGTTTCGGAGCGCCATCGGGAAGCTTGCGCTTGACCGCATCGCGGACCGACACCCAGGCGCCCTTGACGCCCGGAACCGAGCCCCGGACCATGATGAGGCCGCGGTCCTTGTCGGTCCTGACCACGACGATATTCTGCGTCGTCACCTGTTCAGCACCCAAGTGGCCCGGCATCTTCTTGTTCTTGAATACCTTGCCCGGATCCTGGCGGTTGCCGGTCGAGCCGATCGAGCGATGGCTGACGGAGACGCCGTGGGTCGCCCTGAGGCCCTTGAAGTGCCAGCGCTTCATGCCGCCGGCAAAGCCCTTGCCCATCGAGGTGCCTGTCACATCGACGAACTGGCCGGGCACGAAATGATCGACGGTGATTTCCGCGCCCACCGGAATGGTGTTCTCCGGCGTCACGCGGAATTCCTGCAGCTTGCGCTTGGGCTCGACCTTGGCGGCGGCGAAGTGGCCGCGCTCGGCCTTGCTGAGCCGCTTGATTTTAGGCACACCGACGCCGAGCTGCACTGCTGTATAGCCGTGCTTCTCGTTCGTTTTCTGGGCCACGACCTGGCAGTTGTCCACCTTCAGCACGGTCACCGGAACGACGGTTCCTTCTTCCGTGTAGATGCGGGTCATTCCCATTTTCAGTGCGATGAGACCAGAACGCATCGCGTCACTCCTTCGAAGTGCATATATTCTGGCGCGGTTCCATTTCGGGAAGCGCGCTACAGCTTGATTTCAACATCGACACCGGCGGCCAGATCGAGCTTCATCAAAGCGTCGACGGTCTGCGGGGTCGGATCGACGATATCCAGGAGACGCCGGTGCGTCCGCATCTCGAACTGCTCGCGGCTCTTCTTGTCCACATGCGGCGAGCGGTTCACGGTGAAGCGCTCGATGCGGGTGGGAAGCGGCACGGGTCCACGGATCTGCGCGCCGGTGCGCTTGGCCGTGTTCACGATCTCCTTGGTCGACGCATCGAGGATGCGATGGTCGAAGGCCTTGAGACGGATGCGGATGTTCTGGCGTTGCATTGTGTTATTCCGTTATCTTCGCAACGACGCCGGCGCCGACGGTTCGTCCGCCCTCGCGGATGGCGAAGCGCAGTTTCTCTTCCATGGCGATGGGCGTGATGAGCTCGACATCGAACGAGATGTTGTCGCCCGGCATCACCATCTCGGTGCCTTCGGGAAGCGTCACAACGCCGGTCAAGTCGGTCGTCCGGAAGTAGAACTGCGGACGGTAGTTGGCGAAGAACGGCGTGTGACGGCCCCCCTCCTCCTTGGTCAGGATATAGGCTTCCGCCTTGAACTTCTTGTGCGGCTTGACCGAACCCGGCTTGCACAGAACTTGCCCACGCTCCACTCCCTCGCGGTCGATGCCGCGCAGCAGCGCTCCGACATTGTCGCCGGCCTCGCCCGAATCGAGCAGCTTGCGGAACATCTCGACGCCCGTCACCACCGTCTTCACCGTGTCGCGGATGCCGACGATCTCGACTTCCTCGCCCACCTTGACGATGCCGCGCTCGATCCGCCCTGTCACCACGGTGCCGCGTCCCGAAATCGAGAACACATCCTCGATCGGCATCAGGAAGGGCTGGTCCTTGGCCCGGACCGGCTGCGGAATATAGCTGTCGACCGCCGCCATCAGCTTCAGAATCGCGTCATGGCCCATCTCGGGATTGGTGCCGTTCAAGGCGTGCAGCGCTGACCCCCGGATGATCGGAATGTCGTCGCCCGGATACTGGTAGGAGGTGAGCAGCTCGCGCATCTCCATCTCGACGAGCTCAAGCAACTCCGGATCGTCCACCATGTCGACCTTGTTGAGGAAGACCACAAGGGCCGGAACGCCAACCTGGCGGGCCAAGAGAATATGCTCGCGGGTCTGCGGCATCGGGCCGTCGGCGGCGGAGACCACGAGAATGGCGCCATCCATCTGCGCCGCACCGGTAATCATGTTCTTCACATAGTCGGCATGGCCCGGGCAATCGACATGGGCATAATGCCGGTTGGCGGTCGAATATTCGACATGCGCCGTCGAAATCGTGATGCCGCGAGCCCGCTCCTCGGGAGCCTTGTCGATCTGGTCATAGGCCGTGTAGGTGGCCCCGCCCGTCTCGGCGAGCACCTTGGTGATCGCCGCCGTCAGCGACGTCTTGCCGTGATCGACATGACCGATCGTGCCGATGTTGCAATGCGGCTTGTCGCGCTTGAATTTCTCTTTGGCCATCGGAG
>JANNSP010000209.1:0-5424 GCA_031402975.1 Hyphomicrobiales bacterium
GTCGGTTTTGCGCACGGGCAAGGAAATCGGCGTGACGGCGGTAGTCGGACGCCTCGAGTATGGCGAGACGCTGGTGGCCGAGCTGGATGGCGCCGGCGACAGCGGCTCGGCTCCGGCGGTCCTGACCGTGCTCGGCATGACGGTGACGGCGCTGAACGACGAACAGCGCGCCAAATTCAAGACCGACAAGGACGTGAAGGGTGTCGTCATCACCGAAGTGACGCCCGACAGCGTGGCCGCCGACAAGCGCCTCGAACCGGGCGATGTCATCACCGAAGCGGGCGAGAAGGCGGTGGTGGGAGCCGCCGACATTTCCGCCGCCGTGGAAGAGGCGCAGAAGGCCAACAAGAATTCGGTGCTGCTGCTCGTCGCCAAGGGCGGCAAGCAGGGCGAAATGCGCTACATCGCGGTCAAGCTGAAGAAGTGATGAACTCGTCCTTCGTGTAGCCCTGCAAGTAGAGCAGCGCCGTCAGATCGCCGTGGTTGATGCGGATCGAGCATTGGTCGCGCACATGCGGCTTGGCGTGGAGCGCTACGCCCATGCCGGCGGCACGCAGCATCGGGATGTCGTTGGCGCCATCGCCCACCGCGATTGAATCGGCGGGATCGAGCCCCAGTTGCGCGGAAATACGGTGCAGGGCGTCGAGCTTGGCGGCGGCGCCGAGAACTGGCTCGCGCACCTCGCCGGTCAGCCTGCCATTCTCGATCATGAGGTCATTCGCCTCATTGCGGTCGAAGCCAAGTTTCCCGGCGACGGTCTGGGTAAATTGCCGGAAGCCGCCGGACACGAGAGCCGCATGCGCGCCATGGGCTTTCATCGTGGCGACGAGTGTGGCGCCGCCCGAGGCGTAAGTAATCCGCTCACGGAGGATTTGATCGACCACTCTTGCGTCGAGCCCTTCGAGCAGCCCCACGCGGCGGCGCAGAGACTCGGCGAAATCGAGTTCGCCACGCATGGCGCTGGCGGTGATGGCGCCGATCTTCTCGCCAAGTCCGGTCAGGGCGCCGAGCTCGTCGATGCATTCCTGATCGATCATGGTCGAGTCCATGTCGGCGACCAGCAGGCGCTTGCGGCGGTTGTTTCGGGGAACCACCGCGCAGTCCAGCGAGAGGCCCATCGCGTCAAATGCCTCTAGCCCCGCGAAGGCATCGAACTCGACAGCCTCGGCCGCCGCCAGCCAGCGGGGAGGGCCGGCGCCAAGGGAGTGCAGGGTTTCGGTCACGTGCTCATCAATTGCGCGCGAGCCCGGAGCTGCTATCAGTATCGCGACCTCATCCATGGGAACATCTTGGCGCGCCAAGCGTTACCTGCCAACCTGAAATCAAGGAGTGGCGCCATGGCGAACGAGGAAGACACCGGCAAGACGGACGCCGAAATGATCGATCGCGTGTGGGAGCTGGCCGACAAGATCAGGATCTGCATGCTGACGACTTGGGACGGCAAGCGGCAGCGCTCTCGCCCGCTCTATTCGATGCCGGACCGGGAAAAGGACATGATCCAGTTCCTGGTCGACGAGACCGGCGCCAAGAACTGGCAGATCGAGGAATTCCCTTGGGTCAGCCTCAGCTATGTCGATACCGGCAGTAACAAATATGTAGCGATGACCGGCAAGGCCAAGGTCACCAACGACCGCAAGACGATCAAGAAGCTGTGGTCGGATTTCGACAAGGCGTGGTGGGATTCGGAGGACGACCCGGCAATCCGGCTGTTGAGCGTCAAGCCCGACGATGCCGAAATCTGGGACAGCCCGAACAAACTGGTGGCCGGCCTCAAGATGCTCGCGGCCGCGGTGACCGGGGCCAAGCCGCGCTACGGGGATCACGCAAAAGTGGATATTTGAGCGCATATACAATCCGTCCAGTTGTGCTTGTCGCGGGCGCCACCGCCAGCGGCAAGTCGCGGCTTGCGTTGACATTGGCCCAGGACCGGGGCGGCGTCGTCATCAACGCGGATGCCCTGCAAGTCTATCGCGAGTTGCGCATTCTGTCGGCGCGGCCATCGGTGGACGACGAAGCGGCCGTTCCGCACCGGCTGTATGGCCATGTGGCTGGCGAGGAGACTTATTCGGTGGCTCGGTGGCTCGCCGATGCACGGGCCGAAATCGACGTGGCGTGGGCTGCGGGATTGCTGCCGATCGTCACCGGCGGCACGGGGCTTTATTTCAAAGCGCTTCTCCAGGGTCTGGCGGACGTGCCGCCGATTGCGGCCGATTTGCGCGAGAAATGGCGGAATTTTGGCGGCGATCTCCATGCCGAACTGTTCCGGCGCGATCCCACGGGCGCCGCCAGGCTTGCTCCCGCCGACCGGCAGCGCATCCTCCGGGCGCTGGAAGTGATCGAGGGAACGGGAAAGCCGCTGTCGCACTGGCAGAAAGTGGCGCAATCGGACGCGGTGTTGGCGGGGGTTCAAGTGGAGCGTGTTTTTCTCGCTGTGCCGCGCGACGGGCTCATCGCCCGGGCCGAAGCGCGCTTCGATTTGATGGTGAAGGCGGGCGCGGTGGAGGAAGTACGTCCGCTGCTCGATTTCGATCCCTCGTTGCCGATGATGAAAGCCATCGGCGTGCCCGAACTGCGCCGCCACCTGCGCGGTGAAATCCCGCTCGACGAGGCCGTGGCGCTGGCCAAGACCGCCACCCGTCAATACATCAAGCGCCAGCAGACCTGGTGGCGCGGCCAGATGGCGGACTGGCGGGCTAACGCCGCCACTCCATGACGGCAATGGCGGCAAGAACCATGGCGATGCCGATGGCCTGCACCAGCGTCACCCGCTCGCCCAGCACGGCCATGGCGAAGAGAACGCCCAGGATGGGTTCGAGATTGCTGATCATGGCGGCGCGCGCAGCGCCGATATAGGCCATGCCGCCCATGAAGGTCAGGGTTCCGGCAGTGGCGGCGGCGGCGACGCCCGCAAATCCGATCCAGCCGAGGCCCGTGGTGGGCAAGGCCGGGGTGCCGAACAGGACGAACGGCACGGCGAGCGCAATGCCGGCGGACAGCATCATGTAGAAGCCGACGGCAAGCGCTGGGGCTTGCCGCATGGTGCGGGCGTTGCACACGATGACGATGGCCGCCATAACCATTGCCAGGGCGGCGAGGCTCAATCCGGTGACACTCAGGGTCTCGAATGTGAAGCCAATGGCGAGGCCAAGGCCCGCCAGCGCCGCGGCGAGAGCGCCAACCGATATGAGCGTCATTCGTTCCTGGCCCAGAAACATGACAATGAAGCCCACCAGCAGGGGATGGATGAAATAGATGAGGATGACCATGCTGACGGCGAGATACTCGACGGCACCGAGATAGCCATAAAGCATGACGGCGTAGAACACGCCGGTGACCAGGCTGACGATCAACGGCCTCCGGGCGATGATCAGCGGCTGGCGCATCGCCAGGATGAGGATGAGGGTCACGAGGATCGAGAAAATGCTGCGGCCGGTAATGACGCTCAGCGTGTTGCTGCCGCCATCATAGGCGAGCTTGGCAAAACTTGGCACAACGGCAATGGCGACGGCGGAGAAGACGACCATCGCCGCGCCGAGGGCCTGAAGCTTGAAACTTGGCACGCCGGCATCCCGCGGGCCGGTTTCTGCATCGGTCATTGGCAACTGTCCCCTGCCGGCGGCAGCTATCGCATACATTGATGATCGGAACCAGAACTGTGCTAATGTGAACCGCCATGAACAGCCCATTCCGCACCCCCGTGCTCCACCAAACGACACAGGCCGCCGAAGGCTTGATGCGCCGCCGCTGGTCGGTGGCCGAGATCGTGGCGATGGTCGAGGCCGGTATTCTGCTTGAGGACGAGCGCTTCGAATTGATTGGCGGAGAGGTGGTCCCCATGTCGCCCAAGGGAAACCGGCACGAACTGCTCAAGTCGGCGTTGACGAGATTGTGGGCAAAGCTGGCGCCTGAGGGCATATACTTTACGCAGGAAACCACGTTCTACATCAATGAGGACACATTTCTCGAACCGGACTTCGTTTTTTATCGCAAATCCGACGGGCTGGTGAATCTCAAACCCGCGACGGCGCTGCTCGCGGTCGAGGTCTCGGATTCAAGCCTCGGTTACGATCTCGGGCGGAAATCGCATCTCTACGCGCTGCATGGCATAAGGCAGGTCTGGATCATCGACGCGGTGAAACTCGAAACGCATATCCGCCGCCGCCCAGGCCTCGATGGGTATGTCGAAAAGCTGCTGGTCCCGCCCGATGCGGAACTGGTGCCCGATTTTGCGCCGGAGCTTGCAGTGAAGCTCGGAGACCTGGAACTCGTTTAGGCCCGCGGCTGTCCGCCGGCCCGCTTCCACGCGTCATATCCGCCATGGATATGGGTGGCATTGGCAAGCCCCGCGTCCTGAGCCGCCTGCACCGCCATGGCCGAGCGCTCGCCGAAGGCGCAGAAGAACACCAGGCTCCGGCTTGCAGCCAAGGCATTGAGCAAGCCGCCCGAAGCGATGTTTTCCTGGAGTGCCGGGTAGGGGGCGTGGATGGCGCCCTTGATCTCGCCATGGCGTTGCCGCTCGCTGGTTTCACGGAGATCGATGAAGGCAACGCCCGGACGGCCGATCATGGCCATCGCCGCTTCCGGCGTCACCGCCCAGCCTCGTTTGGCGATTTCGTTCTGGGCCAAACCGACATGCATGTTAGCGGGAACGGCCACGTCCATCATCTTCGGATTGGGAAGTTTCAGGTTGTTCATCAGTTCGGCATATTCATCGGCCGATTTAACCTGCAGGCGCGGATTGAAAGCGCGCTCCTCGGCGATCGTGCTGACGGTCTCGCCCTTGTAGTCGTGGGCTGGATAAACCAGCGTGTCGTCCGGCAGCCTGAGCAGCCGGTTGAAGATCGACTCGTATTGGGCGCGGGGATCGCCGTTCTGGAAATCGGTGCGGCCCGTGCCGCGGATCAGCAGCGTATCACCGGTGAAGACGCGGTCGGCCAGCGTGTAGGAATAGGAATCGTCGGTATGCCCCGGCGTATAGATGACGCCGAGGCTCACGCCCTCGATCGTGAGCTTGTCGCCGTCCGACACCCGCATCGACACGATGTCGGCCTTGGTCTGCTCGCCCATGACGGTGATGCATTTCGTGCGGTCGCGGAGCGCGCCCAGGCCAGTGATGTGGTCGGCATGGAGGTGGGTATCGACGGCCTTGACCAGGCGGAGATCGAGCTCGTTCAAGAGTTGGATATAGCGGTCGACCTTCTCAATGACCGGATCGATGATGAGGGCCTCGGCCCCCGCCCGGCTGGCCAGGATATAGCTATAGGTGCCGGACACGCTGTCGAAAAGCTGGCGGAAGATCATGGCCCGCGCTCGCCAACATTCCCCTTCCCCCCTCGCGGGGGAAGGTGGATCGCGCCCTCGGGCGCGAGACGGATGAGGGGGTGGTTCAGCGAGTCAATTCGCAACCGGACTCGCGGAGGCGCC
>JANNSP010000210.1:0-18788 GCA_031402975.1 Hyphomicrobiales bacterium
AGGGAAAATTTCTACCACCCCGAACCTCCTCCTCCCCCGCCGCCGCCTCCCGATGAGCCGCCGCCCCCCGAGCCCGAACTGCTGCCAGGCGCCGTCGAAGCGGAAGAAATCGTCGAGGACAGGCTCGAGCCCAGACTGCCGGTGAAGTCGTCGAGATTGCGGGAATTCCAGTTCGACCCGGAATACCATAAGGGTGCCGTGGCTCCCGCCGCCGCGGCCGCCGCCAGCACGCTCGCAAACTTGGTGTTCCATTCGTTCTCGCAGTCGAGCGCCAGCGCATAGGGCAGATATTTCTCGAACAGTTGCGGGGTCTTCTCCGGCGGGTGCAGAACCTTGAGGCGTTCCTCCTCGGCGGTCGTCATATACATGCGGAAACCTTCAAGCTGGTCGAGCAGCCTGCGACCCGGAACCGTCGGTGCACGGAGCAATTTGAGGAAGGTGAGACCCATGATGACCAGGATGACCGCCGTGCCGATCAGGTAGAAGAGGCCGGAAGAGCTGCCTTCTCCCAATATGAATATGGCGGAGACGGCGAGGCCCGCGGCGGAAATCGCGACACCCTTCCAGAGCCAGCCGAGATTGCGAATGAAGACAGTGCCTTCATATTCGGCCTTGAGCGCCGTTTCGAGCGACGACCGAATGGCCCTCACCGTCACATGGTTGGTCTTTTCCAGCTTCGTCTTGCCGGAACTCAGCGCGCCATGGAGTTTCGTTTCGGCGCCGGTCAACGGCACGCCCTGGTTCGACTTCTTCTCGATGGTGAAATCGCCGTCGTCATCGATGATCCGCAGCCGGCCCTTGACCGCGAGGCCGACGAGCGAGGCGGCAAAGGCCCGGTCGTCGAAGCCCTGTTTCCACACGAAACGGGCGCCACCGGGACCGAGCCCCTCGGGCGGCCGGAACAGCGGAATGATGGTGCCGGCCTCGGGGTCGCGGCCCACCTTGTTCCAGGCGCGGAGGTAATATGCGCCGGAACCGGCGATGCTCACCAGCAGAAGAAAAAGTCCGAGATTGTCCCACAGCCAGAACGAGAATTTGTCGGTTGCCGTCGGCGCCGCGACAATGCCTTTCTGCCAGGCCACCGCCACCGTGAAACCTTCGCCCGGCGTCAGCACCCGCGTCGTCTCGGCGCGGTAATCGCCGCCGGTCGACGACAGGACACTAAAATCCTGACCCTGCGCTCCTTGCCGCCCGGTATAGGCGGCGCTCTGCTTGATCTGGGCGCCGCGCGGCAGGCGGATGATGGTCGTTGCCAGGTCGATGGGGAAGGTCCAGCCGTTGCCGGTCACGTTCCAGTAGAGTTCGTCGTAATCCGCGAAGAAGCCCAGTTGCCGCGTCGTGCGGTAAGTGATCTCGTAGCTGTGCGAACCCACATCGAGGAAGACATCGGCATTGCCGATCTTGATGCGTTTGCCGTTGCCGATCGATTCGACGGCGAAGGTTTCGTTGCGTCCATCGCGCCTCACCGACAGAATCTCGAACCCGGCCCTCACCCGGTTGCCCAGCCGGTCGCGGTAATCGGTCGGGAAATCGCGGAGGATGCCGCGCCTGATCTCGTAGCCCTCGGCCCTGACCGTGATCGTCTCGCGCACTTCGAGCGAGCCATCGGTTTGGACGGTGACATCGCTCACAAAATTCTCGATCCGCTCGCCGGCCAGAGCCAGCGTGGCCGCGAACAGCAGGACGAGAAATGCGAGTGCGGCGCGCAACCGCTCAGACCTTGAAATCGACCTTCGGGACTTCGCGCGCCGCGGCATCGCCGATTTCGAAGAACTCCGCTTTCTCGAACTTGAAGTAGCCGGCGATGGTGTTGGTCGGGAACGATTCGATCATGGTGTTGAGATTGCGCACCGCGCCATTGTAATAGCGCCGCGACAACTGGATTTCGTCCTCGACGATGGCCAGCTTGTCCTGCAGGTCGCGGAAATTGGCGTCGGCTTTCAGTTCCGGATAGGCTTCCGCGATGGCGAACAACCGTCCGAGCGCCGCCGACATCGCCTGGCCGACCGCCGATTGTTCGCCGACCGTGCCGCCGGCAATGCTCTTGGCGCGCAAGTCCGCGATGTCGCGGAACAGCTTGTCCTCGTGCGTGGCATAGCCCTTTACCGTCTGGATCAGGTTGGGAATGAGATCGGCGCGTCGCTTCAACTGCACGTCGATGCCGCTCCAGCCTTCGTCCTTGAGATTCTTGTTTTTGACGAGCGCGTTGTAGGCATAGATAAGATAGCCGATGAAAGCAGCGATCAGGCCCAACAGGCCATAGCCCAGCGTCATGTGAGTCTCCGAGTGGCCAAGGGAACACGAGTATCAGGTGTTTCGCCGTTGCAATCAAGCGGGCATAATCGGCGCCCATGAACTCCGCTTTCCTTGGAATTATCGCCGCAGTCTGCTGGGGCGTCCACGATTTTCTGGCGGGGACGACCAGCCGCGGCATCGGGCAGTTGCGAACGACCGTGGCCGTCACGCTGTTCGGGCTGGCGGCGATCACGCTGTGGCTGGTCTGGCGGCAAAGTTTTCCAGCGATTGAATTTCCGTCGGCGCCGATTGCATTGGCTTCGGGCGCGGGCATTGCGCTCGCCACGCTATGGCTGTTCGCGGCGTTCACCAGCGGACCCATGGCGCTGGCGCTGCCCATCGTCATGTCCTATCCCGCGACGACATTGCTGATCGCAGCACTGTGGGGCGCTCCGCCCACCGCCCTGCACCTGCTCTTGGCGGGGGTCGTCATGGCGGGAGCGCTGATCGCCGCCTTTGGTGGCGACAATACGGAGAAGGCGGGTGGCTCGCGCCGTCGCTGCATTGTGTTCGCGCTGCTCGCCCATGCCGGCTTCGCCATCGCCACCACGCTCGGCCAGCATGCCGCAACGCTCATCGGCGCGGTGGATGCGACATGGCTGTCGCGCGTCGGGGGCACGCTGCTCATTCTTCCGGTGTTTCTGCTGACGCCCGGCCAGCGGACCATCCCGCCCAAATGGCTGCCGCTCTTGATGCTGATGGGGACGCTCGATGTGGGCGCGGTGCTGATCGTCAATCACGCGGGAACCCTGCCCAATCCGCAACTCGCCATCGTCGCCGCCTCCTGCGCCACGATCGTCACGGTGTTGTTGGCGCGCCTCTTCCTCAGCGAAGCGATCACCGTGCTGCGCTGGTCCGGAATTCTGATGGCGGTGGCGGGAGTGGCCCTCCTCGCCGTGACCCGATAGGTCTATTCGGCGGCGGCGGCCAAAGGTGCCATGGTGAAAGGCCGGTCATGTTGGAGTGAGGGGATGCGGCGGCGGGTTTCCGCCACGAGATCGAGATCGATGTCCGCGGTGATGAAGCCTTCTTCGATGCCGCCGTCGGCCAGAACCCTGCCCCACGGATCGACGATCAGCGAATGCCCGAAGCATTCCGATCCGCCGGCCAGCGTGCCATGCTGGCAGGGCGAGATCACATAGGCGCCGTTCTCGATGGCGCGCGCCCGGTTCAGCACATGCCAGTGCGCCTCGCCGGTCAGCTTCGTGAAGGCGGCGGGGATCGCCAGCATCTGCGCTCCCCCTTGCGCATGGCAGCGGTAGAGCGCCGCAAAGCGCAGATCATAGCACACCGACAGTCCAATCAACCCTTCCGTACACGGACTGATCACCGCGTCTCCACCCGGAGCGATGGTTGCCGATTCGCGGTAGTCGTGGCCAGTGCCGAGGCTGACATCGAACAGATGAATTTTGTCATAGCGCGCCGCGACCTCGCCCCCCGGCGTCAGCATCAGCGACCGGTTGAAGACACGGCCATCGGGCGCTTTCACGCCGATCGAACCGATCAGCAGCCACACGCCATGGCGCCGCGCCAGGTCCGCCATCGCGGGGATCACGGGATGCTCGGCTTCACGCACCGCGAACGGCGTGAGCAGACCGTCTTTCGTGTCGAGGCCGGCGCAGTATTCCGGCGTCGCGATAAAATCGGCCCCAGCGCGCGCCGCGTCACCGATCAGCCGCGTGAGCACCGCGATGTCATGATGCACATCGGGGGTGGCGCAGTTCTGGATGCAGGCGGCCTTGAATGTCATGCGCCGATCCTAGCGTTTCGCGTGGCCGTTTGGCAATTCCTCGAAAAACGCCCGGATCACCAGCAGCCCCGCCCTGGCTCGAAGGCAGAGCAGCCACTCCTCCATGGTGGCGGTCCAGTCGGTGATCTGAAGCGTCCTGAGCCTCGGATCGGGCACCAGTTCGCCCTCCGGCATTACTACGCAGCCAAGCCCCTGGGCCGCTGCCTCGCGGGCCGCCTCGCGGCTGTCGATCTCGATCGTTTCGGTTGGTTTGAGACCGCGCGCCCGCATCTCGTCGAGCAGCAGTTTGCGGGTGACCGATCCCTCCTCGCGGAGGATCAAGGGCAGCGCCGCGAGCTTCGCAAACGAGAGGCGCGTCAGCTTGCCAGCCGGCGTCGTCCGTCCCGCCACCGCCACGAGCCGGCCCTGGCTGAGGCACCTCGCCACGAACGTTTCCGATGGTGGACGTTCCGCCGTCACCGCGAGATCGATGGCGAAACTTTCAAGCTTGGCCAGAAGCTCGGCGGAATTTCCGGCGACGAGGCGGATGGCCACGCCGGGAAAACGCGACCGGAAGCGGGCGACCTGCGGCAGGATATGGACGGCGGCGTCGGCGCCGATCGTCAGTTGCCCGACTTCCAGCCGCCTCGCCTTGGACAACAACTCCACCGCCTGGGCTTCGGTTTCGAACTGGCGTTCGGCCAAGGCGAACAGCGTGCGTCCGATCTCGGTGAGGGTCGCGCCTTGCGGCCCGCGCAGGAAAAGCTGCACGCCATAGGTCTCTTCCAACTTCCGCACATGGTCGGAAACGGCGGGCTGGGTCAGCGCCAGATGTTCGGCGGCGCGCGAAAATCCGCCATGGCGGGCGACCGCGTGAAAGGCCTTGAGCTGGGCGTGCCGCATATCAGTTCTACCTATGACTCGCATAAGATCATACGATTTGACTGATAGGTGTCAACCGGCCATTGTGCCGCAATCGATTTGAGGAGCCGCCCATGATCCCAGCCGCGCAGCGCGTCATTCCCCTGTTCCACGGGCCCGAGGGCCAGGAGGACATGCCCTGGCTCCTGACGCCGGGGCCGCTCACCACATCGCGCGGCGTCAAACTCGCGATGCTCGCCGACTGGGGATCGCGCGATATCGAATTCCGGGGTCTCGTCGCCGATATCAGGCAGCGTCTCAAGACACTGGCGCGGTGCGGCGAGGCCCACGAATGCGTCATCATGCAGGGGTCCGGCACTTTTGCCATCGAGGCGGCGCTCGGGTCCTTCTGCCCGGCGGGACCGCAAAAGACTCTGGTCGTGGCCAACGGCGCTTATGGCGACCGGGCCGCGAAAATTTTGGGCCGCATCGGCCGGCCCTTCGTCAAGATCGACAAGGGCGACAGCGCCGCTCCCAGCGTGGAAGATGTCATCACGGTTCTCGACGGCGACGCCGCGATCAGCCATGTGTGGATCATCCATTGCGAAACGACTTCCGGCATTGTCAATCCCATCCATGAGATCGCCGAGGCGGTGAAGACCCGCGGCCGCGTCATCATGGTCGATGCGATGTCATCTTTCGGCGCGCTTCCCCTCGACATGACGGCATCGGGGATCGATGTCATGGTGTCGTCGTCGAACAAATGCATCGAAGGCGTGCCCGGCTTCTCCTACGTCCTCTGCCGCCGCGACCTGCTTGAGGCGAGCAAGGGCAAATGTCATTCCGTGGTGCTCGATCTCTATGAACAATGGACCGGCCTCGAACAGAACGGCCAGTTCCGTTTCACGCCCCCCACCCATGCGCTGGCCGCCTTCCATCAGGCGTTGCGCGAGCACGAGAAGGAGGGCGGTGTCGCGGGCCGTGGCGCGCGTTATGCCCGCAATGCCGCATTGCTGGTCGACGGCATGCGCGCCATGGGCTTTTCGACCCTTCTTTACGGCCCTTCCTCGGGGCCGATCATCCAGACGTTTCTCACGCCGCGCGATCCCAATTTCGATTTCGAGCATTTTTATGAACAGCTCCGGATCAGGGGATTTGCCATCTATCCGGGCAAGCTGACGAAGAAGCCGAGTTTCCGCATCGGCACCATCGGGCAGATCGGCGAACCGGTGATGCGCGACGTCCTCGCCGCCATCCGCGACGTGTTGCGCGAGATGAAGGTCAACGATCTTGGCCCCCTGGAAGGCTGACGACATGAAGACCGCACCCGTCAGCGTGAATGGCCGCGACTACGCCTGGCCGCTGGCGCCGCTCGTCGTCATCTGCTGCGACGGCAGCGAGCCCGCTTATATGGAAACGGCGATGGCCGAAGGCCTGATGCCGAACCTGCGGGCCATCATCGCCCAGGGTGAAAACCTGCGCGGCCTCTCCGTCATTCCGAGTTTCACCAATCCCAACAACCTGTCGATCGTCACCGGCTCGCCTCCCTCCGTGCACGGCATCTGCGGCAACTACCTGATCGATCCAGCGACGGGTGCCGAGACCATGATGAACGATCCCAAATGGCTGCGGGCGCCCACCATTTTTGAGGCATTCCAGAAAGCTGGAGCGAGTGTCGCGGTGGTGACGGCCAAGGACAAGCTCCGCCTGCTGCTGGGCAACGGATTGAAGTTCGACGGAAGTGCCGTGTGCTTTTCCTCGGAGAAAGCCGATCAGGCGACGCTCGCCGCCAACGGCATCGAGAATGTCTGCGCGACAGTCGGCATGGGCGTGCCCCAAGTCTATTCGGCGGAGCTGTCGGAATTCGTTTTCGCCGCCGGCGTGAAGCTGCTCCAATCGATGCGGCCTCACCTCATGTATCTGTCGACCACCGATTATATCCAGCACAAATATGCGCCAGGCACCCCCGGCGCCAATGCTTTCTATCAAATGATGGACCGCTATCTGGGCGAACTCGACCGGCAGGGCGCCATCGTCGTCATCGTCGCCGATCATGGCATGAAGGACAAGCACCGGGCCGATGGCTCGCCGGACGTCATCTATCTGCAGGACGCGCTCGACGCCGAATTCGGCTTAGGGAAAACCAGGGTCATCCTGCCGATCACCGATCCTTACGTGGCGCATCACGGCGCACTCGGATCCTTCGCAACTGTCTATGTGCATGACACCGAAGTATCGCTGGTCATGGATTTGATTTCACGGCAGGACGGAATCGATCTGGTGCTCGATCGCAAACAAGGCTGCGCGCGATTCGAACTGCCGGAGGATCGTCTCGGCGACATCATCGTTCTGTCGGGGGGCCGCCGCGCGACAAAAGTCATCGGCACCAGCCGCAACCGCCACGATCTGTCGGGACTCACTGAGCCCTTACGCTCGCATGGCGGCCTCAACGAGCAGGAGGTGCCGGTCATCGTCAACCGCAAGCTCGAAGGACTTACGGCCACGATCCGCAATTTCGACGCCTTCGCCTTGGGCTGCAACAATGTGGTGTCATGATGAACACAATTGAACCCGTTCGCCCCACGATCCGGGGATCGATGCGGATCGGCGGCAAGCCTGTCGAGACCGACGATGTGGTTCCGGTGCACTACCCGTACACGAACGAAGTGATCGGCACGGTTCCGGCGGGCCGCGCCGAACATGCGGCGCGCGCCTTCGCCATCGCCTCACGCTTCAAACCCAAGCTCACCCGCTACGAGCGCCAACAGATCCTGTTCCGCGCCGCCGAACTGATCCGTGCACGGAAGGACCAGTTGTCCCACCTCATCACGCTCGAACTCGGTCTGTCGAAGAAGGATTCGGCCTATGAATGCGGCCGCGCCTACGACGTATTTTCGCTGGCGGGGCAGCTCGCGATACTCGACGACGGGCAGATTTTCTCCTGCGACCTGACACCGCAGGGAAAGGCCCGGAAGATCTTCACCAAGCGCGAGCCGGTGGGCGTCATCTCGGCGATCACGCCGTTCAACCATCCGCTCAACATGGTGTCGCACAAGGTGGCCCCGGCGATCGCCAGCAACAACTGCGTCGTGTGCAAGCCGACCGAACTGACGCCGCTCACGGCAATCGCCCTCGCCGACATTCTTTACGAAGCGGGTCTGCCGCCGGAAATGTTCCAGGTGGTGACCGGCTGGCCCCAGGACATCGGCGACGAGATGGTGACCAATCCGAATATCAACGTCATCACCTTCACCGGCGGCGTGCGCGTCGGCAAGCTCATCGCCGCCAAAGCGGGTTACACGCGCGCGGCGCTCGAACTCGGCGGCAACGATCCGCTCATCGTGCTCGACGATCTCTCCGACAGTGATCTCGATCGCGCGGCGGAGCTGGCGGTGGCGGGTGCCACGAAAAATTCCGGCCAGCGCTGCACCGCGGTCAAACGCATCCTGGTGCAGGAGCGCGTCGCCGACCGTTTCGTCGAGCTGACGCTGGCACGCGCGAAGCGACTGAAATTTGGCGATCCGATGGCCCCCGAAACCGATCTCGGCACCGTCGTCCACGAGCACGCCGCCAAAACCTTCGAGGCGCGCGTCTACAAGGCCGCAGAACAAGGCGCCAAGATACTCTACGATCCGGGCCGCAGAGGCGCGGTGCTGCCGCCCATCACCGTCGATTTCGTGCCGCACGATTCGGAACTGGTATTCGAGGAGACTTTCGGGCCGGTCATCCCCATCGTCCGCGTGCCCAATGACGACGCCGAGGTGATCCGCATTTCCAACTCGACGCCCTTCGGCCTGTCGTCGGGCGTGTGCACCAACCGGCTCGACCGCATCACCCGTTTCATCGACGGCCTCGAAGTCGGCACGGTGAATATCTGGGAAGTGCCGGGATACCGCATCGAAATGTCGCCCTTTGGCGGGATCAAGGATTCGGGCAACGGCATCAAGGAAGGCGTGATCGAGGCCATGAAGTTCTTCACCAACGTGAAAACCTGGTCGCTCCCCTGGCCCGCCTGAGGAGAGCGTGAACCCCGGAACCCTCGTCATCGTCAATCTGCTGGGCGGCGTGGCGCTGCTGCTGTGGGGCGTGCGCATGGTCAGGACCGGCGTCATGCGGGCCTGGGGCGACCGCCTCAAGCTGTTCATCGAGCACCGCCTCGGCAACCGGTTGTCGGCCTTCGCCGCCGGGGCTTTCGCCACCGCCATCCTCGGCAGCGGCACGGCCATGGCGCTGATCGTCGCGGGGCTGGCCTCTTCCGGCGCCATCGGCACGGCACTCGGGCTTGCCGTGCTGCTCGGAGCGGATGTGGGTTCCGCGGTCGTCTCCTCGATCCTCGCATCGGGAAGTCCCTTGGCGCTGTGGGCCTCGCCCATTCTGCTGTTCGCCGGCTATGTGATCTTCAGCGTCTCGGAAGAATTCCGCCCGCATAATATCGGCCGCATCCTGATCGGACTGGGGCTCATGCTGCTGGCGCTGGGGCTCATCCGCGAGGCGACGCAGCCTTTGACCGAGGCGAGCCTGTTTCACAATCTGCTGACGGCGATTGGCCGCGAACCACTGCTTTCGTTTTTGGCCGGCGCGATCCTCGCCTGGGCTTTTCATTCGACGCTGGCGGTCATTCTGCTCATCGCCACCTTCCTCGCCAATGGCAGCATGGAACTCACGGGCGCGCTGGCCTTCGTCCTCGGCATAAATCTGGGCGGCGGACTGCCAGCCGTGACCGCGACCTTCGCGCTGCCGCCAGCGGCGCGGCGCCTGCCAGTCGCCAATCTGCTGTGCCGCGGTTCCTGCGCCATCGTGGCGCTGGCCTTCATCGAGCTTCTGGCGCCGCTGGCGCGTCACCTGCCGCTTGGCCCCGTCGAACTGGCGGTGGGCTTTCATGCCGCGTTCAACCTTGGCTTAGGCCTGCTGCTGCTCCCCTTCACCGGTTCCATAGCAAAACTCATGACGCGCATCATTCCGGACGAGAAGCAGGAAACCGACCGCCTCGCGTCGCCCCGCTATCTCGACTCGGCCTCGCTCAAGTCGCCGCCCGCGGCCCTTGCCAATGCTCTCCTTGAAACCGTGCGGATGAGCGAGGTGCTCGACCGCATGTTCGACACAGCACTCACGGCGCTGCGCAGCGGCAGCCTCGAAACGCTCAAACTGCTGAAAGGCCTCGACGAGCGGCTCAACGCCTACCAAAGCGCCGTGCTCAGCTATCTGGCGGACCTCACCCAGTCGGAATTGTCGGAAGAACATGCGGCCCGGGCGCTCGAACTGACGCTCTATATCAGCAACCTCGAACATGCGGGCGACATCATTCATCTCAATCTTTCGGATCGCATCAAGGCCAAGGCCCGCGAAAGCATCAGTTTCAGTATCGAGGAACAGGCCTCGCTCGACGATCTCTGCCTCATCATCCACGACAATCTGCGATTGGCGACCGGCGTCCTGTCGTCGGGCGACGTCGAGGGAGCAAAGCGGTTGATCGGCCAGAAGGATGCGTTCCGGTCGCTGGAAAAAGACGTGCTCCACAACCACTTCCGCTCAGGGGGACGCGGGCGCGGAACTGCGCTCCGCAAAAGCGCGCTCTATGTCGACCTGATCCGCGACCTGCACCGGGTCAACTCGCATGTGGTGGCCGCCGCCTATCCGGTCGTCGAACAGGCGGGGCTGCTGCGTGGATCAAGACTGCGCAAATCGGCGAAGGTCGCGGATCATGCGCGGACGCGACCTTCCTAGTTGGTCGCGAATTCGCTGGATGACAGGGTCTGGTTACCGCTCTTTTCGATGGCCAGAACCTCCCACAGATAGGCGGTGTCGGGTTCGAGGAAGGCGCCGGGGATCCTGATCCTTGTGACCGTGGCCGGAAGATACATGCTGAGCGAGCTGGGCTTGCCGATCATGTGCGGGTGCGGCGGTCCGTCCTTCTCGATGATCAGTTGATAGGCGATGATGTCGACGGGTTCGCCGGTGATCGTCTTGGTCACCGGACGCCAGCGCACCAGGAGATCGGCGGCGGGCACCACCGCGCCCTCGGGAGGAGCGAGCAGCACGGGCCCTGCGGGTATGTCATGGGTGAGCCAGGCCGTGCCCGCCGTGTTCCCGCCGGCGGACGCTGGGCCGTAAATCCGATAGTTGCCCTCCGGCAGCTTGGACAGCATCTGCGGCAGCGGAACCACGGCGTTTTCCGGCTCGACCGTTTCAAAGAAAAGCTCGGTCATACCGAGGCTACGCATCTTGCCTTCCGTCTCGAATTCGAGAATCACGCCCTCGGGGCCCCGAACCTGCAGAGATTTCCACCCCTCGCTGTCGATGGCGCCCTGGAACCCGGTGTCGAGATCGGTGGCATTGTGCTCGATGTTCAGCTTGGCTTCCTTCAGCGGAACCGGTGGCGCGGCATTCGCTTCCGGAAGTGCGGCGCACAGCAGAATTGCCAGCGCGATAGTCTTGGCGGGACGATTGGTCATTCCAGTCACTCCTGTGAGGTGAGAGATGCGCTCCCCAGCACCGTGACCATGCCCTTTCGCCAAGCGGCGGCAATCCGCCCGATGCGATAAACGGCGGCGGCGCGCCGTTGGAACGCCGGGTCTATGACAAATGTCATACCAAGGGTCTTCGAGATTGACCGTTGCGCCATCATCCCACATCTGTCATCGCCGGATTTATTCCGGCGACCCATGGTTCGATTGCTTCAAGAGCTGGGAAATGTTGCACCATGGGTCCCCGGGACAGGCTCGGGGATGACAGGCTAGGGGGCGCGGTCAGGCCTCGCTGTCGGCGAGCGTCAGGGTGCGCAGGGCGCCGGGTCCACGTTCTTCTTCCGATGGAAACAGGTCCTCCAGAAAATACGCGGCAAGCTCGGCGCGGCTCGACAATCCCGACTTGCCGTAGATGGCGGCCGCCTGCTGACGCACGGTGGCCGCACTCGACTGCCTGACCTCGGCGATTTCCTTGTGCGACAATCCTTTCAGCATCAACAGCGCGATTTCGCTCTCGCCCGCCGTCAGCCGCCAGTCGGCGAATTGCTGGCGGATGGCGGAACCGAGGCCCCGGACATGGACCCGCGCGGTCGATCGCCACTTTTCCCCATCGGCCCGGGCCGCCATCAGTTTGCCGATCAGTTCGTTGCGCTCGACCCGCGCGTCGCGCATTTCATGAGACACGTAACTGGTGGCGACGACGGCCATCGCCAGAAGCGCCATCTCGAAAAGATCGGTGCCAAGCTCAAAAGGTGAGATCGGTTCATCGCTCTTGATGGTCTCCATGCCAACCAGGGCGAGAAACAGGGCCAGCACCAGGCCGGAATAAATGACAGTCCGTTTCATGTCCCCGTTCCCTTCACAAGCAGGCGGTCAGGCCGAGGCTCGGCGCGGAAGGTGGCAAAATTATTGCGAAGGCCTACGCGGGCTTCAGGCTTGTCACCGCAACCAAACCGGTATCGCCGCGCTCGGCCAGCTTGGCGCGTTCCTTGGCGCGCTCGCCCGCCGCCTCCTCGCGGCGCTTCAGCACCTCATAGATGATGGCGCCCAGGAGCGAAACCCCGATGATGATGACGGCGAGCGCCGAAAGGGCCGGGGTCGTGCCCTGGCGCACTTCGCCCGCCAGCACCGTCACCAGCGTCTTGTCGGCGAGGATGGCGAAGGTCGTGGTGTTGTAATTCTCGAAGGACGAAAGGAAGGCGATGACCGCCGCCGAAAACAGCGCGGGCTTCAGGAACGGCAGCAATATGTGCCAGAACACTTGGCTGTAGCTGGCGCCCAGATCGAGTGCCGCCTCCTCCTGCGCCCGGTCGAAGCGCTGCAGCCTGGCCATGATGATCAACAGGCAATAGGCCGCGACGAAACTCGACTGGCCGAGGATCGACAGGATGACGCCCTTGTAGAACACCGCCTTGGTGACATCGGTCAGACCCATCATGTCCTTCCAGAAGATCACCGTCGAAATGCCGATGATGACGCCCGGCGTCAGCACCGGCGAGACGGTGACCAGATAGAACAGCCCTCGCGCCCGGTGATAGATCTGGTTCATCACGATCGCCGCGGCGAGGCCCACCGGCACCGAGATCGCCACAACGCCCAGCCCGATGACAACGGAGTTGCGCAAGCCCTCCATCATGGCGCGATGGTTCCACAGCTTGACGAACCAGTTGAGCGTGAACGCCTCGAACGGCACGGCCTGGGGGTAGTTCGGCGTATTGAAGGCGGTAACGCTCATCACCAAAAGCGGCCCGAACAGATAAAGGAAGAACAGGAAGACGTAAAAACCGATCATCCCCTTGATGACGAGGCGCGAGTTCATTTTATGGTCTCCCCGAGCGAGACCTTGAACATCCGCAGCGCCAGCAGCACGAAGGCGATGCAGGCGGCGAGCAGGATGAAGGCGTAAGCAGCACCCCTCGGCCAGTTGAAGGCCTGGAAGAAGAAGTCATAAACGATCGAGGTGAACCACAACGTGTTCGGCCCGCCCAAAAACTGGGGCGCGGCCAGCGATCCCGCCGACAGCATGAACACCATGGTGCAGCCCGACGCGATGCCGGGCTTGGCATAGGGCATCACCACTTCGGTATGGATGCGCCACCAGGGGGCGCCAAGATCGCGCGCCGCCTCGATCTGGTTCTTGTCGAGACTTTCGATGGCGTTGTAGAGCGGAAACACCATCACTAAGAGATAGGCATAGGAGAGGCCGATGAAGAGGCCGGCATCGGTGCCGAGAAAATCCACCGGCGTATCGACAATGCCGAGACCCATCAGCGCCTGATTTATGAGCCCTTTGGACGCCAGCAGCAGCCGCATCGAGAAGGCGCGGAGGATTTCGTTCACCCAGTAGGGAACGATGAGCGCCAGCATCAACAGGCGCACCTTCTGGATGGTGCCGGCCTGCGCCATGTAGAAGGCGAGCGGATAGCAGATGGCGAAATTGAGCGCTGTCACCAGGACCGAATAGACGATCGACCACACGAAGGCCGACATGTGGTTGATATTCCAGTCGCCGCTCGAGGGCTCGACGAAGAACGACTTGTATTGCTGGATGGTGAGGAAGTCCTCCGGCCCGCCGCGCTTCAAGGGCGGCAGCCGCGGATGGAAACTCTCCTGCACCATATAGAGATAGGGCAGCACCACCAGGAACAGCGTCCAGAACGCCACCAGCGAAATGAACACGATGCCGAGCACCGTGCCGTTGCGTTCGAAGAACCCCTTGTGGGTCGGATCATGCGAGGCCTTCGCTTCGTAGCGCGCCATGGCCCAGAAGATCGCGATGACGGCCAATGGAAGCAGAAAGATGACGAGCCTACTCACGCGCCATCCTTCCCTCCGGCAGAACGAGCCCGTGCTCGGCCTCGTAACTCACTTCGGCGGCTGCCCCTTGCGCCGGAATTTTCGCGCCGTTGTGGCGGCCGACGGTCAAGGTCAGGTCCTTCTTGCCCGGACCTTTCAGAAAGATGTGACTGGCATTGCCCTCGAAGGCGACTGTAATCACCGAAGACGTGAAGTTGGTGTCCTTGCCGCCCTTGCCGAGTTTGAGCGATTCGGGGCGCACGAAAAGAATGGCGCGGTCGCCGGCTTTCAGTCTCTTGGGGTTGCGCCCGCGCAACTCTCCCAGCGCCGTTTCGACCACCGCTCCGTCTTTGTCGGCCTTCACCACCCTGCCGGTGAAGGCATTGTTCTCGCCGACGAAGGACGCAACGAACGGCGTATCGGGATCGTCATAGACAGCAGCACCGTCGCCCACCTGTTCGATCACGCCGTCATTCATGACGGCGATGCGGTCTGACATGGTCAGCGCCTCGCCCTGGTCGTGGGTGATATAGATGAAGGTGATGCCGACGCGCTTCTGGATTTCGCGGAGTTCGTTCCGCATGTGCTGGCGGAGCTTGAGATCGAGCGCCGACAAGGGCTCGTCAAGGAGCAGCACCTTGGGCTGAACCGCGAGAGCCCGCGCGATGGCGACCCGCTGTTTCTGCCCGCCCGACAATTCGCTCACCAGTTTGCCGCCCTGGTCGGGAAGGGCGATGAGGCTCAGCAGTTCGTCGGCCTTCTTCATCCGTTCGGATTTCGTGGCGCCGCGGACGCGCAGGCCATAGGTGATGTTCTCGGCCACCGTCATCAGCGGAAACAGCGCCAGGTTCTGGAAAATCAGCGCCGTCGGGCGTTTGTTGGCGCCGATCCCCGTCATGTCCTGGCCGCCGATGCGCACCGCCCCTTGCGAGGGATCGAGAAAGCCCGAGACGGTACGGAGGATCGTGGTCTTGCCGCAACCGGAGGGTCCGAGAAACGAAAAGAACTCACCCCCCTTGATGCTGAGCGTCGCGTCATTGACGGCGGTGAACTCGCCGAACCTAACGGTAATATGATCGAGCTCGACGCCCGCGCTCATGCAATCAGCTTCCCATCTCCCCATTTCGTCATTCCCGCGAAGGCGGGAATCCCGCTATTCAAAAGGACGCAAGCGGGGCCCCCGCCTGCGCGGGGGTGACGTACCTTATGTGATTGCCTTCTCCCACCCGCAGGGGGGGAGAAGGTGGCCGAAGGCCGGATGAGGGCTCTTTCTACCTAACTCAGGCCGACTTGAACTTGTCGGCGTATTGGGTGCGCAGTTCGCCGAACCATGACGGCTCTGGAGGACGGTGCCACAGCTTCATCAGGGCGTCACCGGGGAACGCTTCCTGGAAGTTCTTCTTGGCCTGGTCCGAGAGCAGCGCGTCGGCGCCCTTGACGACCGGGTTGTAGCCCGATCCTTCGGCGGCGGCGGCGGAGGCTTCCGGAGTCTGCAGATATTCGAGGAAGGCATAAATCTGGTCGACGTTCTTCGCCGCCTTCATCATCGACAAGCCGTCGATCCAGGCGATGGCGCCTTCCTTTGGCGCCTGATAGGACACCGGTTTGCCGTCCTTCTTGAGCGCAAGGGCCGGACCATCCCAGGTTTGGCCGATCCACACGTCGTTCTCCATCAGCCCCGACTTGGTATTGTCGGCCGAATCCCACCACTGCTTGATCCACGGCTTGTGCTCGATGGCCACGGGGAGAAGCTGGTCGTAGATCTTCTTGAAGCTCTCTTCATCCTTGAACGCATCGAGCATGCGGTTGGTCGGCAGCTTGCCGTTGGCATCCATCCACAATCCGATGCCGAGGAGCAGCGAATGCGGCCGGCCCTGGACATGGCCCTTGACTTCCTCGTCCCACAGCGAGCCGTAGCTCAGGTCGGCGGGGTTGCCCTTGTAGAGATCGGTGCGCCAGGAAATGGCTTCCGAACCCCAGAGATGCGGCAGGTGATAGAGGCCGTCTTCCCAGGTCCAGATGCTGGTCGAACCTTCCAGCATCGAGCCGATGAGGTTGCCGGCATTCTTTACCTTGTTCATGTCGAAGGGAGCAAGGACGCCCAGCTCCTTGAACTGCACGGCGCGGTCGCGCGTCGGCTGGCACAGATCGAACCCCTCGCCGCCGGTCGCCTGCAGCTTGTTGATCTGCTCCTCGTTCTGCGAGAACGGCGTCTGGTTGACCTTGATGCCGCTTGCCTTCTCGAAGTTCGGGATCACCGGATCGGGAAATTCGTCCGACCACATGAGCAAATTGAGTTCGCCCGAAGACGAGCGGGCATTCTTCACATAGAGCGGCGCCGCGAGGCCGACCGCGCCAAGTGCCACCGCCGATTTGAGCAGCGAGCGCCTGGAAAGCATGGCCGCGCGCACCGTCTCCTGCGCCGAGGTCATGGCCGTTGGTTTCTTCATGCTGACTATCCTCCTTGACCGCTGGGCACGGGATGCGCCCGGGAAAAGCTGTTATGATCGTTCGTCCGGCTGTATCCGGCTTCTGGGTGTCATTTCAATCCAGTATGACAATCATGCGACAACGAGGCAATGGCCTTGTGAAAAGGATGAATTCATGCGGTTGACGCGCATAGATATCGAACACCGCGTGCGGCGCGAACTCGAAGCGCGCGAGATCGAGGGCGCGGAGGACATCGCCTGGGCCGCGGCCTGGCTGGAGGCTTGCGGCTATCCGGGCCTCAAACTGCTGGCGGAAGCGCTGGCCGATCCGGTCAGGCATCTGGTCCCCGTCCGCGACGCCCTCGGCATCGATCTCCACAACATCTCCTGCGCCTGGCTGGCGGCAGCACTTCTCCTCGATGTCAAGAAGAACGGCCGCGTCTTCCTCCGCAATGTGCGGCACGGACTATACCTCCTGCCCTTCACGGTGCGCGATGGGCAGGGCATCGGCTGCCCCGTCGATCCAGCGTTTGCGATTGGAGGTGAACGCACGAAAAATCCGTATGCGGAAAAGCTCGCGCTGGCCGACACCCATGGCATCGAGGTTGTTGAACCCCTCGCCGGTCCTTGAGGGAATTCGAAGCGCAAGCATTTGCGGCAATCCCAGGCAAGCGCTAGAAGCCGCAGCCATGACCGGTCCCCTCGCCCAAATCCGCGTGCTCGACTTGACCCGCGTACTCGCCGGCCCCTGGGCCACGCAAATCCTCGCCGATTTCGGCGCCGAGGTGATCAAGATCGAGAAACCGGGCGAGGGCGACGATACGCGGGGCTGGGGGCCGCCGTTTCTAACCAACGCTGACGGCAGCCAGGGCGACGCCGCCTATTATCTCGCCACCAATCGCGGCAAGTCGTCGGTCGAGATCGACATGGCAACCCCCGGCGGCCAGAAACTCATCCGCGATCTCGCCGCCAAATCCGACATCGTCATCGAGAATTTCAAGACCGGCGGCCTCACCAAATACGGTCTCGACTATGACAGCCTCCGCCCGCTCAATCCGAGCCTCATCTACTGCTCGATCACCGGCTTCGGCCATAGCGGCCCCTATGCCAAGCGCGCCGGCTACGACCTGATGATCCAGGCGATGGGCGGATTGATGTCGATCACCGGCGAGCGCGACGACCATCCAGGCGGCGGTCCCCAAAAAGTGGGTGTCGCCGTCGCCGATATCGCGACCGGGCTCTATGCCACGATCGCCATCCTCGCCGCACTCCACGCCCGGGAGCAAAGCGGCCAAGGTCAGTTCATCGACATGGCGCTGCTCGATACGCAAGTGGGACTTTTGGCCAATCTCAACCTCAATTACCTGGTATCCGGCAAGGTGCCGGTCCGCATGGGCAATGCGCACCCCAATATCGTGCCCTACCAGACCTTCGCCACCGCCGATGGCCACATCATCATCGCCATCGGCAACGACCGGCAGTTCCATGACTTCTGCTCGCTCATCGGAGTGCCCGGCATCGCCGGCGACGAGCGCTTCCACACCAACCGCGCCAGGGTGGAAAACCGAACGGACCTCATCCCCCTCCTCGCCGCTCCGATGAAAGCCCGCAGCACGGCGGACTGGGTCACGGCCTTCGAGGCAGCGTCAATCCCGTGCGGGCCGATCTACGACATCGGGCAGGTCTTCGCCGACCCCCAGGTGAAGGCGCGGGGATTACAGATCGAACTCACCCGCCCCGACGGTACGATAACGCCGGGTGTCGCCAATCCCGTCCGCTTTTCAGGAACCCCGGTCAGTTACGACAGAGCCCCGCCCAAACTCGGCGACGCAACCGACCGCGTGCTGGCCGACACGCTCGGCCTCACCCAAGTCGAGATCGCGGCGCTCCGCACTTCGGGAGCCATTGGCTGAATACATACTTATCCTCCCCGCCGCCGAGTAGGCGCGGGGGGGGTGGCGAGCGCATTCGAGCCGGAGGGGGGTGCAGGCAGGGGGATTAGATTGCCGCAAACGGGGTAATTATATATCGTTGCGTGCCAAGCCAAGCAGTAAGGTCCTCCTCCGCTGCCGCCGCCCCCCTCCGTGGGGGGGGGGGCGCGCCCCCCCCCCCCCCCCGCCCCCGCGGGGGGGGGGGGGCGGGTGGGGTGACGCCAGGGGGCCCGCAGGGGGGGGCGGCGCGCGGGCGCCGGGGGGGGGGGGGGGCGGGGGGGGC
>JANNSP010000211.1:0-4496 GCA_031402975.1 Hyphomicrobiales bacterium
CGTCGATCTCCTTGGGGATCGACGAAATGAAGCCTTCCAGAATCCAGATGGCGAGCGGCACGTTGAAGAAGCCGTGGGCGATGGCAACCGCGATATGGGTGTCGATCAGTTGCAGGTCGGAGAAGATCTGGACGAACGGCACCAGCAGAACCGCCGGCGCCATCATGCGGAACGCCAGGAGGCCAAAGAACAGGGCGCGGTCGCCGAAAAAGCGGTAGCGCGAAAACGCGTAGGCCGCCGGCACGGCGACGGTGATCGAGATGGCGACATTGAGCGTGACATAGATCGTGGCGTTGACATAGCCGTTGAACCAGCTCGCGTCGTTCAGGATGAAATGGAAATTCTCCAGCGTCGGGGCGCGCGGATAGAATGTGAACGCGCCGTTGATTTCCGCCATGGTTTTGACGCTCATGACGATCAGCCAATAGATCGGGATCATCAGGAAGAGCGCGTAAAGCGGGGGAGCGAATGAAAAGCGCCGCGTCATGACACCCGCCGCGGCTCGATCAGCCGGAACAGCGCGAAGGACACGCCGGTGATGATCAGGAAATAGATGATCGACATGGCGCCGGCCTCGCCCAGATTGAACTCGACGGTCGCGGTTTCGACAAGCTGGCGCGACAGGAATGTGGTCGATACGCCCGGCCCGCCGCGAGTGATGACGTAGCCTTCGGTGTACATCATGAAGCTGTCCATGAAGCGCAGCAGGATGGCGATGAGCAGCACGAGGCGGAGCTTGGGCAACTGGATGAAGCGGAAGATCGCCCATCTCCCCGCCGCATCGATGCGGGCGGCGCGGTAATAGTCGCCGGGAATGGCGCGAAGGCCAGCGAAACACAGGAGAACGACAAGGCTGGTCCAGTGCCAGATATCCATGAGGACCAGCGTGACCCAGGCCACGGCCGTGTTGTTGAGATTATAGTCGAGACCGAACCATCGCGCCGCTTCGTCGAGCAACCCCGCATCCGCAATGGTCAGCGCCTTCCACAGGTAGCCGACCACGATGGTGGGGGTGAGAAGCGGGATCGCCAGCAGGATGATGTAGAGCGACGACATTAGCCCCTTCGTCGGCAGGCGTAGCGCGATATAAAGGCCGAGCGGCACCTCGATCGCCAGCACGATCGCCGAGAACAGCATGCTGCGCAGCAGCGCGCCGAAAAACTCCGGCGAGGAGAATACCTGGCGATACCAATCCAGTCCCACCCAGATGAAGATGTTGCCGCCGAATGTGTCGTGTACGGAGTAATAGGCGACAAACCCCATGGGCACCACGGCGCACAACGCCATGACCGCCAGCGCCGGCGCCAGAAACCCGTAAGCGGCAAGACTGTGTTCCTTCGTGTCCACGCCGTGGCCACCCCGCCTGATCGCAACGCCCGCGACTGTAGCCCGCGCATGCGGAGGGTTCAAGAACGGGGTAGCGGCGACGATGCTTCCCTATCGCCCGCGTATCGGTTAAGACGCCGGGCTTCGGCATAAACCTCTCAAGGCGGTAGCGCATGGCATTTTCCAGCCGGACTGTGAACAAGTTTTCGTCCGGGGTGCTGCGCCGCGTCGGGCTCAAATCGCGCTACCAGATCAATCGCGGCTTCTCGATCGAGGAGCGCTGGCAGATGCTGCGCTCCTGCGCGCTGCCCGGCGACCGGAACGTGATCGATATCGGCTGCAATGCCGGGGAATTCACCGGGCGTTTTGCCGGGCAGGGCCTGTTCGCGCTGGGCCTCGATCTCGTGGCAAGTTCCATCGATTTCGCCAGGAAGCGCAATGACGGCACGCCCAATCTGGCCTTCGGCGTGGTGGCGCTGTCGCCCGCCAACGTCAATCTGCTGCCGGCCTTCGACATCACGCTGTGCCTGTCGGTGGCGCATTACTGGCACCGCGAATATGGCGAGGAGGCGTGCTGGAAAATGATCGCCTCGCTCATCGCCCGGTCGCGCGCCTTCATCTTCGAGGGCGCCAGCATCCGGCAGAAATACGGCGACACGCCGCCCCAAATCATCGACAACGACGAGGCCTCGGTCACCACCTATCTTGCAGGCAAGCTCGCGGCGGCGGCGGGCGGTGGCCATGCGTTGCGCTATCTCGGCAAGTTCAAGTCGCTCGGCCGGGAAGAGTTCCGCTACATGTATGTGGTGGAGAAGCGCTAGACTTGTTCGCCTCCTCCAGGAACATCCGGGCGAGGCTCGCTGATGCGGGGCTGGATCGGCTGGAGGATGAGGTGTTCGGCGCCGCTGCGGCGAAAACGCCGGGTGTCTTTTGCGGGCCGTGGTGGATCACGCGCAACCGCGATGTCGCATCCATCATGAGGGAGATCGGGATCGGCAATTTCCCGTCGCCGCTGGCGCAGTCGTTTGCAAGATTGTTGCCGTCGGGCGGAGCCTTCCATGCCGATGCGGTGGTGGCGAAAACCAATCTCAGGGGGTTTTATGTTGCGAGCGGCCTGACGCTGAAATTCTCGGGGGCACCCGGGCCGCTGTGTAACGAGATCGCGGTGCGGCAGTCGATCGTCGATACGCCGAAGGTGAAGGTGCCGGCCATCCATCGGAGTTCGGCCGGAGCCACGCCGTATATTCTCGAAAGCCTGGTGCGGGGAGCGCGGCCAACTGAACGCGACATCACTGGTGAGTTCGTGGCGAATCTGTGGTCGTTCCATCTCGCCAACGGCATGAGCGCCGAAGCGCTCTCGACGGTCATCGATCCCGTTGCGCTGGAGACAGCGCTGGATGCGGCGCTCAGAAATTTTCCCGAGCGCGCCGAGGGGCTCATGCGGGGCTGGAAGAAAGTGAGAGACGAAATCGACTGGCGGAGTGCCGTGCCGGTCGGACTGACGCATGGCGATCTGTCGGCGTCGAATATCCTGGTCGGCGCTGAGGGCATCCATCTTCTCGACTGGGAGCAGGGGGGCCGGGGCGTGGTGCTCGATGATTTCACCAAGCTCGCTTTGCGCTTTCCGCAAATCGTGGCGCCGTTGCGAGACTGCTACGAAAACTGGCTGGGAGCGGCCACGCCCAATGTGCGGCGGCTTCTGGCGATCTGTCTCATCAACCGCTTCGCCGGGTTGTGGCTCACACCCGAAACCGCGGTCAACAGAAAACTGCAATTGCGCCGGCTCGACCTGGCCGAGATGGCGCTGAAAAATTTGGCGGAGGAGACTTGATGTTCGACGATCTGAAGGACAAGGCCGTGGTGGTGACGGGCGGAGTGACCGGCATCGGTGGTGCTGCCTCGCACGCTTTCGCTGCGGCGGGAGCGCGTGTGCTGGCGCAGTATCTGGGGGGCATCGAGGAAGCGGGCAAGATGGAAGCGAAGGGCATCGCCACGCTGCAGCTTGATCTGACCGAACCGGGTGCCCCGGCGGCGTTGATGGCGGAAGCACGGAGGAGGCTCGGGCGCATCGATGTCCTGGTCAACAATGCCGGAAGCCTGGTGGCCCGCACGCTGCTCGACAGTGTCGACGACCAGTTCATTGACGCAGTGTTCGATCTCAACTGCCGCCAGCTCATCCACTGCTGCCGGTTGGCGGCGGCGATGATGCGCGAGCAGGGGTCGGGCTCGATCATCAATGTCACGTCGATCTCGGCCAGGGGCGGCGGCAGTCCGGGGTCGTCGATCTATTCCGGCGCCAAGGGGTTCGTCTCGGCCTTGTCGAAATCGCTCGCCAAGGAACTGGTGGGGCATGGCATCAGGGTCAATTGCGTGTCGCCCGGCACCATTCACACTTCGTTTCACGACCGGTTCTCGGACGAGGTCAAGCGCGAGGCGGCGAGGAAGTCCATTCCGATGCAGCGCCTGGGCTTGGCCGAGGACTGCGCCGGGACGTTCCTCTATCTTGCAAGCGAAAAGGCCTCCGGTTACGTGACCGGGCAGGTGATCGAGGTCAATGGCGGCCAGTTGATGCCATGACCATGCTGGCGAGCCGTGCTCTGAGCGATGCCGCCGACGCCGTGGCGCCCGATGGATCGGAGGTGCGGCTCCTGGTGACGGCGACACGCGGCAGCATGGCGCATTTCACTTTGGCACCGGGCCAGGTGTCGAGGGCGGTGGCGCATCGGAGCGTTGAGGAAGTGTGGTTTTTCACCGCTGGCCAAGGCCGCATGTGGCGTAGCCTCGGCGATGATGAGCGGGTTGTCGAGGTCGCGGCCGGGCTGTCGATCAACATCCCGCCGGGAACGAGTTTCCAGTTCCGCTGCGATGGCGACAAGCCGCTGCAAGCCGTGGGCGTCACCATGCCGCCATGGCCCGGCATGGAGGAAGCCTATGAGGTCGAAGGCGTGTGGTGATTTCCCCTTCTTCCTCCCCTTCCCCCCTCGCGGGGGAAGGTGGCGCGAAACGCCGGATGAGGGGGCCTCTCCGCGAGTCAAACCGGCGACTTGACTCGTTGAACCGCCCCCTCATCCGTCTCGCGCTTGCGCGCGATCCACCTTCCCCCGCGAGGGGGGGAAGGGGAGATTGGTGCCGTCAATTGCCGTAAAAGTTATTCGCTGGCCACTGCCGAC
>JANNSP010000212.1:0-10117 GCA_031402975.1 Hyphomicrobiales bacterium
CGCTGCTGCTGGCCGGTCGACAGCCGGTCGGGATACTCCCTGGCCTTCGATTCGAGGCCGACGCGGGTGAGGAGCGCCAGGGCCTTCTCCTCGGCTTCGGCGCGCGGCATGTCGAGGACCTTGAGTGGCGCCAAGGTGACATTCTCCATGACGCTCATATGGGGAAACAGGTTGAAGCTCTGGAACACGATGCCGACCTTGCGGCGCAGGCTGTCGACATCGACGCCGGGCCCGGTGATGCGGTCCTGGGCCAGGCGGATTTCGCCGCCCTGGATCTTTTCGAGATTGGTGATGCAGCGCAGCAGGGTGGACTTGCCGCAGCCCGACGGGCCGATCAGGCAAACGACCTGGTGCTCCTCGACATCGAGGCTGATGCCGCGCAGCACGCGGAGTTGGCCATAGCGCTTCTCGACATTCCGGATTTCGAGGAACGCCATCTCAGCCCCCGGCCCTGATGCGCTTGTTGTCGCGTTCGATCAGCCGGTCCACAAAGCGCGCCTGCGGAATGGTGATCAGCACGAAGATGATCGCCACGATGGTGACCGCCGACAGGTTGAAGGCGTTGGAGGAGATGATGCGCGACTGGTTGAAGGCATCGACCACGCCGATCACCTGGACGAGGGCCGTATCCTTCTGCAATCCGATGAAATCGTTGAGCAGCGGCGCCATGATGCGCCGCATGGCCTGGGGAATGACGACGTAGCGCATGGTCTGCAGGAACGACAGGCCGAGCGAGCGCGCCGCCGCCACCTGACTCGCATGGATGCTCTCGATGCCGGCGCGGTAGACCTCGGCCACATAGGCGCCATAGGTCAGCGTCAACGCCAGGATGCAGTACCAGGTGAGCGGCACCTTGCCGATATAGGGCAGCGTTTTCGGCATCAGCCCCGACAACGGCAGGCCGAAGCCCACCAGATACAGCGTGACGATCGAGGGGAGGCCGCGGAACACATCGCAATAGATCATGGCAAGGGCCCGGATCGGCCGGCCGGCGGGACCCGGCATCACGCGCGCGATCGCCACCACCAGGCCCCAGACGAGAATCAGAATCTCGGCCACCACGAAGATGACGACATTGTTCCAGAACGCCTTGAGGACGAGCGGATATTTGGTGGTGATCAGCGGCAGCAGGAAGAACGTCTTGCCCACCGCCACATCGTTCATCATGACGAAAGCGACAAGGCCAAGCGCGATCAGCGCGAAAGCCCCCCAACCGAAGGTCAGCAGCGCGTAGTCCTTGGAAGCCGAAGTGTCGATCCTCACCTCGACGATATCGTTCCGCGCCAGGGCGGCGCGCGCGCGGTTGGAAAAATTCAGCGCCCTGAGGGCGGGCCAGAACAACACCGCGGTCGAGGCGAGCGCCAGAGCAAAGACGACTTCCCAGCCGGAGGAATAGGACTCAAGATGAACCAGGGCATTGCGGACAAGGCGCGCGGTGCCGAAGGCCACCAGCACGCACAGTCCAGCGAACATCACGGCGGCCAGCGCATAGCCATCGGGACGGCTGGGAACGGGAGGTAGAGTCCGGGTCATGCGCAAACTCCCCGGCCCGTCAAGGCCGGGGAAGTCATCAGGGTTTACGGGTTGAAGTAGGGAACGGTCGCCGGGTCCTTGCCCCAGGCGGCGGCGAGATATTTGGCGCCCAGTTTCGCCATGGCGCCGTCGTCGATGATCGCCTGGATGATCTTGTCGATGGTCGCGGCATTGGCCGAGCCCTTCTCGTAGATCGCGCCATAGGTTTCGCCGGTCTTGTACTGGCCGGAGACCTTGACGGCGCCGCCGCTGTTGGCTTCCTCGGCGAGGGTGATCGAGGTGTCGGTCATCGCCGCGTCGATCTGGCCGGCGCGAAGTGCTGTGAACATGTCACCCTGCTCGGGATAGACCTGCACATTGGTCAAGCCCAGCTTGTCGGTGACGAAACTGCCGCCGGTCGTACCCTGCTGCACGCCCACCGTCACCTCCTTGATCGATTTCTCGTCGACCGGGGTATCGGCGCGGGTCAGGACGCCGATGTCGGAGTAGAAATAGGGCACCGAGAAATCGGCCACCTTCTTCCTGTCCTCGGTCACCGAAATCTGCGACAATGCGAGGTCGAAGCCCGAGGTCTGGCCGGTGACGAGAGGATCCCAGCCAACATTCACCACCTCGATCTTGTCAAACCCGGCGCGCCAGGCAATCTCGGCCGCCAGGCAATACTCGAAACCGTCCTGGATGGTTTCCGGCGAATCGCCGTTCCACCAGATGGGCGCGGGCAGCGACACCTCGACGGTCAGTTGTCCGGGCTTGGCCGGATTGGCGATCGGAATCGACCCCTTGGCGCCCATCAGTTCGCAATTGCCGATCATCTCGGCGGAAGCCGGACCGGCCATAGCCAGAGCTACGGCGGCAGCAAGCAGGAAACGTTTCGATATTGCCATTAACGACACTCCTCTACGTCATGCCGCCATCTTAACCCCAAACCGCCCCCCGTCGGCAAGGGGGTTAACGTCCCTTCTCCCGAGCGAGAGGAGATTCACCCCGTCCAGCCCAGCCCCGCCGCCACGCAGTTGATGGTCATCAGGAGCGGCATGGTGTGCTTGCCGTCATTGCCGTTGTCGCGCGATCTGCGCAGCAGATCGACCTGCCAGCGGTTGGCGCGGTCGACCATCGGGCGCACCCGCTCGAAGCGGCGGCGCAAACCCTCGAAGCGCTCGCACAGCTGTTTTTCGCCGGTCAGTTCCAGAATGGCGCGAGTCGTGCGGCGGTATTCATGGGCGATGAGGGCGAACATGCGCTCGCCGTCATTGGCGTCGGGCACCAGGCCAGCATAGAGTTCGGCCACCCCCATGTCGGCCAGATAGAGCGATTTCTCGACCTCGTCGATGGCCAGCCTGAAACCGCGCGAGCGATTGAACATGTCGCGCAGCAGCCTGAGCCCCGCGCCGCCCCGCGGCACGAGGAAATCGTCGAGAGCGTAGCCAAGGCCATACCAGCCGGTCATCAGATGGCGGTTCTGGCTCCAGGCGAAGACCCAGGGAATGGCGCGGAGATCGCCGATCCCTGTGGCGCCGAAGCGCCGCGCGGGGCGCGACCCGATCTTGAGATTGGCCAGTTCCTCGACCGGGGAGGCCCACTGGAAATAGCTGAGAAGGGCCGGGTCCTCGGCGAGCTTGCGGTAATGACTGAACGAGCGCCCGGCGATCGCCTCCACCGCCTGCTGGTGGTCGGGAATGATCTTGAGTTCCGGCTCGTCGATGGATTTAAGCGTGTGCACGAAGACGCTCGCCGACAAGAGTTCGAGATTGTAAAGTGCGGTACCGCGATTGGCGAATTTGGACGACACCACCTCGCCCTGCTCGGTCACCCGCATGACGCCCGCCACCGAGCCCGCGGGCTGGGCGGCGATGGCGCGGCCGGCGGGCGCGCCGCCCCGGCTCACCGATCCTCCCCGGCCGTGAAAGAAGCTGATCCCCGTCCCCGCCTCGCGGCCGACTTTCATCAACCGCCGCTGCGCTTCGAAGAGCTCGAAGCTGGCGCAGAAGAAGCCGCCGTCCTTGTTCGAGTCGGAATAGCCGAGCATCACTTCCTGGCGTCCGCCATGCGCCTTGACCGATCCCCTGACCGCCGGCACGTCCAGCAAGTCGCGCATGATGCCGGGCGCGCGCCTGAGATCGTCGATGGTTTCGAACAGCGGCACGATCCTGAGGCGGCAGCACTCGCTGCTGGTCACGTCGCTGAACAGCCCGCAATATTTCGCCAGGAGATAGAGGCCGAGAATGTCGCTCGCCCGCTGCGTCATCGACAAAATGAGCGCGCCGATGGCCTTGGGGTCGGGACCGTCGAGCGTCTCGCGGATGAGCGCGAATAATCCCAGCAGTTCCGCCGCCTCCTCCGACACGTCGCGGAATTGCGGCAGGAAGCCCAAGGGCATGCCGAGTTGCGCGTCGATCCACGCCGCCCATTCCGGCGTATCCGGCGCCGGTGCCTCGCCGTCGGCCACCGGATTCATCTTGCGCCACAGTTCCGCCAGCACGCGGTTGACCACCGTCGAGTTCTGCCGGATGTCGAGGCTCACCGACCGGAAGCCGAAGATGTCCACCTCCCAGCGCACCGGCCGGACCAGGCTCGAAGCCAGCGACACGGCGCGCATGCGGGCCAGCGCCTCCTCGGCCGCCAGCAGTTCCCCGGCCAGTTCGCCTGGATGGCGGAAAGGTGTCGCAGTGCCTGGCTCGAAGGTCGCCGCGAGCCGCCGCTGCAACGCGGAGAAAAACTGCCGGAAGGGTTCGTACGGATTGCGTTCGGCCAGCAGGCGTGCCTCGCCCGAGGCTTCGAGCTGGCGGACAAGGCGCTCCTCGAACTCCGCTGGAATGTTGACTTCGTGACTGCTGGCCGACACCAGTTGCGCCAGTTCCCCCAGCCTCCGGTCGAGCCTTGCTACGATGGCGAGGCGGTTCTCCCGCAAGGCGCGCCTTGTCACCTCGACGGTGACGAAGGGATTGCCGTCGCGGTCGCCGCCGATCCACGAGGAGAATTTGAGTGGCGGCTTCACTTTGGCCGGCAATTCCGGATAGTGCCGCTGCAGCGCCGCTTCGAGCAGATCGCACAGCGACGAGGTGCGGTCGAACAGGGTTTCGCGGAAGAAGTGGAGACCCCAGTGAATCTCCTGCTCGACGGTGGGCTTCTCCAGCCGGATTTCACCGGTCATCCACAACAGGTCGATCTCGTTCCGGAGTGCTGCCACCAGCGCCAGCCGCTCGCGCGGCGTCCAGCGCGGGCTTTCGAGTTCGTAGAGCTTCAGATAGATGCGGCGGTGGATTTCAAGCACCGTGACGCGCTTGGCTTCGGTCGGGTGCGCGGTGATGGTGGGCTGCACGTCGACTGTATCAAGCGCCGCCTGCACCGCTTCGGGCGATACGTTGGCCGCCGCCAGGCTGGAAAAGGCGTGCGAGAACGAGCCCACCACCTGGTCGGGACCGCTCTGCGCCTCGACCTGGCGCCTCGTTCGCATGGCGGCGTTTTCCTCGGCGATATTGAGAAGCTGGAGCCAGATGCCGATCACCTGGAGGGCGGGTTCGAGATGGTCTTCCGGCACATTTTCGGTGTCGCCCGGATTGTCGATCACCGCCAGCACGCTCGGCGCCCGGACCCTGATCACCTGGCGCAGCAGGTCGCGTAAGAGCACGGTGATTTCATCGACATAGAGAGGCCCGGCCGGCGCCGGACGCAGCATCTGGTTCATCATTTACCCTCAACCCAAGCGGCGATTTGTGCGCCGCAACATGGATCGAGTCAATAAGTGGCGCGGCCGCCCGAGATATCGAACACAGCACCCGTCGAGAACGAGCATTCCTCGCTGGCCAGCCAGCATACGAGGCTTGCCACTTCATCGACCGTGCCGAAGCGCCCCTTGGGGATTTTCGACAGCATGAAATCGATATGGGTCTGCGGCATCTGGTCGAAGATCGGCGTCCGGACCGCGGCCGGCGTCACCGCGTTCACCGTGATATTGGTCTTGGCCAGCTCCTTGGCCAGCGACTTGGTCATGCCGATCACCGCCGCCTTGGAGGCCGAATAGGCCGACGCGTTGGGATTGCCCTCCTTGCCGGCGATGGACGCAATATTGACGATGCGGCCGTAATTCTGCGCCATCATGAAAGGCACCACGGCGCGGTTGGTGAAGAAGGCGCCATTGACGTTGATCGCCATCACCTGCTTCCAGCCGTCCACGGGAAACTCGGCCAAGGGAACCGTCGGCCCGGTGATGCCGGCGCTGTTCACCAGAATATCGATGCCGCCCAGTTGCCGGATGGTTTCGACCATGGCGCGCTCGACCGCCTCATGATCGGAAATATCGACCTTGATGCCGTCGTTCAGATCCCACACCAACGCCCGGCCGCCTTCGCTTTCGATGCGACGCGCCACCGCCTGGCCTATCCCCGAGGCGCCGCCGGTTACCACCGCGCGCCGTCCGTCAAAGCGTTTCATGTTTCCTGCCCGACCTCAATTTGACGGCGAAAGCCAGAACAGCGGCGAGTGCCGCCAGCACCCACACGAAAGGCTGCAAATAGAACGGTGGCGTTGCCAGCGCCAGCCTGCCCGGCGCCGTGTTGGGATCGGGAGGCTGCAGGAATGCGACCCCGTACATGTGAGCCGCCGCGATCGACAGCAGCAGCACGATGCAGAAAATCATGGCGACGATGAGGGCGATGGTGACGACGGTGCGGACCGGCACGCCGGGCTCGGCCAGCGGCAGCAGATTGTTGACCAAAGCGGCCAGCACGACGAGCGCGCTGCCGATGGCGAACAGCGTCAGGCTGAAAGGCTGGAAGATCAGGACCAGCGCCAGCATGCCAAGACCGATGATCGCTGCCTCCATCCGGAAGGCGGCCGCCGGCGTCATGCCACTTTCGCTATCGTTCATGTCCGCACCGCGCTCCCCTCTTGGCCGAAAAAGTGTGTCTGCCGGGGATCGGGCTTCAAGTGCAAGGCCTCGCCGATCTTGATGCGGCGGTCGCGCGGCACCACCACGCGAATGTCGCCGCCGGTCGTGGTGCGGGCATGGACCAGCGTTTCCGAACCCATGGGTTCGATCAATTCGGCAACCGCCGCGATCGTGTCGCTGGCGGCGGCCGCCACGGGAGTGAAGGCCCGGGGCCTGATCCCCAGGGTGACTTTCGCGTGCTTCAATTGGGCCACCGCAGGATCGGCGGAAATCTCGATCGCATTGCCCGCGAGATTGACCGAGGCGACGCCGTTGCTGAAACCCTTGAGATCGGCCTCCAGCAAATTCATCTGCGGCGTCCCGATGAAGCTTGCCACGAAAACATTGGCGGGCCTGGCAAACACGTCGTGGGGCGTTCCCACCTGTTCGATAAGCCCGTCGCGCATGATGGCGATGCGGTCGGCCATGGTGAGGGCTTCGAGCTGGTCATGGGTGACGATGACGGTCGCCTTGGACAGGTTCGACAGGACTTCCTTGATCTGTCCCCGCATCGAATGACGGAGCTCAACATCCAGCCTGGACAGGGGTTCGTCGAAGAGGAAACAATTGGGGTCGCGCACGATGGCGCGGGCGACCGCGATCCGCTGCTTCTCTCCCTCGGAAACCTGGCCAGGCATGCGGTCGAGCACGTCGGTCAGATGCAGGAGTTTGGCGACCCGGAGAACGCGGGCGTCCAGTTCGGCCTTCGGCAGCTTCTCGTAATAGAGCGGCATGGCGATGTTCTGGCCGACATTCAGTGCTGGATAGAGCGCGTAAAACTGGAACACCATGGCGATGTCGCGCTTCTCGGGGGAGAGCTCGTTCATCCGCCGGCCGGCGATGATGATGTCGCCGGCGGTGGCGCGCTCGAGACCGGCGATCATGCGGAGCGTCGTTGTCTTGCCGCATCCCGAGGGACCGAGGAGACAGACCACTTCGCCCGCCGCCACCGTCAGGTCGACGTCGCGCACGGCGACGAAATCGCCGAAGTTCTTGGTGATCTTTTTTACTTCGATGGTCGACATGATCAGCGCTTCACCGTGCCGAAGGTGACGCCGCGCAGCAGATGGTTCTGCAGGAAGAAGGTCACGAGAAACACCGGAACGAGGAACAAGGTCTCGATGGCCGCCAGGAGGCCCCAGCGCACGCCGATGTCGCCGCCGATGGTCTGGGCCATGGCGACGGGAACGGTGCGGGTTTCAACGCCGGTCAGGAGGAGCGCAAAGAGATACTCGTTCCAGGTGAGGATCAGGCCGAACACCGCGGTGGCGGCGAGCCCCGCGACGACTTGCGGCAGGCAGATCTTGAAGAACACGCGCGTCTCGCTCGAGCCATCGATCCTGGCCGCATCCTCGACATCGGGCGAGAGCTCATCGAAGAAACTCTTCATCATCCAGATGGTGAAGGGCAGATTGAAGGCGGTGTAGAGCGCCACGATGCCGACATAGGTTCCAGCCAACCCCGTCACCCGGAACATCAGGATGATCGGGATGATGACGACGATGGCGGGCAGCATGCGGGTCGTCAGGATGATGAACAGGTAGGTGTCGTTGCCTTTCAGCGGATAGCGCGAGAAGCCGAAGGCGGCGAGCGTGCCGATGATCAAGGCCAGAAACACGCTCAAGCCGGCGATGAAGATCGAATTGAAGAAGTACAGGTTGAAGCCGGTATCGACGGCGGCGGCGCCGACCGAATAGGCGCGATTGAACACCTGGCCGAAATTTTCGAGTGTCGGCGTGAAGAGGAATTTGGGCGGCACCGCGAGCGCGTCGCTGTAGGATTTGAATGCGGTGAGGATGATCCACAGCACCGGAAAGAAATAGACGAAGCTGATGACCGCCGCGAACAGGGTGCGGCCCCAGCCTGCTTCGCCCACTCCGGAGGCGCGTCTGAAAAGTCCTTGCGTCAGCGCCATGGTCAGGCCTCCTTGGCGCGGCGGTTGGCGAGATAGAGATAAAGGTTGGTGAGAACGATCACCGTGAACAGCAGGATATAGGAGAGGGCTGTCGATTCCGACGTCTTGTTGAACTGGATGGCCTGCCGGTAGACATAGATGGCGATCGTTTCGGTCGAAGTGCCGGGCCCACCCTCGGTCAGCAGGAACACCACATCGAAAAGCTTGAAGGCCTCGATGGTGCGGAACAGCAGAGCCAGCATGAGCAACCCGCGGATATAGGGAAAGGTGATGGTCCAGAAACGGCGCCACGCCGATACGCGATCGATGGCCGCCGCCTCATAAAGATACTTGGGAACGCTGACCAGTCCCGCCAGCACCAGGAGCATGACAAAGGGCGACCACATCCAGGCATCGGCGAAGACGATGCCGGCCATGGCGCCTCCCGTGGTTCCGAGAAGAATGTAGGGCTCGCCGGTGAACAGGCGGACAGCCTGCGAAAGCAGGCCGAAGGTCGGCTCGTAATAATAGCGGAAGAAGGCGCCGATCGCGACATAGGACAGCATCATCGGCGTCAGCACCAGGATGAGAAGATAACGCCGCAGCGGAAACTGCTTGGCGAACAGCATGGCGAGCAGAAAGCCCACGATCATCTGCACAGTAACGGTCATCACGCCCATCATCGCGGTATTCTGCAAACGGTCCCAGGCGGTGGGATCGGTGATCATCTTTTCGTAATTGGCCAGCCCCACGAAGACCGGCGGAACGGGCCGGTTGGCGCGGTAGTTGAAAAACGAAAGTCCGAGCGACCAGAGCAGCGGAAAGATGTTCATGACGAACAGCAAGGCGATGGCGGGCGCCACCAGAAGGCCGCCATTGTAGCGCCCCCACGCATTGTAGACAGCCGACGCGCCGGCAAGTCCGGCCAGGCCAAGCGAGACCCAGAAGGAGAGCGCCGGCGGCAGGGCGGCAATCGCCACGATTGACAGCACGACAGCGAGAAGGATCGCCAGAGGCCAGTTGTCGAAGCGCGGTTCAAAAAAACGCCGGGGCGGAGAGTCGATCATGAAACCTTTTACTCATTCCGCATGGGGCGCGAGCCGGCCGCCATTAAGGAAACATCGTGCAGTTCACGGGTTCAAGTAGGGGAACGTGCGCCGGGCTGGCCGGCGCACGCATCGGTGTTAGTCCTGGATGTGTCCCGCTTCCCTCAGGAGCTTCTCCTGGAAGGCGGCGATGTTGTCCAGCGTGGTCTTGGCGTCCTGCTGGCCGGTGATGGCAAGGTCATACTGCTCCTGGCCCTGCACCAGCAGTTCGAAGAACTCCGGAATGTGCCAGGTGTCCTTCTGCCACTCGAGACCGGGAGCCCAGGTGCGGTTCCACGGGCGGTAGGTGATGTATTTCGGATCGTTGTAGACGCTCTTGATGGCGCTCTGGCCGCCGTTGGCCGCGAACTCATGCTGAACCGCGGGCGACAGCCACCATTTCACGAAGGCCACGATTTCCTTGATCTGCTCGTCCGTCGACCAGGTCATGATGACGAAGGGCTGGCCGCCGATATTGGCCCAGCGCGAGAGCTTGCCGTCGGCTCCGCGCAGTCCCGGCGCCTGGGCGAACGCCACCTTGTCGGCGACCTTCGACGTCGCCGGGTTGATGGTCGATTCGGCGAAGCCGATCCACTCGATATGCATCGCGACCTTGCCTTCGCGGAACAGTTCGTCGGTCTTGAAGATGTCCATGCCGCCCGTCTTGACCACCGGTGG
>JANNSP010000213.1:0-4652 GCA_031402975.1 Hyphomicrobiales bacterium
CTCCGCCAGCACCGCCGCGAATTCTTCGATCCGACCGTCCTCAAGCATGGCGGGCGCATCTTCAAGGTGATGGGCGACGGCTTCCTCGTCGAGTTCGGCAGCGTGCTCAACGCGGCGCGCTGCGCGGTCGAAATCCAGCGCGGCATGCTGGAACGGAACGCCGGCGTTCCCGAGGACCGCCACATCAAGTTCCGCATCGGCATCAATTTGGGCGACATCATCGTCGATGGCGACGATTTCTATGGCGACGGAGTCAACATGGCGGCGAGACTCGAAGGACTCGCCGGACCGGGAGGCATCGCCTGCTCGGCGGTGGTGCGGAACCAGGTCGGCAACAAGCTCGAACTCGAATTCCTCGACCAGGGCGAGAAGACGGTCAAGAACATCGCCCAGCCGGTGCATGTCTATTTCATCAACATGGCGGCGGCGGGGCTCGCGTCTCCCGTCACCGCCGGTGCCCAGCCCAAGGCCCGCTCCGACAAACCTTCAGTCGCGATCCTCCCCTTCGCCAATATGAGCAACGATCCCGAACAGGAATTCTTCAGTGACGGCATCACCGAAGACATCATCACGGATTTGTCGAAGGTCTCGGGGCTCTTCGTCCTCAGCCGCAACACGGTGTTCACCTACAAGGGCAAATCGGTGAACCTGGAGCAGATCGCCAAGCAGTTGGGCGTGGCCTATATCGTCGAGGGCAGCGTGCGCAAAGCCGGCAACCGGGTGCGGATCACCGCCCAGTTGATCGAGGGCGCCAGCGATGGCCATCTGTGGGCCGAACGCTACGACCGCGACCTCTCCGACATTTTCGCGGTGCAGGACGAGATCACCAAGACCATCGTCGAACAGCTCAAGGTCAAGCTGTTGCCGGAAGAGAAGAAGGCGATCGAGCAGGAGACGACCAACAATGTCGAAGCGTATACGCACTATCTGCGGGCCCGCCAGCTGTTCAATACAGGGACCAAATCCACCCTGATATTGGCGCGGCGGATGTTCGTCAGGGCGGCGGAACTGGATTCGCGCTATGCGCGTGCCTATGCCGGTATTGCGGATTGCGATTCGCGTCTCAAATCCTCGCACGGCTTCGAGATTTCGGTCGACGAGGTCCTTGCGACCACCGGCAAAGCCCTGGCGCTCGATCCCAATCTGGCCGAGGCGCACGCAGCCCGCGGCATGGCATTAATGGTCGGCGACCGCCGCCCCGAGGCTGCTTCCGCTTTGGAGCAGGCGCTCGCGCTCGATCCCAATTGCTTCGAGGCGCATATTTCTTTTGCCCAATTCTGCGTCACCGGGGGCGACTTCGAAAGGGCCGCGACGCATTACATGCGCGCCTTGGAGCTTCAGCCCGACGACTATGCCTCGCCTATCCTCCTGACGAATGTCTTTCGGTCTCTCGGCCGGCCTGAGGATTCGGCAAAATATGCGCGGCTTGGAGTGAAGCGGGCCGAGGAGGCACTCAGGCTGCATCCGGAGGAATCCAAACCTGCACAGCTTGGCGCAATCGCGCTGGTGGCGCTGGGTGAGCGCGACCGGGCGAAAGACTGGCTGGCGCTTGTCCTGGCGATCGATCCGGATGACAATATCGCCCGGTACAATGCCGCTTGCACCTATTCGCTGCTGGGCGAAATCGACCGAGCCATCGACCTGTTGGAGATTTGCTTGCAGCAGGTGGCAAGCGACTTCAAACTTTGGTTCAAGAACGATTCCGATCTCGACCCCATCCGCAGCCATCCGCGCTATCAGAAGCTGCTCGAACTCACGGGCTGACATCGGATGCACAGCATGCGGCGCGCCGTCTATCAAGTGATCGAGCCGGGAGTCCGCAATCGTCCGGCCACTCGTTTGTTCACAAAGCTGTGCTTCGCCGTCATCCTGCTGAGCGTGATAGTCGCCGTCGCATCGACCATGCCGGCGCTGACCGCGCCCGCGCGCGCCAATCTGATCGATGCCGAGTACATTGTGGGAGCATTTTTTCTTGCCGAGTATGGCTTGCGGCTGTGGACCGCGGCGGAGCATCCGCTCTACGCCCAGGGCGGATCGTGGCGCGGCGCGCTTGCCTATGCCTTGACACCGCTCATGGTGCTCGACCTGGCGGGTCTCGTGCCGCTCGCGCTGCAGATTGTGATGCCCGAGGCGCAGGGCGCCATCCTGCTGTTCCAGGTGCTGCGCTTTTTCCGGCTGTCGCGCTATTCGCCCGCACTCGCGACCGTCGGCCGGGTGCTGGCCACCGAATGGCGCGCCTTGGCGGCGACTGGCATGATCGGACTGGGCATGCTGCTGGTGGCCGCGACCATCATGTACCTGCTCGAGAACGCCGCCCAGCCCGAGCGCTTCGCCAGCATTCCCGACGCCATGTACTGGGCCATCGTGACGCTCGCCACGGTGGGCTACGGCGATGTCGTGCCGGTGACGCCAGGCGGCAAGATCGCGGCCGGCGGGGTGATCGTCGCCGGACTCGTCTTCTTCGCTCTGCCCATCGCCATCATCGCCACCAGTTTTCTGGCCGAGATGCGGCGGCGCGACTTCATCATCAACTACAGCATGGTCGCGCGCGTGCCGCTGTTCGCCAGCCTCGACGCGGTGGCGGTGTCGGAGTTGGCAAGCCTGCTCAAGGCGCGCAAAGTGCCGCGCGACGCCGTCATCATGCGCAAGGGTGACAAGGGTGAAAGCATGTTCTTCATCGCGGAGGGAATGGTCGAAGTGGTGACGCCGGATGGTTCGGTCAAACTCCAGGAAGGCGACTTCTTCGGCGAGATCGCGGTGCTCGGAAAGACGCGGCGGACGGCGACGGTGATCGCCAGGCAGCCCTGCGAACTCCTGGTGCTCGACGCGGCCGATCTGCTTAAACTCATCGAGCAGAACGCGCAGGTCGAGGCCACGCTCCGGGAAGCCGTTGCCATGCGCCAGGCGAAGTTGCAGGAATGAGGCCGAATCGACACGGCCGAATCTGAGTCATATTCAACGCGGAGGAAACCACTATGCCACTCAAGGTCATCGGCGCGGGAGTAGGCCGAACCGGAACCTATTCCCTCAAGCTGGCACTCAACCAGTTGGACCTCGGTCCCTGTCACCATATGGAAGAGGTGATCAACAACATGCCGCTGCATGTGCCGCTATGGGCCGCCGCTGCCGCGGGGCATCCCGATTGGAATGCGATCTACAAGGGTTATGAAAGCGCCGTCGACTGGCCGACGGCTGGCTTTTTCCGCGAATTACATGCAGCATACCCTTCGGCCAAGTTCGTGCTGACCTTGCGCAGCCCGGAAAGCTGGGTCGAAAGTTTCTCCCATACGATCTACAAGCTTCTGGCCGGACGCGAGCAAGCGCCCCAGGAGATGCAAGCCTGGCTTGATATGGGTGCGAGGGTTATCGCCACGACCGGCTTTCCCGGTGGACTGGACGCCGCGGGACTGACCAAAGCGTTCAACGCCCACAACGATGCCGTCAGGGCGGCGATCCCCGCCAGTCAATTGCTCGTCTATCAGGAGAAGGAAGGGTGGGGCCCGCTCTGCTCCTTCCTCGATGTCCCTGAACCCACCGCCCCGTTTCCTCGCACCAACGATCGCGGAGAATTCTGGGATCGTGTATCGGGGAAGAAGTAGGCGCGGCTGCAACTATTCCGCATGCCTCGGATCTATCGCCGTTCAATATCCATGTCGAACGCGTCCAGCTCGTTTACAAGCGGCAGAAACAACCAGAATGCTTGCCAGGACATATGCCTGCTCGGCCGAAGAAGCGTCAGGACGATGGCACCGGCGACGTAAAGCGCATTGTTCAGGTCGAACTCGCCTGTCACCACCTACACCACAAAACCGCGGCATGACGCCGATCATCGCCAGAATGAACCGTAGCAGGTCAGGAACCCGGCAATGTATTTGGTAATCTGTTCGTCGGATAAAAAGGCATCGGCGAACGCATTGGCATTGGCGCCGACGGTGCGAACGAAGTCATCATTGTGGCGGCACATGTCGATTGTGTGGACCAGATCGGACAGATCGTTCGCGACGGGTATATAATGAACATTGGCCACCAATTGGCTGCTGAACCAGCCGACGATCGGCGATTGCTGCTTGAGCATGGTGGAATTGGCATACATCTGCCAGAAGTCGCGGGGCCACGGCGATGTGAAACCATCGACCAGAATCAGGTACTTGTAGCGCATATGATCGTTGACGCCTGTCCAGAACCTGCAATAACCCAGCCTTTCAGCCACACCCAGCAAATCGTGCGGGCACCCCGGATGAGATCCGGTAAACCCGGCGTCCACCAGATCGGGATGCTCGACCGAAATTTGCGAGAGCTGGAACCTGACATTCTTTTTGTATTCGGCCACGGTCATCCACTTGCCCGTGGTGCTACCGCGCCAGAAAGCTTTTTCTATCTTTGACTCCCACGGATACAAGGAGTTTCCGTCGATCGCCTGGGCGCGCAATGCCTTGCTCTTTTTCAGGGTCATTGGATCCGGCAGGAGCAGACCGTGGTTGTCGATTTCCTGATTTTTCGCATAGCCAAAAACCGGCGCCGGACAGTCGCGCAACCAGCCGGTAAATCCGTCACCGAAATATATTTCCAGTTCGAGATCGGGGATTGACGGCGCCAGCGCGGTGAAGACCCCCATCATGATGTGGAAACGGTCAAGAATGTAGGACGGAAAC
>JANNSP010000214.1:0-2501 GCA_031402975.1 Hyphomicrobiales bacterium
GTTGAGACTGGCTTTGAGACCGATGATCTCGTTGTCGTCGCCGAACAGGACATTCTCGGCGACCGCCTCATCCGCCGCGCCAAGCGCAAGAAGCGCGGCGCGGACTTTATCACTGAGGCGACGGGCCTGACGGCGGGCGACATTGTCGTGCATGTCGATCACGGCATAGGCCGCTTCACAGGCCTCAAAACGATCGAGGCGGCCGGCGCGCCGCATGACTGTCTGGAAATTCTTTATGCCGGGGACGCGCGGCTGTTTCTCCCGGTTGAGAATATAGAGCTTCTGTCGCGCTACGGCTCCGAGGGCACGGAGGCGGTGCTCGACCGGCTGGGCGGCGGGGCTTGGCAGGCGCGCAAGGCAAAGCTGAAGAAGCGGCTCTTGGACATGGCCGGCCAGCTTATCCGCATCGCCGCCGAGCGGCAGATGCGCGATGCGCCGGTCCTGTCGCCGCCGGACGGGCTGTACGGCGAGTTTGCCGCGCGCTTCCCCTATGAGGAGACTGACGACCAGCTGACCGCGATTGAGTCAGTGATTGACGATCTGGGGCAGGGAAGGCCGATGGACCGGCTGATCTGCGGCGATGTCGGCTTTGGCAAAACGGAAGTCGCGTTGCGTGCGGCCTTCGTTGCTGCCCTGAACGGCGTGCAAGTGGCGGTGGTGGTGCCGACTACGCTCCTGTCGCGCCAGCATTTCAAGACCTTTTCCGAGCGCTTTCATGGCTTGCCAATTCAGGTGGCGCAGGCGTCGCGGCTTGTGCCGGCCAAGGATCTGGCGGCGGCAAAGGCGGGCATTGAAGACGGGACAGTGGACATTATCGTCGGCACGCATGCGCTGCTTGGGGCGGGGATCAAGTTCCGCAATCTCGGGCTTTTGATTGTCGATGAGGAGCAGCATTTCGGCGTCAAGCACAAGGAGCGCCTAAAAGAGATCAAGAGCGACATCCATGTTTTGACGCTCTCAGCGACGCCCATTCCACGCACTTTGCAGCTGGCGCTGACCGGCGTGCGCGAACTGTCGCTCATCACCACGCCGCCCGTGGACCGGATGGCGGTGCGCACTTTCATTTCGCCGTTCGACGCTCTGGTAGTCCGTGAAACTCTTCTTAGAGAGCGCTACAGAGGCGGGCAGAGCTTCTATGTCTGCCCGCGCATTGCCGATCTCAAGGAAATCCATGATTTCCTCAGCCATGACGTTCCCGAGTTGAAAGTCGCCGTCGCGCATGGACAGATGCCGCCCGGCGAGTTGGACGACATCATGAACGCGTTCTACGAAGGACAGTATGACGTGCTGCTCTCAACGACGATTGTCGAATCCGGCCTCGACATTCCGACCGCCAACACGCTGATCGTGCACCGCGCCGACATGTTCGGCCTGGCCCAGCTCTATCAATTGCGGGGCCGCGTCGGGCGCTCGAAGCAGCGCGCCTATGCGCTCCTCACGACGCCCGCCAACCGCACGCTGACACCCGCCGCGGAGAAGCGCCTCAAGGTGTTGCAGTCGCTCGATTCGCTCGGCGCCGGATTCACTCTCGCCAGCCACGATCTCGATCTGCGGGGTGCGGGAAATCTTCTCGGCGAGGAGCAGTCGGGCCATATCAAGGAAGTGGGCTACGAGCTCTACCAGACCATGCTGGAGGAAGCGGTGGCGAAACTCCGCACCGGCGAGGATACGCTCGAGGCCGAAGGCACCTGGTCGCCGCAGATCAATATCGGCACTTCGGTCTTGATCCCCGAATCATACGTCGAAGACCTGCAGGTGCGCCTCGGCCTCTACCGCCGCCTCGCCGATCTCCGCGACCAGGCCGCACTCGACGGGTTCGCCGCCGAACTGCACGACCGCTTCGGGCGTGTGCCCGACGAGGTGCATCACCTGCTCGACGTCGTTTCGATCAAGCTCCTGTGCCGCGCCGCCAATGTATCGAGCGTCGATGCCGGCCCCAAGGGGGCGCTCATCGGTTTCCGCAATGACGCCGTCGCCAACCCGGCGAAACTGGTGCAATGGATCACCGGCCAGGGCAGCCTCGCCAAGCTCCGCCCCGACATGAAACTCGTCATCATGCGAAACTGGGAAAAACCCGAGGACCGGTTGAAGGGGGCACGGCAGATCATGCAGATATTGGTAAAGCTGCTGGGGTGAGGCGGGTTGGCCTAGTGGTCTGCTGAGATTCATTTGGAATTGATGACAGCAGAGCAGAGATAGATTATCGCGGCAAAGCTTTTGTCGGTCTTGTCGGCGCGCAGCGATATACGCTTGAAGTCTTTGAGTTTGCAGAAGAAGTTCTCAATGAGGTGACGCCATACATAGATGACTTCATCAATTGGAAACGGGTGGAGTCGTTTTGGCCGCTGCGAAATGATGATACCGGCGCCGGACAGTCGCGCAACCAGCCGGTAAATCCGTCACCGAAATATATTTCCAGTTCGAGATCGGGGATTGACGGCGCCAGCGCGGTGAAGACCCCCATCATGATGTGGAAACGGTCAAGAATGTAGGACGGAAAC
>JANNSP010000215.1:0-6163 GCA_031402975.1 Hyphomicrobiales bacterium
ATTCATCGGAGCGCCGCTTGGCCTCAAGGAGTTCTGGCCCGCCGCCGGCGTCTCCGAAATCGTCGAGGAGAACATGGCGAGTGCGGCGCGGGTTCACGCGATCGAGCGCGGCCGCGATATTTCCGCCTGCACCATGATTGCCTTCGGTGGTGGAGCACCCCTCCATGCCTGCCGCCTCGCCGACAAGATCGGCATCTCCTCGATCATCGTGCCGAAGGGCGCCGGTGTGGGATCGGCGATCGGGTTTCTCCGGGCGCCCGTCGCTTATGAAATCACCAAGAGTGCTGTTGTGGCGCTGGAGAATTTCGATTCAGGACGCATCAATCGTTTGCTGCGGCAGATGAGCAAGGACGCGCACGCCGTCGTGGCTCCGGTGCTGCGTGGCGCAAAGCCGGTGGTCCGCATCATCGCTGATTGCCGCTATGTCGGCCAGGGCCACGAAATCCGCGTCGCCGTGCCGAACCGTCTCCTCGCGGATCGCGACGGCGCGATGCTCAAGGCGGAGTTCGAGTGGCTGTATGAGAATGTCTATGGCATCCGCATTTCCAATCAGGAGGCGGAGGCGATCACCTGGTCGGTGACTGTCGCGTCGAAGCAGGTCAAGCCCAGGCGCGCCGGGCCCGTGGGGAAGAAGCCAGCACCAGCGCCGCGCGGACGCCGCCAGATTTATGATGCGGCACTCGGGCGTCTCGTGCGCGCGGCGGTCTACCGGCGCGAGGATCTGTCTCCTGGCGCCACCATCAAGGGCCCCGCCATCATCGCCGAGGACGAAACCTCGACCATCGTCGGAAGTAACTTCCGTGCACGGATCAATGGGCTGGGGTATATTGTACTGGAGCGGATAAAATGAGCAGCGCCCTCGATGCCATCCGCACGCAGGTGATGTGGAACCGGCTGATCGCGGTTGTCGAGGAGCAAGCGCAATCGTTGCTGCGCACGGCATTCTGGACGATCACCCGCGAGGCGGGCGACCTGTCGGCCGGCGTCTATGACACCGAAGGCCGCATGATCGCCCAGGCGATGACGGGGACGCCCGGCCACGTCAATACCATGGCGACGGCGGTGGCGCATTTCTTCCGGCACTTTCCGCAAGGCTCGATGCGGCCCGGCGATGTCTACGTCACCAACGATCCGTGGCTCGGCACCGGACACCTGTTCGATTATGTGACGCTCACTCCCGTCTTCCTCGGCACAAAGCTTGTCGCGTTTTTCGCCTCGACCTGCCATGTGATCGATGTCGGCGGCGTGGGCATGTCGGCCAAGGCCAATTCATCCTTCGAGGAAGGAACCCTCATTCCGCATCTGAAGATCAGGAAAGAGGGCCTGCTCAACGAGGACCTGCTGTCGATCATTCTTGCAAACTCACGAAACCCGGTCGAAGTGCGGGGCGATCTCCTGTCGCTGATCAGCGCCAACGATACGGGCGCCCGGCGACTGATCGACATGATGCGCGAATTCAAACTCCAATCGATCGATCCGCTGGCGAAGCATATCCTGACCCAGTCCGAACGCGGAGCCCGCGCCGCGATCAGGCAACTTCCCGATGGGGAATGGTCGTCCGAAATGCCGCTCGACGGCTACGAGCGGCCGATCGTCATCAAATCGAAGCTGACCATCAGGCGCGGGCGGATCACCATCGATTTCTCCGGAACGTCGGCGGCTTCGATCTACGGCATCAATTCGCCCCGGACCTATACCCATGCCTATGCGGTGTTCGGGTTGAAGGCGGTGATCGCGCCGCATGTCCCCAACAATATCGGCTCGCTGTCTTGCTTCGATCTGGTGACGGAACCGGGAAGCTGCGTCGATCCCGTCCGGCCGTCGCCGGTGACAGCGCGCCATGTCATCGGACAGATGTTGGCGGACGCGGTGTTCGGCTGCCTTGCCCAGGTTTTGCCTGGCAAAGTTCAGGCGGAGAGTGCGGGCTCGATCTGGATTCTGGGTCTGAACAGCGCCCATGGCCGCGTGCCGGCGGACGAGACGGCGGGCGCAAAAAACTTTGGCGTCATCAATATCGGACTTGGGGGCGTGGGCGGCAGGCCCGGCAAGGATGGACTGGCGACGACGGCCTTTCCCTCGGGCGTTGGCACCATTCCGGTCGAGGTCACCGAAACGCAATGCCCGCTTTATTTCAAGCGCAAGGAGTATCTCGCCGATTCAGGCGGTGCCGGAAAATGGCGGGGCGGGTTGTCGCAATTGATCGAGATCGCCAACCGCGAGAAAGCGCCCTTCACCATTTCCGCCGCCACCTTCGACCGCATCCACAATGCCGCACAGGGCCGCGACGGCGGCAGACCGGGGCGGTTGGGGGCGGCGCGATTCGGTTCGGGCGGTCTCATTCCGGACAAGGGAATTCATGTGATCCCGGCCGGCGACAGCCTGATCGTCGAGCTGCCGGGGGGCGGCGGCTTCGGCGATCCGCGCCAGCGTCCGCGAGGCATGATCGAGGCCGATGTGAAGGCCGGTGTCATCAGCGCGGAGAAAGCCCGCGAGGACTATGGCTATGAACCGGCCTGAAGCGCCCGCGCTGGCGATCGGTTCCCGCATCAAGGCGCTGCGCAAGGCCCGCGGATTTTCGCTCGCTGGTTTGGCGAAGTCGACCGGCGTTTCAGAGGCGACGCTGTCGCGCGTCGAAAACGAGCAGACGTTGGTCAGCGCCCATCATCTGTATCAGCTTGCCCGAACACTGGGGGCCGACATCACGGCGTTCTTCGAAGACGCGAGTCCACCACTGTCGGCTGGTATCCGCAGCATCTGCAGAAAGGGCGAAGGTGTAGCGCTTGTGACGGCTCGCTACGAAGCGCTGGTTCTGTGCACCGATCTGGCCGCCAAACGCATGCACCCCGCGATCAATACGGTGACACTCACGGACGCCGGCGAAGCGGGCGGATATTCGCGCCATGACGGCGAGGAATTCCTGCTTGTTCTGGAAGGCCGGCTTTCGCTGGCCACCGAGTTCTATGAGCCGCTGCTGCTGGAGGAAGGCGACAGCGTCTATTTCGACAGCCAAATGGGCCACGCCTATCTGTCGGGCGATGGCAATCCGGCGCGGATCCTGGTGGTCGCCACGACGGAGCCGCCGAAATGAGCGACGGACAATCCCATATCACCTCGATCACCATCGAGCGGACCGCCGCCGAGGTGTTCGATTTTATGGCGGACCCCGCAAAGCTCCACCGCTGGTCCTTCGGCACCTGGGCGACGGAGATCGCCCCTGACGGACTGGTGACGGGGAGCAGCATTTTCGACGGCGCGAAAATACTCGTGCGCATCGACGCGGACCGGCGGAAACTGTCGATCGACTATCAACTGGGCAGCGATGCGGCGAACCTTGTTCCGCGCATCCTGGTACGCGTCGTTCCCGGCCCGCATCTCGGCCTCGACGGCGAGCAGTGCGTGCTGACCTTCATCGCCTGGCGCGCCGCCCAAATGGACGACGGCCGCTGGCGCCGCCTCACCGCCGCCCACGAATTCGAGGTGGTGCTGATCAAGAACCTGATCGAGAACGGAATGGTTTAAACCCGCCTGAGGATCGCCCGCACCGGGGAGGCATCGAGATTGGTGAACCGCAGCGGCAGCGCGATCAGTTCGTAGTCGCCGGGCTCGACATGCGACAACATGAGATTTTCGAGAATACGCATGTCGGCGCGCCTGGCCGCCATGTGCGAGGGCAGGTCTTTGGAAGTTTCCGGATCGATCGACGGCGTGTCGATACCGACGAGTTTAACGCCAAGCGAGGCCAGCATCTCAACGGTTTCGGAAGCGAGCGCGCGAAAGCCCGTGGGCCACCGGTTGGGATCGCTGTGTTCCGCCAAACGCAGGAGAATGCGGGGCGGCGCATGATCGAGAAATTTTTCAATCCGCGCCGGTGCGCATAGCGCGGCATCGCCGCGCGCGTCGATGACGCGGCAGGGTCCGATGAAGGGTTCGAGCGGCATTGATCCGGCAGCTTGGCCTTGCGTATCGTAATGCAGCGGCGCGTCGGCATGGGTTCCGGCATGGGCCGAGAAGGAAACCTGCGAAACATTGACCGGACAGGCAGCACCCATGCGGAAGGTCCAGCTTTCGCAATAGGCGCTGTCTCCAGGAAACGCCGCCAGTCCCGGCGCCAGGGCTTGCGAGATGTCGATAATCATGTGACGGCTTTCCGCGCCTCGAATTCCATCCGGTCCCACAACCTGTCATCCAGAATGCGGGCCAGCGTCTGGGCGGCATCCCATGCTTCGGTGAAGCTCGTATAAAGCGGCGCGAAGCCAAAGCGGATCAGGTCGGGCATACGAAAATCGCCGACTACACCTTCGGCGATCAGCGCCTGCATCACCGCGTAGCCATTGGGGCAGTGCAGCGCCACATGACTGCCGCGCTGGTTCATGGCGGACGGGCCAGAGAGGGTCACGCCATGTTCCGCGCAACGGGACAGAACTTGCTCGATGAACAATTCGCACAGCGCCATGGATTTGGCGCGCACCTGTTGCATGTCAACGCCGTCCCACGCATCGAGTGCTGCATCGAGTGCTGCCAGCGACAGGATCGGCTGGGTGCCGCACTGGTTGCGGAGTATGCCGGGCGCGGGTCGGAATTCCGTTTCGAAATCGAACGGCGCGGCGTGTCCCCACCAACCCGCGAGCACTGGCGCAACTTTCTCCTGCAGATCGGGGCGCACATAGAGGAAGGCGGGCGCGCCCGGTCCACCGTTCAGATATTTGTAGGTGCAGCCCACGGCGAAATCGGCGTTTGCCGAGGTGAGATCGACGGCGAGCGCTCCCGCCGAATGGGCGAGGTCCCAGATCGTCAGCGCGCCTTTCGCATGCGCGGCTGTGGTGATGGCCTTCATGTCATGCAGGCGCGCCGTGCGGTAATCGACTTCCGTCAACATCACCACCGCGGTCTCGTCGCTGATCGCAAGCAAGACGTCTTCCGGCGCCACGAGCTTGACGCTGTAGCCATGGTCGAGCAGATCGCGCAAGCCCTGCGCCGCATAGAGATCGGATGGAAAATTGCCGTGGTCGGAGAGGATTTCCCGGCGCCTCGGATTGAGTTTAACCGCCGCTCCCAACAGTTTGAAAAGACTCACTGTAATCGTGTCGCCGGCGATGACGCTGCCGGGTGGCGCTACGATCAAATTCGCGATGCTGTCGCCAACTTTCTGTGGCAGATCGAACCAGCCATGGCTGTTCCACGAGCCGATCAGCGTCTCGCCCCATTGCCGCGCGATCGTAGTCGCGACGCGCGATGCGACAGTCACCGGCAACAGGCCGAGCGAATTGCCATCGAGATAGATGATACCTTGGGGTATGATGAAACGCTTGCGGATTTCGGCAAGCGGATCGGCGCGATCGCGTTCAATACAATCGTCGCGGTTCATTTGGGCGCGGCCGGACCCTTGGCCACCGCCGCGACGTGAGCGGCGAACTCCGCCGTCGCCATCAGCGTCTTGCAGCGCTCCAAGCGCTTCACCGCGTAGGTCCAGAAATCGTCGACGGGATTCTTGTTGGCGAACTGGATCAAGCCCCACAGAGTCCACAGGAGATCGCACATGGCCTTGTAGATGACGATGCGGCCGCGCTCCGGCGGCGAAGGCTCTCCACCGAAATAGGCCGCGATCATTTCCTCGTCCTGAGCGGCATTGAATTCTCCTTCGACCGACAGATCGCCCAGATCCCACATGGGATCGTTCATGCCGGAATATTCCCAGTCGACAATCCACATGCGCTCGCTTGTATCGAGAAAATTTTCGCATAAGGGATCGCAGTGGCAGGCCACCAGCGGAAGGGGATGGGCCGCGAGCGCCGCGCGTACTTTTTTCGCTCTTCGCAGCACGTCGTGATAGCCGGGCGGCAGCTTGCATTTCTTCGCCGCGAGAATTTCGAGATAGCCATCGATCATGGCAAACAGCTCGAAGCGGAAATTGAATCTCGCGTCCGAGGTGTGAAGCTTGCGGAAGGCTAGCGCGGCGCGCTTGGGCGAGCCCTCGATCGACTTGAACCTGGCGGGCGACATGGTGACGGCGTCGTCGATGAGCCGCGTCACCATGACCCCGGTCGCGGCATCGAAAAACAAGACGTCGGGGCTGACCCCTACGCGGGCCGCCTCGCGCGCCGCCTGGGCTTCGTTCCGGCGGTTGATATAGTCCTCGGTGCCCTTGCCCGGAAGGCGCAGCACA
>JANNSP010000216.1:0-11895 GCA_031402975.1 Hyphomicrobiales bacterium
AGGAAACAAGCCTCGGCCAGGCCAGCCTCCCCGTCAGGCTCATGGCGAGCGATACCGCCGGATTGAAATGGGCGCCCGAAACGGGCCCCAGAATGGTGATCAGCACCACCAGGATGGCGCCGGTCGGAATGGTGTTGCCAAGGAGAGCCAACGCCAGGTTGCCGCCCGCCAGCTTCGCCGCCATGATGCCGGAGCCGACGACGGCCGCAAGGAGAAGGGCGGTGCCGAGAAACTCCGCCGCATGGGCCCGGCCTGACGTTGACCGCGCCATGCCGGGTCAGGCCTTGCCGATGTCGGAGAGCTTTTTCCGCAGCACCAGCCGGTCAAGCGACGCCAGCGGCAGATTGACGAAGACCGAGATGCGGTTTTTCAGCATACGATAGGTGTCGGCAAAGGCGAAGCGCCGCTCAGCCTCCGTCCCCTCGGCGGAAGCCGGGTCGGGCACGCCCCAATGCGCGGTCATCGGCTGGCCGGGCCACACCGGGCAGACCTCGGCGGCGGCGTTGTCGCAGACCGTAAATACGAAATCGAGCGGTGGCGCCCCAGCGACGGCGAATTCGTCCCAGCCCTTGGAGCGAAGCTGTTTCACCGGATAATTGAGTTGACGCAGCAGGTCGAGGGCATAGGGGTGGACCGTGCCCTTGGGCTGGCTGCCGGCGCTGAAGCCGTTGAACCGGCCCATGCCCTCGCGCTGCAGGATGGCTTCGGCCAGGATCGAGCGGGCCGAATTGCCGGTGCAGAGAAACAGGACGTTGAAGGCGCGTTCGGGCATGAGGGGTTCCTGGACCCGTTGGACAACGCGCTTGTAACAATTTGATGACGGCGCTGCGCCAGGCCGAAGTGCCGCCGCATATTCGCGTTATAAGAGGAGATGAGCGTGGCTTTGCATTGTTCCGCTGGTGTCACGCAAGGTTTTGGGATTTACCAGTTTTTCAACCGCTTCAACCGCTCAGGTTGCATCGCTCCTGAGCTCACCCAGCGCGCTCGACAGCGCGTTGTGAAAGACGATCATGTCGGTCCCGTAGCACAGGCAGCGGAAGCCCTTGGCGCGCCATTCCCGCGCCATGGCGACCGAAGTGGCCATATAGCCGCAGGCCTTGCCGTGCTTGCGGCCGGCGGCAAGCAGGGTCGCCACCGCCGCATGAAAATCCGGATGGGTGAATTGACCGGCGATGCCCATGCTGTCGGTCAGGTCATAATGACCGAGCCAGCCGACATCGATACCGGGCACGGCAAGGATCGCATCGGCATTGGTGATCCCCGTCGCCGTCTCGATCAATGCGATGACCAGGGTGCGCTCGTTCTCCCGGCGCATTCCATCGAGAATGTCGCCGCCCTTGTAATCGTCATGGCCGACGCCGAAGCCCACGCCTCTCCTGCCAACGGGACGGTACCGGCACCAGTCCGCCAGCGTCTCCGCCTGGTCACGGGTCTCCAGCATCGGCACCATGATCCCCATGGCGCCCAGATCGAGGACCGGCGCGATCAGATGATAGGCGAGACCGGGCACCCGCACGAAGACCGCGATGTCGAGCCCTCGCGCGAATGCCATCTGCGCCTTCAGCGCATCGATGCCGATGCCGCCATGCTCCATGTCAAAGATGATGAATTCCGCTCCGGCATTGGCGGCGATCTGGGAGAAGCCCGGGGTCAGAAACTCCGTCGCCATGATGCCATAGGTGGTGGCGCCATTGAGAAGCCGTTCACGAACAGGATTTGCGCGCATGATTATCAGGTCTCCGGAATTGGAACGCCAAGGGAAGTTGCGGTGGAAACGATCCGGCGCCACGTCTCGGCATCGATCGGCAGGCCCCGGGCCTCGCGCTCGCGCCGTGTCTCCTCCTCGATCTCGCCGGGCAGATACACCTTGCCGCCGTCGGTGATCGGAGGAGTTGCCTTGGTCCACTCCGCGAGGCGCATGACGTCTTCGGCAAAAGCGTCCGCGCTGCCGAAGGCGCCGGGATTGAATACCAGCGAGAGCATGTTGTTGACCAGGCGGCCGGCGGTCGGTGATCCGGGATTGCTGGCATGACCGCCCGACAGCGATCCCGCGAGTATCTCGCAGAAAAACGACAGCCCCGAGCCCTTGTGGCCGCCAAAGGGCAGGATGGCGCCCGGGGGATTGGCATAAAATGCTTCTGGATCGCTGGTCGGCTTTCCCCGTCCATCGAGAATCAAGCCGGGAGGAAGCTTGTCGCCCTTGTTGCGGGCAACCTGAATCTTGCCTTCGGCGATTACCGACGTCGCGATGTCGAGAATGATGGGACGGCCCCCGGCGACCGGTACGCCAGCCGCGATCGGATTGGCCGACAGCCGGCGGTCGCTGCCGCCATGCGGCGCCACCAGGATGCCAAATCCGGAGGTGTTGACGAAGTGGATCGACGCCAGTCCATGTTCCGCCAGTTGCTCGGGCCAGGCGCCGATCCGGCCCAGATGGCCCGAATTGCGAATGGCGACAGTCGCCATGCCATGCGTTCCGGCGCGGGCGGCGGCCAGTTCCATCGCTTCCCTGCCGATGACCTGGCCGTATCCGAAGCCGCCATCGATCACCATGAGCGCTCCGAGATCGGTGACGACCTGGGCATGCCGATTGGGGAGAACCTGGCCCGCCTTCGCCCAGCCGACATATTTCGAGATGCGGATGACGCCGTGGGAATCGTGCCCCATCAGGCTGGCTTCGACCAGATGGCCGGCGATGATCCGGGCTTCCTCCGCATCCGATCCGGCGGCGCGGAAAATGCCGCAGGCGAATTGCCGCATTGCCTCCGCGGAAATCTTCATCGCGTTAAGTCAGTGCTTGACTTCGACCGTTTCGGCGGCGGTCCACACCCGCGCTTCCTTCGGCATCGGCGGGTAGCCCATGATCTTGGGTGTGGCGCCCTCGATATCGAGCAGGAACTTCTGGCTGGGATTCGCCCGGCTGTGAAGCTCGGGCGTCAGGTGCTCGCGCTCGTTCAACTGCTGCGGCAGGTCGCGCCGTCCGATCGCCAGATGCAGCACCCGGCGCGACGCACCGCTCTCGTTCCGCGTGCCGCCATGCCAGATGTGGCCGTTGATGACGGCGACCGAGCCTGCCTTGCCGGTCACCTTGATTTCCTTCGGATGCGGCGCCATCGGGTCTTTCGGCATGATGGCGCTATCCTCTGGCCGGACCTCGATCTTCTTGACCTCCGCCATGTTGACGTCGGGAACATTGATCGGGACCCACTTGTGCGATCCCGGCACAACCCGCGTCGGCCCGTTGGTTTCGGTCATGTCGTCGAGCATCACCATCGAGTTGACCACCCGCCAGTCGGTGGGCGACACGCGCGGCACGTCGCTATGCAGCAATTGCTGCCCCTGTCCTTTGAGGGGATTTCGCGCATTGAGCGAATAAACCCGGATTTCGCGAAGCAGATAGGCGGCCGCCGCAAGAGTGGGCGTGCATGACAGGCAGCGGTCGAAAGCCGGCGACTTGTTGAACAAATTCGACAACCTCGGCGCGCCCGGCTCGATATGAACCTCGTGACCCCCGAACTTGCCCTCGATCTCCGTCAGCCTGTCGAATTCGGAACACATTTCCGCGACCTCCGCCGGGCTGAAAACATCAGGCACGATGAAATAGCCGTCCTCGTCAAATTTCCGGCGTTGTTCAGGTGTAAGGTCGGCTACTGTTATGTTGAGTTTGGCCAGGGCCTGTTCGGTGTTCATGCGCTTCTCCCATCGCGTCAAATTTTATTTTGGCAAAGTCTACACCAGTTTTCATGCCGGTCAATTCTCCCTGTTCCTTACGACATTGAATTGTGCCAGATTTGTTTTCAGGACGGCCGACAAGATGCCGTTGCTCAGGGAGGACTCAAGAATGAAAATCATTGCGACATTCCGTAACGTGGCACTCGGCGCCATCGCCGTCGTCGGCATTGGTTCAAGTATCGACATTGCGGACAATGCTCTCGCGGCCGGCAGCAAACGCATTTGCGTGAGCTGGCGTCATTTCCAGGAAGAGCGCTGGCGGATCGACGAGGCCGGCATCAAGTCCGTGCTTGAACCGGCCGGATACACCTATGTGAGCGCCGACGCCCAATCGGACCCGCAGAAGCAGTTGACCGACGTGGAAAGCCTGCTGTCGTCGAACTGCGACGCGGCGATCATTCTCGCCCAGGATTCGAAGGCGATCATGCCGGCGGTTGAGGGTTCAAAGGCGGCGGGCGTTCCCGTCATCGCCTATGACGTGCCGATCGATTCCGCCGACGTGACCTTCATCTCCTTCGACAACGTCGCGGTTGGCCGGCTCATGGCCGAAGCGATGATCAAAGTGAAGGACAGCGGCAATTGGGTGAAGATCGATGGCGATGCCACCATGACCATCATCAACCTGTTTGGCGCCGGCCAGATGCAGGTGATCCAGCCCCTCATCGATGCGGGCAAGATCAAGATCGTGGCGCAGCAGAACATCGAGAACTGGAAGCCCGACCTGGCGCAAGCCGCGATGGAGCAGATCCTGACGCAGCAGGACAACAAGGTCGACGCGGTGCTGGCGATGAATGACGGCATGTCGACAGGCGTCGCCGCGGCCCTCTCGGCGCAGAAGATGCTGGGCATCCCGCTGTCGGGTCAGGACGGCGACAAGGCCGTGCTGAACCGCATCGCCAAGGGCCAGCAGACGGTGACGGTGTGGAAGAACTCTTATCTCTTGGGCCAGGCCGCCGCCAAGGCGGCAATCGAGATGGCCGAGGGAAAACCGGTATCCGGCCAGAAGCCGTTCACCACCGAAAGCGGAACGGAACAGCCCTCCATGCTGCTCGATCCGATCGCCATCACCTATGACAATCTCAATCTGGTGGTCGATTCCAACTGGATCAGCAAGGAGGAACTCTGCAACGGCGTGACTGAAAATCCGCCCGCGCCCTGCAAGTAAAGGGCCCGCCTTGATATGAACTCCCTTGCCGTCCGTGCGCGGACGATATCGGACAGGATTGCGCTGGCAGCCGGACTCGATGTCCGGCTGCTTGGTATGTTGTCGGTGATGGCGGCGGTCTGGCTGGCCCTGCATGTCCTGACCGGAGGCCTGTTCCTCACTCCCCGCAATCTGTTCAACCTGTCGCTCCAGGTCTCCGTCGTCGGCATCATAACCTGCGGCATGGTGCTGGTGATCGTATCGCGCCATATCGATCTCTCGGTCGGCTCGCAGATCGGCTTCATCGGCGTGCTCGGAGCCCTCCTGCAGAATTCGATTCTACCCATCGACGGCGGTTCGACCTGGTGGATCACGTCGCTTGCCATGCTGGGCGCGGGGTTGCTGATCGGCTTGGCCCAGGGCCTGCTGGTCGCCTATGCCGGAATCCCGTCCTTCGTGGTGACGCTCGGCGGACTCCTGTTCTTCCGCAATGCCGCTTTCTACATCAACAGCGGTGTGACGATTGCGCCACTGAACGAAACCTTCCAACTGCTGGGGGGAGGACTCGACGGCACCATCGGCGTCTTCTGGAGCTGGATCGTCTGCGCTTTGGCGATAGCGGCCGTGGCGTTCCTCGTCTGGCGTGGGCGGCAACGCCGCTCCGCTCACGGCATGACGCGAAGATCGCCCGGCGAATACGCGCTGCTGGTGCTGATCTGGGGCCTCGCCATCATCGGCTTTACCGCCGTGATGAATGCCTATCAGCAGCCCAAATCGGACATCGGCATGGGCATTCCGATCCCCGTGCTCATCCTGATCGGCGTCACCATCATCATGTCGGCGGTGGCGCGCAAACACCGCTTCGGCCGTCACGTCTTCGCCATGGGAGGGAATTCCGAAAGCGCTGAACTCGCCGGCATCGATACGCGGCGGCTGACGGTTCTGGTGTTCGTGGTGATGGGCCTGCTGTGCGGGCTCGCCGCCATCGTCATCACGGCGCGCCTCAATGCCGGCGCCAGCGTCACCGGCACCATGACCGAGCTCAACGTCATCGCCGCAGCCGTCATCGGTGGCACCTCGCTCGCGGGAGGTATCGGCACCGTCTATGGCGGCATTGTCGGAGCCCTCATCATGCAGAGCCTCGAAAGCGGCATGATCCTCATGGGCGTGCCCACTCCCCTCCAGCGCATGGTCCTGGCGCTGGTGCTGATCGTCGCGGTATGGATCGATGTGGTCTACCGGCGGGCGAGGCGTTCATGACCGCGCTTGTCGAGTTCCGCGACATCGTCAAGACGTTCGGTGGCGTGCATGCGGTGCAGAATGTCAGCCTGCATCTCGACGAAGGCGAAGTGCTGGGCCTGCTCGGACACAATGGCGCGGGAAAGTCCACGCTGATCAAGATCCTGTCGGGAGTGTTCTTAGCTGACAGCGGCGAAATCCTGGTCAACGGCCAGCCGGCCGCCATCCGCTCGACCCGCGACGCCAAGGCGCTCGGCATCGAGACGATCTACCAGACGCTGGCGCTTTCGGAAAATCTCGACGCGATTTCCAACCTGTTCCTCGGCCGCGAAATCGCCGGCCCCCTGGGCTTCATGAATGAAGAGGCGATGGAGGAAGCGACGGGGCGCACCTTGGCGCGGCTCAAACTTCGGCTGCCCTCGCTCACCCGGCTGGTCGAAAGCCTGTCGGGCGGCCAGCGCCAGGCGGTCGCCATCGCCCGCGCCATCCATTTCAATGCGAGAGTCCTGATCATGGATGAGCCGACGGCGGCACTCGGACCCGAGGAGACGCAGAAGGTCGGAGAACTCATCTCGCAACTGGCCAGCCAGGGCATCGGCATCATCCTGATCAGCCATGACATTCACGATATCTTCGACCTGGCGAGCCGCCTCGCAGTCATGAAGAACGGCCGGCTGGTAGGAACCGTCACGACATCCGAGGTTACCAAGGATGACGTCCTGGCGATGATTATCGCGGGCAAGATGCCTCAACAGGGCAGGGGATGATCGTCGACTCGCACGTCCATCTGTGGCGGCTGGCGCGTGGCGACAATGGTTCGCTGTCGCCCGCCATGGCGGCAATCTACCGCGATCTCGAACCGCCCGATCTGAAACCCAGGCTCGATGCTGCGGGAGTAGGCCGTGCCGTTGTGGTGCAGGCAGCCGAGACCCTGGCGGAATCACTTTTCATCATCGGCCTCGCCCGGAAATACTCCTGGATTGGTGGCATCGTCGCATGGATCGATCCAGCCTCGCCTTCCGTCGATGAGGAAGCAGCGGCCCTTGCGTGGAATCCGATCGTCAAGGGCGTTCGCCCCGTCCGCAACGACAATGCCAGCATCGCCTGGATGCTCGATTCCAAACTGGAGAGCGGATGGCGCGCACTTGCACGAAACAGTCTTACGCTCGATATTCTGATCCAGGACTGGACCGAAATAACGCTGGCGGCCGAGCTTGCAAGGCGGCTTCCCGGACAGCCGATCATCCTCGATCATTGCGGCAAGCCCGATATTGCCGGAAAGAAATTCGACCCATGGGCGGAGCACATCGCGGAAATGGCGGCCAACCCAAACGTCACCTGCAAACTTTCCGGCCTGATGAATTGCGCCGGGCGGGGTGCCACGGCGGCAGAAGTCAAACCTTACGCCCAACACGTTCTCGCGAGTTTCGGCGCAAACCGGGTGATGTGGGCCAGCGATTGGCCGCCACTCGATCTCGCATCCGGCTATGCGGAATGGAAGGCCCTATCGGACGGCCTATTGTCAACGCTTGACCCCGCAGAACGGCAGGAAGTTTACTCGGGAACGGCGAGCCGCATCTATCGGCTGGATAAGGATTGATACATTGCAAAAGACAATGCGGGTCGGATTCATCGGTGTCGGCCTCATGGGCCACGGCGCTGCCAGGAACATACTGGAGCATGGCGGCTATCCGCTCACCATCCTGGGAAATCGCAACCGCGAACCGGTCGACGATCTGGTCGGACGGGGTGCCCACGAGGCTGAGAATGCGGCAGCGCTCGCCGCAGTGAGCGATGTGGTGATCCTGTGCCTTCCATCTTCGGCGGAAGTTGAAGCGGTCGTCTACGGCGCCGAAGGACTGTTTGGAAGCCTTGCCCGAGGCTCCATCCTGATCGACGCGACGACATCCGATCCCGTGGTCACCCGCAAGATCGGCGCCGATTTCGAAACGCGGGGCGTGGCCATGCTGGATGCGGCGCTCGGGCGGACGCCCAAAGAGGCCGAAGCCGGCAAGCTCAGCACCTATGTGGGAGGAGACGCCGCGCTGCTGGAACGCGTCCGGCCGATCCTTGCAACCTATGCCGACACGATCGTCCATTGCGGCGCGCTCGGCGCCGGCACCACCTGCAAACTGGTCAACAATTCGATCACCATCGGCATGGCGGCTCTCTTCGCCGAAGGCTTTGCCACCGCCGCCAAGGTGGGTGCCGATCTGAATGCGCTGTGCGATGTGCTCTCGGCGGGCGGCGCCGACGGGCGGATGTGGCGCATGATGGAACCGTGGATCAGGTCGGGAGACGACAGTCATCTGCGCGGCCCCATCCGGATCGCCGCCAAGGATGTACGGACCTATGGCCGCATGGCGGACAATGCCGGAAGTGCCATCCCCATTGCCCAGGCGGTGAACCAGGCCCTGCGTCTGGCGCTCAATCAGGGCCACGCCGATGTTTTCCTGCCGGCATTGCCGGGAATATTCGCCGAGCTCAACGGCGTCGGGATCAAGCCCCGAAGCGGATGATGTCGGCGGCGCGCTCGCCGATGACCAGACAGGTGAGATTGGTATTGTGCATCACCGTATCTGGAAACACGCTCGAATCCGCCACCATCAGATTGTCGATGCCGTGAACGGAAAGACGGGGGGTTACGACGCTGTTCCTGGGTTCGGATCCCATCCGGCAGGTCGAAGACTGATGATGGGCAGAAACCAGCATGTCCGAGAGATGCGCCTCGAAACCGCTGTCCTCCGTCATCAGCCGGGCGTTGTGACGCCGAAACGGTTCAGTGACGAGCAACGCCTTCATTCCGCTGAAGGCATCGCGAAAGCGGGCGATGTCGGTGGCGCTCGCCAGATAATTGTGATCGATGAGCGGTGGTTGAGCCGGATCGATGCTGATGATCTCGACCGTGCCCGTTGCTTGCTGGCGGCACAGATAGGTGAAGAACCCGCACAGGCCCTCCTCCTCGTCGGCGGGAAACGGGTGCGTATGCCACCACGGCTCCTTGCCGTCGCGGGGCTCGCCTCGCCAATTGGCGCAATAGAGCCGGCCCGTCATCTGTGATATGTCATCGGCGCGAAAGAAAAAGGCGCAGCCCGGATGATCGGTCAATCCCATGCCCGCCGGGAGATCGGCCATGATGGGAATGCCGTGGCGCTTCAGCCAGGCTGCTGGACCAATGCCCGACCGCTGCAGGATGGCGGGGGAATTGTAGACGCCTGCCGACAGCACGATTCTGTCGGCCGTGGCTTCACCCTTTCCATCCGATCCGCGCCACGTCACGCCCGTGGCCTTGCCGCCCGACACCGCAATGCGATCGACAAGGCAGTCGCCGCGGATGGTCAGATTGGCGCGGGGCCTCGCCGCCCGCAGATAGGTATTGAGCGTCCCCTGACGGAACTCCTTGAACCGGTTGTGCGGCAGCGTCCCGTATACGCCGGAATCACGTCCCACCGCATTGAGGTCCTTGGCATGCGGAACTCCCAGGCTGGCGCAGGCTTCGGCAAACACCCGGTTGACCGGTGCCCAGCTTGCCTCCTTGTAGCGCTGGATGACGATCGGCCCAGCGCTGCCGTGAGTGTCCTCGTGGCCGAAATCGCGGTCGGTTTCGATCCGTTTGAACAGCGGCAGCAGGCTTGCCCAATCCCATCCGGGACAGCCGAGACCAGCCCACCGGTCCATGTCGAAATGGGCCGGGCGCGCGGCGATTGTCGAATTCACCATGGAGGTGCCGCCGGTAAAGCGTCCGCGCGGCAGGCGGATCGGCCGGCCCTTGCGCCGCCCGGCCTTGTCGCAGTCGAGAAATCCCCAGTCGAACTCGGGAACTCCAGCGACCCGGAACGTATGCTCGCTGCTCGCGGTGAACAGCGGCGGCCACTCGGCCTCAAGGGGAAAGTCTGGTCCCGCTTCCAGCAGGAGCACGGGTCTGTCCGCATCCTCAGAAAGACGGGCGGCGGCCACGCCACCACTCGAACCCGCGCCGATCACGATCGTATCGAAATGTTCCACCAGCCGCCTCTCAGAGTTTCGGGGTCTTGTAGAGACACTGCCCCTTATAACTGATCTCCGTATCCACGACATATTTCGCGACACCCTGAAGATCGAATTCGATGCCAAGTCCGGGTGTGCCGGGGATGGCGATTTCGCCGTTGCTGTCGGGCAAGAGATGCGTGTGGTTCATGTCCCAGGCAACCGGCTTCGGCGCGAATGGATATTCGCAGATGCGATGGTCCGCCAGTCCCGCATAAGGCTGCAGCGAGGCGCTAGGGGCCAGATCCCACATGGCGATCTCCACGCCGGAAAATGTTTGGGCGGCCAGCAACAGGTCCATGCATTTCGGATCGACCTCCGCCGCGATGCGCGAAATATCGCCCGGATTAATAATCTCCTGGCCGAGCACGCAAGTCCGCACCGGCTGGCACGCGCCATGCGACATGGGACACACAAAGGCGGCAAAGGAAACCAGGGCCGAGGCCTCGCATTCGCCCCAGCCCGTCAGTCCGCCAGAATTTAGCCGCACCAGTAGTGCATCCTGGCTTCCGTCGCCTTCGTCGGTCACGACCGGCATGGAAAGATAAAAGAAGTCGACGTTTTCGATTTTCATGGAATTCTTTCACCTTCTAAATTTTAGCCTACGAATTTAAACTTGTATACAACTATACAATCTGATACCCATGAGAAAGCGGATATCGCCTCACAGCATCTGGCGTTTGTCCGGGCAAATCAATTCTGGGAGGGTCGTGATGCACAAGCGGAAACTCATTTTTTCGGCGGCGATAGCAGCCGTATTTGCCTTCGGCTTACAGCCGGCGCCGGGCAACGCCGCCGGCACCGACGTACCGGCAGCGGGACAAAGCGCCAAGATCGATGCCATCAAGGCGCGAGGAACTCTCAAGGCGGCGGCGATCGGGGAATTCCCCTGGCTGCCCGAGAACACATCGGGAAGCGGCGACCAGTTTTCCGGTCCAGCCTGGATGCTGGCCAATGAATATGCCAGCCGTCTCGGGGTGAAACTCGAAATCGTGCCGGTGAGCCATGAAACGAAAGTGCCGATTCTTGCAACGGGCGAAGCAGATATCAGCATAGCCCCGCTTTCGGTTACGCCCAAGCGCAAGGAAGTTGTCGACTTCGTCGTCTATTCGAAATCCAGCCTGTGCTTTTTCGGCCTGGCCGACAATGCAAAGCTCAAGGATTTGAAGACCGTCGACGATCTCAACAATCCCGACCTCACGATGGCCTATTTCACCGGCACGCCGCCCGAAACCTGGGCTCCGACACGTTTCCCCAAGATGGTGCTGAAAGGCGTGGCCGGATCGGGCGCCAATGCGCCGATCGAGGAAATCATGGCCAAGCGCGCCGATGTGGCGCCCATCGATTACGCCGCATGGCCGCAACTCGCCAAGCAGGTGCCTGGCCTCATGGTGTTCCCGCTCGGCGATGACTGTCTGAAGAGCAATGAGATGGCTACCGAAGTTGGCATGGCGGTCGACAAGGCTGACACCGTGTTCCGTGATTGGCTGATGGCGGTCTATGACGAAGTGAAAGACAAGGTCACTGACGAGGAAATCAAAATCCTCAAGGGTCAGTAAACTGCTTCGGCCGGGCGAGACTGGCGCATTTATCGTGCGTCTCGCCCGGTGCCTGCAATCTTCCCACGTCGTGTGCAGCCGTGACAATTGATCTAGCCCCCATCGTGGCCAGCTGGCCCTTTCTGTTGCATGCCGTCTGGGTGACGCTGAAGATCAGCGTCCTGTCGATGATCATCGGCATTGCGATAGGCGTGG
>JANNSP010000217.1:0-8895 GCA_031402975.1 Hyphomicrobiales bacterium
CGAAGAAATTTTTATGAAGCCATTTCTCATTGGGGTCTGAATAAGAGGCCCATCCCAGCGTGGTCGAGGCGTGGAAGTGGAGAGGGGCGCCGATATGGGAGCACGGCGGGATCATCTGCACCGGCGAGACCTACAAGAGCATCGTGAAGTTGACCTTCGCCAGGGGCGACGAGCTGGATGACCCTTCCGGCTCCTTCAACGTGAGCCTCGAAGACAACACTTGGCGTGACATCATATCCATGAGGGCGACAGGATCGAAGAATAGGCGTTGAAGGCGCGCATTCGCCCCGCCGTCGCCCTGAATACCTCGGCGTAATCGGTAGGCATGCGATAAGCCACCAATTGTCGCCCAAAACCGCCGATTTTGTCAGCTTTTGTCTCGCATTCTCGCACCCGCCGCGCGCATTTCGCGCGTCGAGCGGCCCGCGCAAGGCGTTGATTCGCGCGAAAAAACCTCGTCATGTTTCACGTGAAACATATTCCTATGACAGGAAATAAATTTCAGGGCATTTCAACAAGAATTTCGATCTCTTTACCCGCCGCGATGGTGAAGGTGCTGGCTCGCGTCGCGCCGTTCAATTCGGCCAAGACGGTATAAGCCCCCGGCTTGAGCACCAACTGGGCTGAAGCGCCCTCGATCGGTTCCAGCGCCACGCCGTCATCGCCCGTCACCGTCCAGCGGACTTGCCTGCCGGCCGCGAGCCGCGCCAGGCCCGCCACATGGTCGATTTCGACGGCACTCAGGAGGCCGGGCCTGACGGTCACATCGGTGACGGCCACGGCGTTGCCCGCGGCAAAGCGGCTTTCGATCCGGTAGAGGCCGGCCTTGACCCGGACGATCTCGCCCGGCACGGTCGATGTGGTGATGAGTTCGCCCCGCCGCCGGCCATCGGCGGCGTAGACAAGGCTTTTCGCCTCAACCCCGGGAAAACCCATGCCCTGAAGGCGCGGAAGCACCCGGAGGCCCCCCACATCAAGCACGAAACTGACGATCAGCCGGTTGCCTTCGAGCAGCGTCAGGTCGCGGGTGAGCGCCGCCGTGCCGTAGCGCGCCTCGATCCGGTAGTCGCCGGGAACAAGCGCCACGTCGGCGATGCCCACCTGGCCCTCGAACACCGGTTCGCCCTCGGCCGAGCGGATGCGCCAGTCGATCGGGCGCTGGATCAGGCCCCCCTCATCGCTGAGGCGGGCCGAAAGCTCGAGCCCCTCGCGGCCGGGGTCGACCAGTTCGATGGCGATGTCATGAACGATATTGCGATCGGGAACGATCGGGTCCGGAGCCCGCGACAGTTCGATCTCCGCCGCCGAATGGGCCAACCGCGGCGCCAGCGCGGTAACGGCGGCCACCAGAAAAAGCACCGCCGCCACGATCAAGCACTGCTTCAGGCTGGCGTAGCGGCGGTGAAGCGGTGCACGGGTCAAATCGTCGTGCAGGCTGTTTTGCAGGTTTTCAACTCCCCCAGCCAGGTCCGGCCGGCAGACCAGAGTGAACCACGAGCGGCCCTTGGGGCTCAAGGGAATGCTTAATGATTGGTTAATGGCAAAGCGCCAATTGAAACCATTGCGTTCGGCCTTCCACCCCGCCACATTGCGCCGCCATGACCCAGCTCAACGATACAAGCTCGGCCCTTGCGCTGCTTCTCAGCCGGCGCTCGGCCTCCGCCAAGGCGATGGCGGGGCCTGGCCCCACGCCCGAACAGCTCCGCCTGATCCTGACCGCCGCTGTCCGCGTGTCGGACCACGGCAAGCTCACGCCATGGCGCTTCATCCTGTTTGAAGGCGCAGCCAGGACCCGCTTCGGCGAAGTGCTGGCGGCCCGCTGGAAGGAGCTCAATCCGGCCCATGGCGAGGACATTCTGACCTTTCAGCGCGGCTTCTTCCTGAGGGCGCCCGTGGTCGTGTCGGTGATCTCGACGGCGGCCCCCCATGTCAAGATTCCGCTTTGGGAGCAGACCCTGTCATCGGCCGCAGTGTGCCAGAATATGCTGCTGGCGGCCACCGCTCTCGGCATCGGTTGCCAGTGGATGACCGATTGGCCAGCCTATGACTTTGAGATCAACCAAGCCATGGGCATGTCGCCGCATGAGAAGGTGGCGGGGTTCATCTATCTCGGAACCTCCACCATGGCCTACGACGACCGGCCAAGGCCCGATCCATCCGCTCTCATCACGCGATGGGAAGGCTGATGGCCATCCGGGGCGTCCTGTTCGACAAGGACGGCACGCTGATCGCCGTCAACGACACCTGGATTCCGATCTACCGGCGGATGTTGGCCGAGTTGTTTGATACCGACACGGAAGGGGCCGACGCGCTGATGGAGAAGGCCGGCCTCGACCGCCAGACCGGCAAGTTCCAGCCCGGATCGGTGCTGGCCGGCGGCACGACGCGCCAGTTGATCGACATCTGGTGGCCAGGGCTGGACGAGGAGGGAGTAGCTGAAAAGGTCCAAATCCTCGATCACGACTATGCGCCGCTGGTCAAGGAATTGCTGCAGCCGCTGATGCCGCTCGAGCCCATCCTCGCGGAACTGCGTTCGATGAACCTCGTGCTCGGTATCGCCACCAACGACAGCCATATCTCGGCCCGCAATCACATGGCCCATGTCGGGGTGATCGAGCATTTCGCCGATATCATTGCGGCCGACACCGTCGCCGTGCCGAAGCCGTCCGGCAACATGATCCGCCGCTTCGCCGAAGTGACCGGCCTGTCGCCCGCCGAGATCGCCATGGTTGGTGACAACCACCATGACATTGAAGAGGCGCGGAACGGCGGCGCCGGGCTGGCGATCGCCGTGCTCAGCGGCAATGCTGCTCATGCCGATATCGCTCATCTGGCCGATCACACCATCGCCAGCGTCGCCGAACTGCCGGCGTTGCTCAGGAGCCTCGGTCCCCGTGTTCTATGACGCAATCCGGAACGACCACGGTTTCGAACATGATCCGTTCAAGGCGCTGGTGGCGCCACGGCCCATCGGCTGGATTTCCTCGCTGTCGCCCCAAGGCATCGCCAACCTGGCGCCCTACAGTTATTTCAACGCGGTAGCCGAAAACCCTCATTATCTCGTCTACGGCTCGGGAGCCGGCAAGGATACGATCCGCAATATCGAGGCGACGGGCGAATACGCGGTCAACCTGGCAACCTACGCTCTCCGCGAGCAGATGAATGCCACCTCCGCTAACCTTCCGCCGCAAGCTGATGAATTCGAGCACGCCCGGCTCGGCAAGGCGCCATGCCGGCTGATCCGGCCGCCGCGCGTCAGCGAAAGCCCGGTCTGCTTCGAATGCCGGCTGTTCCGCGTCATCGATCTACCCAACGAGCAAGGTAGGATCGACAACCGCATGGTCATCGGCAGGGTCGTTGGCATCCATATTGATGACCGCTTCATTCGCAATGGCCGCGTCGACACCGCCGCCATGCATCCGATCGCCCGCCTCGGCTACAGCGAATATGCGACCGTGGAATCAGCCTGGACCATGCGTCGCCCGCCCTGAGTCGCGGGGAACACTTGTCGAACGCCGCAATTCCGCCTTTGTTGAGTACCCTGTGGAAAACGGCACATTTACAAATTATTCCAGCACCTTGCCGTCTGTGGATAACGTGTGGAGAAGCACTTTAACATCTCGTTAACCAAGCCAGCGCAGGAGTCTGGAACAAGAACACAATAGCGGATGGCGGGGGCCGTGAAGCTGGAAGGAACAAGGAACATGACGAGCTGTCTGCTTGTCGACCAAAACCAGTCGGAGAGGCAGCGCGTACTGCGTCTCCTGGACGGTCTCGGCCTCGATACGACCCAGACCGGCGCTCCCGAAGACGCGCTCAAATACTGCAACGATAACTCTCCTGACGTCGTCATGATGGCCGCTGGACCGCAGAATTCTCCGCTCAGCGATTTCGTAGCGCGTTTGCGGCACGGGATTGGCGGCAGGAAGCCGGTGGTGATCCTCTATGCCGAAAAGCCGGACATGGAGATGATCGGCCAATCGATCCTGCAGGGTGCCGCCGACGTGATCATGAAACCCTTCGACAGCGAGATCCTGCATTTCAAACTGAAGCAGGCGGGCGTCATCTAGAGACAGGCGGATAAAGAGCCGCTATTGCACTCGTGATGCGCCACTATTCGATCTGGATCCTTATGCTGTGCGTCTCGCTCCTTTGCGTGGGACATGGCTTGAACGGCTCTCTCGTCGGCATCAGGGCGAGTGCTGAAAGCTTCGACCCGGCAGTCACCGGCGTGATCATGTCGGGCTATTCGGCGGGGCTTCTGCTCAGTTCGTTCATGACACCGCGCCTGGTCAAGAATGTTGGCCACGTGCGAGCATTCGCCGGTCTGGCATCGATAGTCTCCACCGCCGTCCTGCTCATGCCGCTCTGGGTTGATCCTTCCTTCTGGTTCGTCATGCGGTTTGCCGCTGGCCTGTGCACCGCCGGACTGTTCATCGTCTGCGAAAGCTGGCTCAGCGCGTCGTCTACCAATCTCAACCGGGGCCGCATGCTCTCCATCTACATGATCGTTAGCTACGGCTCGCTTGGCGCCGGCCAGCTGCTGCTGAACGTAACTGACACGTCGGGCTTCGCGCGCTTCATCATCGTGTCCTCCCTGCTGTCGCTGGCGCTCGTACCGTTGATACTGTTGCCGGCCGAGGCGCCCAGCATCGAAGGCGCCCGGCCGGTTGCGCTGGGCGACATCTGGAATGCTTCGCCGCTGGCCGTGATCGGAGCGCTTGCGGCCGGCCTGGCGCAGAGCGCGTTCTTCGCCATGGGCACGGTGTTTGGCGTCACCCAGGGGCTGCCGCTGGTTTACATCTCGCTGATGATGGCATTTCCGCTGATCGGGGTGATCTTCTCGCAATATCCCATCGGCATGCTGTCAGACCGCTTCGACCGGCGTACCATCATCATGCTGTTGAGTGGGCTCGGCGCCCTGGTCGCGTTCGCCACGTCGTTCACGTCGGGCTTCACTCCTGTGCTTTTCATCGCGCTGATAACGGCTTACGGCACGGTGTCGCTGCCCGTCTATTCGCTGGTCATCGCCCACGCCAACGATCATCTGCAAAAAGAGCAGGTGCTCGGCGGTTCGGCCAGGCTCATCATGCTCTACGGCATTGGTTCCATGCTGGGCCCGGTTGTGGCGGGTCAGGCCATGCGCCAGTTCGGCGGTCAGGGTTTTCTCGTGATGATGGTCGTCGTCTATGGCGGGCTCGCCGCCTTTGCCTTCTGGCGCCGCTTCCGGCGGCCCGAGGACAAGCGCGCCAAAGGATCGGAAGCCATGCAGGTCAGTCCGGTCACAACGCCTGCAGGCGCATCTTCGCTCGGCGACTAAAACCTTGCGCAAACACTAAAGGGCGTAGTGAACCAAATGTTAAATCTTGGCTGTCAGGCTCGCCGGCATGACCCAGGACTTGCTGCGTTCCGCGCCCGAAAAATCTTACCTCGATACGACCGTATTTCTCGACGTGATCGAAACCGGCGGGGTCGAGCAGCGGATGATGCTGGCGGAACAGTTGGGTGACTTTCTGGCCAATCCATCGACCACTGAGGCCGAGCGCATTGCCGTGGTGCCGGTGGTCCTCAAACTGGCAGTCGATCCGATTATCGCCATACGCCGGGCATTGGCCGAGCGTTTGGCGCGGGCTGCCGGGATCCATGCGGATATCGTTTTCACCATCATTTCCGACGACGACTTGATAGCCCTGCCATTCCTGGCCTCGACGCCCGCCCTCAATCACTGGCAGATGATGGCGGTCATGCAGGTCGGCGATGCAAGCCGGCAATCGGTGCTGGCCGGGCGGCCCGATATCGCGGCCGAGGCAGTGGAACTGGCGGTCCGGACGTCGGCAATCGAGGCCGCTATCGCGCTGCTGGACAACCCCGGTGTCCGCCTGCGCGACAGCGACTATCACACGCTATACTCCCGCTTCGGACAGGAGCCCGCCGTTGCCGAGCGGCTACTGGCAATCCCCTCCCTGCCGCTGGACATTCGTATCCTCCAGGCCAGGCGGGTTTCGAACCGCATGCATCAGCTCCTGGCCGAGCGCGGCTGGGTTCCCGCCAACGATGCCGCCGAACTCGTGGCCGACGCCCAGGAAACCGCGATCCTCGGCATCCTGGTCGATGCCAGCGCTGCCGAACTCGATCGCGTCATCCCGTTCCTCGTCTCCAAATCGCTGCTCACCCCGTCAATCTTGGTGCGCGCCGCGTGCCTTGGCGAAATGGCGGTGGTCGAGCGGGCCCTCACCCATCTCGCGGGTCTGTCGTCGCAGCGCGTCCGCGACCTGATGAAAGGCGAGGGGATTCTCGGTTTCAAGGGCCTGCACAAGAAGATCGGCCTGCCGCAAAGCTGCTACGGCATCCTTCAGGCCGCCTGCGACGTTTCGGCCGAGATCGAGGAGGAGGGGGTCGCGCTCCCTTCCGAACAGTTCGGCCGCCGCTTGATCGAAGTCCTGATGACACGCTATGAAACGATGCCTCTGCCGGAGCGCGCCAAGCATATGGAAATCATCAGCCGTTATGCCGAAGACCGGGTTCGCACCATTGCCAGGCGACTCAAGGCCGATATCGTCCGGGCCGCCTGAATTCGTCATCAAGCGGTGGCGCCAGAGCGGCGGATGCTTTAGATCACCCTTCATGTCGCTAGCCAATTCCATCCAGTCGATCTTCGTTCCCGTTCACCGCGACGGCTGGCGCTTCGTCGCCATCTTCGCCGCGGCGACCCTTGTGCTGTTCTGGCTTGCCTGGCCATTTCTGGCATGGCTCGGGGTCATCGCCACGCTATGGTGCGCCTACTTCTTTCGCGATCCTGAGCGGGTGACGCCGCTCCGGCCGGGACTTGTGATGTCGCCGGCCGACGGCCGCATCAGCATGATCGAAAAACTTATACCGCCGCCCGAACTCGATCTTGGCTCCGAACCGCTCACCCGTATTTCGGTGTTCATGAATGTCTTCGATGTCCATGTAAACCGCTCGCCGGCCGATGGCCGCATCACCCGCATTGCCTATGTGCCGGGGCTTTTCCTCAACGCCGATCTCGATAAGGCGAGCCTCGATAACGAGCGCCAGGCGCTGACGCTTGAACTGCCCGACGGCCGCCGACTTGGTGTCGTGCAGATCGCAGGGTTGGTGGCGCGGCGGATCGTCAAATTCGTGAACGAGGACGATATGCTCGCGGCCGGCCAGCGTTTCGGATTGATCAGGTTCGGCAGCCGCGTCGACGTGTTCCTGCCGCCTGGAGTGGGGCCGCTAGTTTGTGTCGGCCAAAGAGCGATCGCCGGAGAAACGGTGCTGGCCGACCTGCAGTCGAACGAGCCGGCCCGCTCGGGGCGAAAGAACTGAGCGTGGACGATACCCCGGCCATCGAGCGGAGCAAGGACCGACGGCGGCGGTTCAAACAGGTACCGATCCGCTTTCTACTGCCCAATCTCATCACGCTGCTGGCGCTGTGCAGCGGAATCACCGCCATCCGTCTCGGTATCGAAGGGCGTTTCGAACTGGCGGTGGGCGCCGTCATCGTGGCCATCATGCTCGACGCGGTCGATGGCCGGCTGGCGCGGTTTCTGAAGGGCACGTCGCGCTTCGGGGCGGAGCTCGATTCACTTGCCGACTTCGTCAATTTCGGCGTGGCGCCGGCGCTTCTCATCTATATCTGGTCGCTCAATTCGCTGCGCACCCTGGGCTGGGTGATAGCGCTGGTTCTCGCCGTGTGCTGCGCGCTCAGGCTGGCGCGATTCAATGTGGCGCTCGACGATCCCGACAAGCCGGCCTGGACCGCGGGCTTTTTCAGCGGCGCCCCGGCGCCAGCCGGAGCCGGGTTGGCGCTCCTGCCGATGTATCTGGGCTTTCTCGGAATACTCCCCGACGGCCATCCCTATGCCATTCTGATCGCCCCTTACATTGCCGCCGTCGCCATCCTGATGGTGAGCCGCGTGCCAACCTATTCCGGCAAGAGTTTCGGCAGCCGCATTCCGCGCGACAGGGTACTTCCCATTCTCGGTCTAGGGGTTTTCGCGGTCGTGCTGCTGGCGGCCTTCCCATGGCAACTGCTGACCCTGGCCGCTGTTGCCTATCTGGCGATGATCCCCCTGAGCATCCGGTCCTACCGGGCCCACCAGAAAGCCGACACCGACCGCGCCACCGCGGCGGGCCAGGATACTGAAATTCCCGTTGAAAGTCCCTGAAATTTATTTCCTGTTATAGGAATATGTTTCACGTGAAACACGTAAAGGTTTTTTCGCGTGAATCAAGGGCTTGCGGGGTGCCAGACGGGACGCCGAAGGGGCGCCGCAGGTGCGCGGATGCGAGACAAAAGCTGACAAAATCGGAGGTTTTGGGAGACAATTGGCGGCGGGCATCTTGCCGTCAACTGCTGGCCCGACGTGGCAGGGGACAAGGTTGGAGTCCGGTGCTAAGGTGACTGAGTCAACTAGCCCCATCAGGTCGAATTGACGTTAGAAGGGGGCATAAACAGGAGAGTATCCGAATGACCATGCATTTCAGATCATGGCTCGCAGGCTCGACGATGCTGCTGATGACAGCGACGGGCGCCTTTGCCGAAGTGGTCTACAACAGGGGCAGCGCCGCCACGCCTGAATCGCTCGATCCGCACAAGACCGCGACGACCTACGAAGCCGATATCCTGCGCGAGATTTTCATGGGCCTGGTGGCCCAGGACGCCAAGGCCGAACTCATTCCCGGAGCCGCCGAAAGCTGGTCGGTCTCGGATGACGGAACGGTCTATACGTTCAAGCTGCGCCAGGGAGCCACCTGGTCGAACGGCGATCCGGTGACGGCTGCTGATTTCGTCTTCGCCTTCCAGAGATTGCAGGATCCCACGACCGCCGCCGAATATGCCTCGATGCTGTATCCGGTCTAGAATGCCGAGGCGATCAACCTGGGCAAGGC
>JANNSP010000218.1:0-16264 GCA_031402975.1 Hyphomicrobiales bacterium
CCGGTCTCGTCGCCGCCATGGACCTCGGGATCGCTCATGATCGAGGGACGAAGCTCGATCGTACCGCCGGTGAGATTCTTGCTCGACGCCAAGATGTCGATCCGCACCGGGTTCTTGTCGCCATGCATGATCGACAGCGCATCGGACTGGCGGACAGCCATCACCCGCCCTTGCGTCTCCCGCATCGAGCGGTCGGCGGCGGCCTTGGCCGGCCAGTTGCCGATCAGGTCCTCGCGAGCGTCGATGCGCTTTGCGAGCTGGCGCTTGGTGGCCGAGAATTCGATCTCCGCGATGTTCGCCTCGCGCTCCTGCGGCGCATACCAATCGAGCACCATCGTATCCTCGAAGTTGCAGTTGTAGCCGAAGTGATAGCGCGCACCGGCCCAGTAGATCGCCTCGCCCGCTTTGGCCACGGCAACATCGCCGGTCTCGGGGTCCTGGATGGTGAGCTCGCCGCACACCACATAATAAAAACGGTCCTGGTCATAGAGCGTGCGCCAGGTGTTCGAGGTTCGGAAATACTCGCCCGGTGTCAGCCGGAAGATGAGCCCCGCGAGACGCTCGCCCCGGCCATAGATCAGGTCCGGCACATAGTGCGAACCCTCGTCGCCCCACAGGAAGCGCACCGCCTCGGAGCGCCTGACCAGCGTGGGCTTGTCGAAGTTGACGACATTCTTCGGCGCCTGCAGCGGCCCGGATTTGGCGGACATATCAGCCTCCCTGTTGGATGGCCCGATCTTCGCAGACCCGGCGGCAAGCGTATAGCCCGTTCTCGCCAGCTTCTGGCGAATCCGGGCAAGTGTTCACCTGCCAGTTTCGAGACAGTAAAGGCACCAGCCGAGGTGACCGGCGCTCGCCGCAGCGTGCTGGCGCTCGATCCTCATCCGCGCTTCCTCGAACGCCCGATCGCCGAGCCGCGGCCGGAACTCGCTCTCCAGCGCCGCCAGATTGCGGCCCACGGCGGCGAAAGTGCGCTCGACATTGGCGGTTGACTCCAGCCGCTCGCGGCAGACCAGCTCCGTGTCCGCAACCAGCCTGTCATAGTCCTCCAGCGGCCAGAGATGAGGCGCCCTTATATCGCGCATGAGAGTTTCGCGATCGCGCTCCGGCATGGCGTTCGACAGCGTCAGATCGGTGAACAGAAGCCGTCCGCCCGGCCGCAACACGCGCCGGGCCTCGGCGAAGACCTGGCGGCGGTCGCTGGCATAGAGCAGGGCCTCCTGGCAGAGCCAGGCGTCATAGCTTCCGCCGGCCTCGGGGAGTGCATGATAGTCGGCGACGGCGAAGCTCACCCGATCACTGACGCCGGCTTCCGTCGCGCGGGACCTCGCCTCGTTCAACTGATCGTCGGAAATGTTGGTGGCGTGGACCCGAAGCCCGGCCTCGCAGGCTAGAAAAATAGCCGTTGTGCCGACGCCGCAGGCGACCTCGATCACAAGCCCGCCCGGCGGCAATCCCAAGGCTTGCGCAATGTGGTTCTTGAGCCGCGACTGCGCCTTGGCCAGCGTCTCCTCCGCGTTGATGAACATGCCCATATGCAGGTTGCCGCCCCACATCCGCGACATGAGCGCCGAGACGCCCGCGTCGAAATAGGCGCGATACGCCTCGCGTTCCGCCGCAATCTGGTCGGTTGAAGCACTCATGGCCCGCGCATGATAGAGATGGCTGGCGCGAATTCCACGGCTTTCGAGGGTAACCCAGATGTCCGACGCCGACGACCTTTGCTACGCGCCATCCTCCGAACTTCTGCGCCGCTTCGCGGCACGCGAAGTCTCGCCCCGCGACGTCGTCGAAGCGCAGATCGCGCGGGCCACGCGCATCGATCCGCAGATCACGGCGTTTGGCGACAGGTGCTTCGCGAATGCTGTGAAACAGGCGACGGCCGCCACCGAGCGTTGGATGGCGGGAACAGCGCGACCGCTCGAAGGACTGACACTCGCGGTAAAAGATGCCCAGAACGTGGCCGGGCAGCGCACGACTTATGGATCGGCGGCGTTTCGCGACAATGTGGCCCCCAGCCATGATCCGATTATTGCCCGGCTCATCGACGCCGGCGCCATCCTCCTGGCGCGCACCACTACATCCGAACTCTGCCTATCGGGCGTGTGCCGCTCGTCCATGTGGGGCACCTCGCGCAATCCGTGGAATCGCGACTACGGTCCCGGCGGGTCTTCGGGAGGATCGGCGGCGGCGCTGGCCGCCGGTTTGGTCACGCTGGCGACCGGTTCCGATATGGGAGGCTCGATCCGCGTGCCCGCGTCGGCCTGCGGGGTTGCCGGTTTCAAACCGCCCCATGGCCGCAACCCCGATGGGTTTCCGGCCTGCCTTGATCCCTTTTCCGCGTGCGGGCCGCTGGCGCGCGACGTGGCGGACCTGGCGCTCATGCAGAACGTAACCGCCGGGCGGCATTGGAGCGATCCCCAGTCTTTGCCCCGGCCGGAGCCGCTCGCCATGCATCCCGGCAGGGTCGATGGTCTAAGGCTCGCATACTCCCTCGATCTATCCTACCGCAGGGTTGATCCCGATGTCAGGGAGGCGACACTGCGGGCCCTGGCGCTCTTGGCCGAACTCGGCTGCCACGTCGAAGAGGTTGACCTGCAATGGACGGACGAGATCGACCGGGCCTGCGTCCACTGGTTCAATGTCATGTGGCCAGGGCGCATTCTGATCGATCTCCTGGAACGGCGACCGGAGCATCTGACGCCCGATCTCAACGCCGCCGCCATGACCGCCAAGGCCACGCGCGCTGAGGATGTGATGGCGGTGTTCGCCTGCATCGACCGCATGAACCGGACCTTGGGGCCTATTCTCGAAACCCACGATCTGCTGCTCTGCCCGGCGATGACCGTGCCGGCTGTGCCGGCCGGTCTCGATCCCGTTCAAGGCACGCTGGTGATCGACGCTGAAGCGGTCGATCCCGAATTCGGATATTCGACGACGCATCCGTTCAATATGCTCTCTGCCTGCCCGGCGCTCAGCCTGCCCTCGGGACGATCCGCCACGGGCGTGCCGATCGGGCTACAGATTGTCGGGCGGCCATACGACGACGCCACCGTAGTCCGGCTCGCCCTTGCCTACGAGGCGGCGCGCGGCTTGTGGTATCGCGACCCCGTCCATCGCCCAGCGCTGTAAGGTAGCGGCACCTCTTGGCAGCGGCCTTTGAAGTTGCCATTGTCGGGCGGGCCGTGGCAGACGAGGTGGCGCTTATGCAGCGACGACGACGGGAGCTTGCGATCGTGCTGCTGCCGCCGCTTCTGACGCTGGCCGTGCTGTTCGTGCTGCCGATCCTGCTCACCGCGGCCTACAGCCTGTGGTCCGTCGACAACGACTACCAGCTCGTGCGCGAGCCAGGCTTCACCCAGTATCGCATCGTGCTGACGGATCCGCTGTACCGGTCGACGCTTTTCAATTCCGCCGCGATGGCGTTTTTCACCACGGTGGTTTGCGCCGTCATCGCCGTGCCGCTCGCCTGGGCGCTGGCGAGGAGCTTCTCGCCCCGGATGCGGCTGCTGCTCATCGTCGGCCTGATCCTGCCCGGCTGGATCAGCGTGCTCATCCGCACCTATTCGATGAACCTGGTGATCGGCGAATCGGGCCTGCTGAACTGGCTGCTGCTGGCAAGCGGTCTGGTCGCTTCGCCGCTGCGCATCCTGTTCACCAAACCCGCCGTGGTTCTCGGCCTGGTCTATATCTATCTGCCCTACATGCTGGTGCCGATCTATGCCGCCATCGAGCGGATCGAGCCCGCCGTGCTCGAGGCGGCCGAGAACCTCGGCGCCAGTCCGCTGCGCCGTTTCCGCCGCGTCGTCATCCCGCTGATCCTTCCCGGCATCGTCGCCGGATGCATCATCACCTTCATTCCCGCATTGGGAGAATATCTCGTGCCGAACCTGCTCGGCGGCCTGCAGGGCGTGATGTATGGCAACCTGATCGCCACCGCCTTTCAGAGCTACAACTGGCCGCTGGGATCGGCGCTTTCCGTCGTGCTTCTCGTTGCCATTGCGGTGGTACTTTTCGCGTTCTCGCGGCTCGCGGACTTGAGCCGCAGCCTCCTGGCGGAGTGAGCCCATGCGCCGGAGCGAGGCGGGATCCGTCACCATGGTCGCCTTCGTCTACGCGCTGGTCTATCTGCCGATCGCGCTCGTGGTGCTGACCAGCTTCAACGAGGCGACGATCACCACGCTGCCGATCCGCGCCTACAGCCTCAAATGGTACGAGGCGCTGCTGTCGAACACCCGCACGCTGGCCGCTCTCCGGGTGAGCATCGAACTCGGGCTTCTGGCAAGTGCCGCCGCCACCGTCCTCGGCCTGTGCGCGGCGCTGGCGGTGACGCGCCATCAATTTCGCGGACGGCGCGCGTTCCTGGCGCTGATGACCCTGCCGATGGTGGCGCCGGGCATCGTGCTGGGCGTGTCGCTCCTCATCTTCATCCGCACGCTGGGGCTGAAGACGGGCTTCGCCGCGCTGCTGATGGGGCACACGCTGCTCGCTCTGCCCTACTGCACTTTCATCATCGTCGCGAGCCTCGCCCGCTTCGACCGCAATCTCGAGGACGCGGCGCGGGGCCTGGGCGCCGGCGAGTGGACGGTGCTCAGGCGGGTCATCCTGCCTGGAATCTCCTCAGGGCTGCTCGGCGCCATGCTGTTCGGCTTCACCATCTCGATCGGCGAATTCGTGGTGAGCTTCTTCCTCACCTCCGCCGGCATCACGACCCTGCCAATCCGCATCTATTCGATCGTCAAGGTGGGCATTACGCCGGAGATCAACGCCGTCTCGACGCTCATTCTTGCGGCGACATTGCTTTTGACTATCGCCGCGCTCAGACTGACCTGGAGCCAAAACAAATGACAAGGGAGAAACCCATGAACCGACGCCACTCTATCGCTTTTGCTCTGTCCCTGCTCGCTTTCGCCGCGGCGCCATCGCCACGCGTTCACGCCGAGGAGCAGATCGGCGGCGAGATCAACATCCTGAGCTGGGGCAACTACATCGATTTCGCCCTGCCCGATTTCGAGAAGAAATACGGGGTCAAGGTGAACATCGACTATTACGCCGACGAGCAGGAGGCGATGAACAAGATCCGCGCCGCGGGCCTCGGCGCGCATGACATCGTCTTCCTGGGCGCCGGTTTCGAGGATATCGCCCTCAAGCAGAATCTTCTGGCGCCGCTCGATCAGGCGCAGGTTCCGGCGCTTGCCGACATTTTTCCGCAAGTGAAGAAGGTGAAGGACGATGGCAACATCTACTGCGGGACCTATGCCTTCGGCCTCAACGGACTGATCGCCTATGACCCCGCCAAGACCGGCGGCAAAATCGCGTCGTGGAAGGACGTTTTCTCCGGCAAGTACAAGGACCGCGTCGGCAAGATCGACAAGTCGAACGAGCAGGTGTGGCGCACCGCCTTGAGCCTCGGCTACAAATACGGCCCGCTCACCCCCGAACAATGGGACGCGGTGGCGGCGAAGCTCGGCCAAAACATGCAGCAGGTGCGCACCGTCTATGCCCATAACGACCAGATGGCGCAGCTTCTCGGCAGCGGCGAAATCTGGATCGGGGATTCGGACGACGGCAGCTACCGGCAGGCGAGGGCCAAGGGGCTCTCAATCGAAATTGCCTATCCCGAGGAAGGCATGACCGCGTGGTATGACGGACCCTGCATCGTCGCCCAGGCGCCGCACGAGAAGGCGGCCTATGCCTTCGTCAACACCACATGCTGAGCCCCGAAGTGCAGGCGCGGCTCCCTAAGGAACTCGGCTATGCGCCGGCCAACAGCAAGGCGATCGCCATGCTTGACGAGAAGACGCGCCAGGACATGGACCTCGATGCGTTGGTCGCCAACCTCGACAAGATCCAGTTCCAGTACAATCTTGGCGGCGACTTCGACAAGAAAGGCATCGAGGTCTGGGAAAAGGCCAAGGCCGCCGGCGCGAAGTAAGGTCGCTCGCTCTGAACGGCCCATGAGTCTTGACCTGATAGCGCTGTCGAAGTCGTTCGCCGGCGCTGTCGCTGTGGACGGCGTCACCATCCGCCTGCCGGTGGGACAGGTGCTGAGCCTGCTCGGCCCTTCGGGATGCGGCAAGACGACGACGCTGCGCATGATCGCCGGATTCGAGGAGCCGGATTTGGGCCGCATCGTGGTCAAGGGCCGCGACGTCACCCATCTCCCTGCCCGGCGCCGCAATATCGGCATGGTGTTCCAGTCCTATGCGCTGTTTCCGCATCTGCCGGTCGCCGACAACGTCGCCTTCGGCCTTGACATGCGGAACGTGCCCCGCGCCGAGAGCCAGGCGCGGGTCAAGCGCGCGCTCGCCGCCGTGAGGATGGAAAAGTTCGCGGCGCGCATGCCGCGGCAATTGTCGGGCGGGCAGCAGCAGCGGATCGCACTCGCCCGCGCGCTGGTGATCGAGCCCGATCTCCTCCTCCTCGACGAACCGCTCTCGGCGCTCGATCTCAAACTCCGCGAGGAGATGCGCGACGAGATTCACCGGATCGTCCGCGAACTCGGCATCACCACGGTTTTCGTCACCCACGACCAGAGCGAGGCGCTGGTGCTGTCGGACGTGGTGGCGGTGATGGATGGCGGCCGGATCGAGCAGATCGGCAGCCCCCGCGCCATCTACCGCGAGCCACGCACCAGTTTCGTCGCACGCTTCATCGGCAGCGCCAATGTGCTTACCGGACATTTGAACCCCGGCGCCTATTCATTCCAGACGAAACTCGGCTTTTCGGTTCCGCTGCCGGGGCCAATTCCTTTCGCCGCGACCGCCGTGGCGTTGCGTCCCGAGGACATCGATCTCGGCGATCCCACGGAGAAGCCCGTGGCGCGGATCGCCAGGGCGCGCTTCCTCGGCGATGTCACCGAATATACGCTGGTCTTTCCCACCGGCAATCTGACGGTGCGCAGCGGATCGGGTCCAGGCTTCGAGGAAGGAGCCCTCGTCTCGATCGGCCTCGGCCGGGCCAAACCTGTCTGCCTGAGCGAGTGAGCATGAAAATTACCGCAATCGAGACCTTCTGCCTCAGCGCCAAGATGCCCTATGCGCTGACTTATGCGAGGGGCGAATATGACGAGCGCGAGGCGCTGCTGATCAAGGTCCATACCGACGAGCCGGGACTTTTCGGCTGGGGCGAGGCCGCCATGTGGGGTGGGCCCTGGGCGACCAGCGTCGCCGTCATCGAACGAGAGCTCGCACCCCTCGCCATTGGCCTCGATCCGCGGCGGCCGGATTATGTGTGGGAGCGGCTCTACCAGCAGACCTATTATCACGGCCGCAAGGGCATCCTGCTCGCCTGCCTGTCGGCCATCGACATCGCGCTGTGGGATATAATGGGGAAGGTCGCCGGCCAGCCGGTGTGGCGCCTGCTCGGAGGCTATGCGCGCCCCCTCAAGGCTTATGCGTCGTCGGGCTATTACCGGCGGAACTATGGGACGGCCGAGCTTGCCGCCGATGTGGCCAAGGCGCGTAGCGAGGGCTATCTCGCCTACAAGATGAAGGTCGGCAATATCGAGCGCGCGGTGCATGCGCGGACGCTGCATGAAACACCGTTGCGGGTGAGCATCGCCGATGATCTCCAACGCGTGCGGGCGGCGCGCGAGGCGATCGGAGCGGACGGCGAACTGATGTGCGACGCCACCACCTCGCTCGACGCGACGACGGCGATGATCTACGCCGCCGCCTTCGAGGAGATCGGCATCCGCTGGTTCGAGGAACCGACGCAGCCGGAAAACGTCGCGGGCTGCGCCGAGCTGGCCCGCCGCACACGCGTGCCGATCGCCGGCTTCGAGACCGAAAGCAACAAGTTCGCTTTCGCCATGCTGATGGACCAGGGCGCCATCCAGGTGGTGCAGCCCGACGTCATCCAGGTGGGCGGCATCAGCGAAGCGCGGAAGATCGCGGCTTACGCGCAGATGAAGCATCTGCTTTTCACCTGCAAGAACTACAGCACCGCCGTCTCCCTCGCCGCCTGCATCAACCTGCTCTATGGATTGCCGGGCACCGACTATTTCGAGTGCGACATGGACCCCTCGCCCTGGCGCAACGGATTTCTGCGCGCGCCGCTGTTCCGGTTCGACAGCGGTTTCGTGGAGCCGTTCGACCGGCCGGGCCTTGGCCTCGACATCGATGAATCGAAACTCACGCCCTGGCTTGTGCGCTGACCCGATGGAGGCTTTCGACTACATCATCGTGGGAGCGGGGAGTGCCGGCTGCGTGCTGGCCAATCGCCTGAGCGAGGACAAGCGAGCCAGCGTGCTCCTCCTCGAAGCCGGGGGCAGCGACCGGTCGCCGATCATCAAGATGCCGGCGGCCACGGACCTCTACGGCATCGGCAATCCCCGCTACGACTGGCGCTACATCACCGAGCCCGACGAAACGCGCAACGGGCGCCGAGACCTTTGGCCGCGCGGCAAGGTCATCGGCGGATCGAGCTCGATCAACGCCATGGTCTATATGCGCGGCCAGGCGAGCGACTATGACAGCTGGGCGGAGTCGGGTAACCCCGGCTGGAGCTACCGCGAGGTGCTGCCGTATTTCCGCAAGAGCGAGAGCAACGAGGGCGGAGCCGACGCCTATCGCGGCGGCGATGGCCCGTTGCGCGTCTCGAACCTCAGGACCAGCCATCCGCTCGCCCAACTCTTCATCGCCGCCGCGCGGACGACCGGCATAGAGCCCAACCCCGATTTCGCCGGCGCGCGGCTCGACGGTGTCGGTCCCGTTCAGGCGACCCAGCGCCGCGGCTGGCGCCATAGCGCGGCGGATGCCTATCTGACCCCGGCCCGGCGCCGCTCCAATCTGTGCATCCGCGCCCACGCCCATGTTTCGCGGATCACCATCGAAAACCTCAAGGCGACGGGCGTCACCTATCTCGACTCGGGCGGAACGGCACGCGAGGTACGCGCCGACCGCGAGGTGATCCTGAGCGGCGGCGCCGTGGCCTCGCCGCAACTCCTGCTGCTGTCGGGTGTCGGACCCGCGGCCGATCTCCGGCAACTGGGCATCGACTGCGTCCATGATCTGCCAGGCGTCGGCGAAAATCTGCAGGATCATGTCGGCGTCTACCTCAACTACCTGGTGGACCAACCGACCTACAACAGCGAGAAACGGTTGTGGCGAAAGGCGCTGCATGGCGCCAACTGGCTGTTGTTCGGCCGGGGGCCGGGCACAACGCCGGGGGCACTCGCCATGGCCTTCGTCCGGTCGCGGCCGGACATAGCCGATCCCGATCTGCAACTGCATTTCACGCCGGTCGGCTACAAGCTCACTCCGGACGAACTCATTGTCCTCGACGATCCCGTAGTGACCGCCATCCCGAACGTGAACCGGCCGGCGAGCCGCGGGCGGCTGACACTCGCCAGTTCCGATCCGCGCGATCATCCGAAGATCTTCCCGCGCCTGCTGGAGCATCCCGACGATGTCGCAGTGCTGCGCCGGGGGTGTGAAATCCTGCGTGGCATTTTCGCCGCCCCACCGCTGGCGCAACATGTGCGGGCCGAACTCGCTCCCGGCCCGGAAGTCAACAGTGCCGCAGAATGGGAAGAGTATCTCCGGCGCGACAGCATCACCATCTTTCACCCCTGCGGCACCTGCCGGATGGGCCATGACGCAAGCGCGGTGGTCGATGCCACTCTCCGGGTCCACGGCATTGGGGGCCTTCGTGTGATCGATGCGTCGATCATGCCGCATCTGGTCAGCGGCAACATCAACGCGCCCACCATCATGATCGGGGAGAAGGGCGCGGACCTGATCCGCAACGGCGACGCGTGAGCGACTATTGCCCCGGCTACCTCTTATAGACGGTGGCGAGGTCGACCGGGCTTTTGAAGGCCATGTAGCCGGAATCGGCGGTGTGGATGCCGCCGGTGATCCGCCGTGCCTCGTCGGAGGCGAGAAAGACGGCGAATTGGGCGATGTCTTCGGGTTCCAGGATGCCCATGAGATGCATGCGGTCGATGGTCTCGCGCTGCTCCTTGTTGTCCATGATGACACTCTGATGCGGGGTCGCCACGAAACCCGGGCAGATGGCGTTGACGCGCACCCCTTCCGGCGACAGGCCGGCCGCCATCGACCTCGTCATCGCCACGACGCCGCCCTTGGCGGCGGTATAGGCGTCGAGCCCCGCCTGTCCGATCAAGGCATCGACTGTGGCGGTGAGCACGATCGATCCGGTCTTGCGCTGGAGCATGTGCTGGGCTGTGTATTTGGCCGTGAGAAACGTGCCGGTGAGGACGAGACCGACGATCTCGTGCCACGTTTCCTCGGGCAATTCGGTGATGCGGCGGTCGCGGTTGTTGATGAGCGGCACCGAGACGGCATTGTGAAACAGAATGTCGATGTGACCGAAGCGGGAGACGGCCTCCGCCACCATCGCCTGGACCGAGGCTGTGTCGCGCACATCGACATGGACGGCGTGGGCCACGCCGCCCGCTTTCCCGATCGCTTCCGCGACGGCCGCGGCGCCTTCGGCATTGACGTCGGCCACCACGACCTTGGCCCCTTCTCTGGACATGAGTTCGCAGCCGGCGCGGCCGATCCCCGATGCGCCACCGGTGATGAGCGCGACCTTGCCTTCCAGTCTTGCCATGTCTCAACTCCCTCGTTCAGCCGCGATACTGGGTCAGGCGCAGTGCGATCAGGCTCGACCCGATGGTGAGCAGCAGGATCAGCGTGCCGATGGCGTTGACGGCCGGCGTCAGACCGGTGCGGATCATGCCCCAAACCAGCGTCGGCAGCGTGTTGCCGCTGCCGATGGTGAACACCGTAATGACGAAATCGTCGATCGACAATGCCATGGCGACGAGGGCCGCGCCGATGACGATGGGCCGGATGATGGGGAGCGTCACGGTGACAAAGGCGGTGAACGGGCTGGCGCCCAGGTCGCGGGCGCTTTCGACGATCCGGTAATCGAAGCTCGCCATGCGGGCATGCACGATCAGGATGACGAAAGGCTGGGTGAACAGCACATGGCTGACAATGACGGTGGCAAGGCCGAGCTTCAGACCGATGCTGACGAAGAACGAGAGCAGCGCCACCGCCAGCACCAAAGGCGGCAGCATGACGGGAAGGGTCAGCACGCTCATGGCGAGCGTCGCCCGCTTCGGCGCCAGCGATGCAAGCCCGATGGCGGCCATGGTGCCGACGATCGCCGAGATGACGCCGACGCTGACGCCGATTACCATGCTGTTGCGGAAGGCCGGCCAGAACTGCTTGTGATGGATCATCTCCTCCCACCAGCGCAGCGACAGTTCCTCGATCGGAAAATTGGTGAGGCCGCGCGAGGTGAAAGAGAAGATCACCAGAAGCACGATGGGCGCCAGGAGGAAAATCACGAGCCCCACGGCGACGATCCGCCAGGCCGCCATGGACAGCGCGTTCATACGCGGCACCACCAGGCCATGGCCCGGCTGAAGGCCCAGATCACCAGAATGGATACCGCCAGCATGACGAAGGACATGGCCGAACCGAGCGGCCAGTTGAACATCGAGCCGAACTGGGGTGCTATGAGATTGCCGATCAGCGTCTGCTTGCCGCCGACCAGTAGCGGCGTCACGTAATCGCCGGCGGTGATCAGGAAGGAAAATCCGAACGCCGTGACGATGCCGGCGCGGCACCTCGGCACGACGATCGTCGAGAACGTCTGGAACGGCGACGCGCCGAGATCGCGGGCTACCTCGATCTCGATGTCCCTGATGCCGCGCATCGCGGCGTAGATGGGGAGAACGGCGAAGGGCAGGCTGAAATGCAGAAGCGTCACGATCACGGCGCCCGGGCTGTAAAGCAGCGCGCTGATCGGCTCAGTTATGAGGCCCGAGGCCATGAGCGCGGTGTTGAGCACGCCTTCGTTGCCGAGAATGGTTTTCCAGGCGTAGATCTTCATCAGGTAGCCGCCGAACATGGTGATGAGCACGGCGAACAGCAGCCCATCGCCCCAGGCCGGAAGCTTGAAGCGGGCGATGAAGGCGTAGAAGAAGCCGATGGCCACGGTGAGCGCCGCAGTGGTGGCCGACAGCGTCACCGTATAGATCGCAACCGGCACGTATTTCACTCGGATCTCGTGGTAGTTCGCGAGCGTCATGGCGGGCGTCAATGCGAAGAAATCGACGATCCAGAAACTGATGACGAAGAAATAGACGAAAGGTGCCACGAAGATCGCGACAAAGATCGCCGCCGACGGCAGCGTCAGGACATAGGGCAAGGATCTGGCGGTCATGGAATGCGTAATCGATCGTGAACTCTCCCCAATTCCGTCATTCCCGCGAAAGCGGGAACCCCGCTAGGAGGTTAGCGGGGCCCCCGCGTGCGCGGGGGTGACGGGACGAGGATGCATTCAACTGACCGCCCGGCGTCCTAAGCGGTCTTGAAGCGCTCGTAGGCTTTCAGCCAGTCGCTGAAGGTGGCGTGGGTTCCATCGGGCTCGGTCGGCGGGAAGGCGAAGAAGCCGGCCTTCTTGCCGAAGTCCTCGATCGAATCGTAGGGGTAGAGCGCCTTGATGGCGGGCGGGAGACTGGCGATCGCCTCGTTGTTGACGATGGCCTGGATGGCGTTTTCCGCCAGCCGCTTCTGCGGCGCCACATCGATCACCCGGTTGCAGATCTCGTAGACCGCGTCGATATTGGGCGCGTCCTTGGCGATGCAGTAATTGTCGAGCCACGCATAGGTCCCTTCGGCGGGATAGGCATAGGCAATGGTCTTGCCCTTGTCGGCGGCGAATTTCTGGATCGTCTCCCAGCCGTTGAAGGTGATCGACACGTCGCCGCGCGCCAATGCATCCGCCAGGTCGCCCCAGCTGACCGTGACGGCGCGGGACTGCTTTTTCATCGCCACCAGGAGATCGATGGTCTGTTCGAGCTGGGCCGGGGTCAGCTGCGTCGGCACCTTGGCGTCGGTGGCGACGATGGCGGCCAGCATCATGTTGCCCAGGGGATCGTCCATCATGCCGACCTTGCCGGTGTATTCGGGCTTGAGCAGGTCCAGCCACGAGGCGGGCGGGGTTGGATAAAGTGCGGGATCGTACATCATCGGCCCCGAACCCCAGGTGAAGGGCACGCCATAGAGCTGTCCGTCGACGTTCAGATTGGGGTCGTTGCGGAACAGCGGAATGATCTTTTCGAGATTGGGAACGCGCGCCGGATCGATCGGCTGGATGAGGCCAAGCTTGGCGAGCAACGGGATGTAGCCCATGTAGGGCGTGACGATATCGATCTGGCCCAGGCCGCCCGAGCGCAACTTGGTGATGATTTCGTCGTTGTTGCCGATATAGGTGGTGTTGAGCGCGATGTCCTTCGACTTGGTGAAATCGTCGAAGGTGATCGGGTCGTCATAACCCTGCCAGCCAAGGAAATTCACCGTGGTGGCGGCGATCGAACGCTGAGGCATCAACCCTGCGGCCGCGGCCGCGGCGGCAAATCCGGCCTTGAGCGCCAGGCGCCGCGACAGTGGCGCCGCGGAGTGAATTGGTTTCATGGTCATGGTTCCTCTCCTGTCTGTCCAGGATGCGGCCCTGGCGCCGATATCGCATGCAATGGCAAACACGGCGGCCAGCGGGCAAACGATACTTTGGCGGGGCAATATGTCAATATGCCCCGCCTTGACGCAGCGGGGCTGCGCGTTTGACGGAGCCAATCGTGGACACCTATCCGGTATCGCATCTCGACACGCGCTGCGCCGTCGATTGCCGCGACAGAATCGGCGAGGGCGCGTTCTGGTGTCCCGGCGAACAGGCGATCTACTGGCTCGATGTGCCGATGCCCTCGCTGCTGCACCGGTTCATCCCCGCATCCGGCGCTCACGACGTGTGGCCGATGCCGGAGATGATCACCGCGCTGGCCAAGCGGAGCGACGGCACCTTGCTGGTCGCCTCCGAGCGCGGCATCAATTTCCTCGATCCGAAAGACGGCAAACTGCGCCCCATGGTCTCTCCCGAGGCCGATCAACCGCTCAACCGCAGCAACGACGGCGCGCCCGACGCCAAGGGCCGCTTCTGGATGGGCACGATGATGAACAATCTCGGGGCCCATGGCGAGGATCTGCCGATCACGGCGGCGAGCGGCGCGCTGTGGCGGGTCGATCCCGATCTGTCATGCACCAAGGTCATTTCCGATCTCACCATCACTAACGGCGTCGCATGGAGCCCGGATTCAAGAACGCTTTATGTCACCGATTCAGCGCTCCAGGTCATTCATGCCTATGATTTCGATCTGGCCAAGGGCGCCGTTTCCAACCGGCGGCCGTTCAGCGAGATCAAGGACCTGGGTTATCCCGACGGCGCGGCCATCGACAGCGAGGGATTCCTGTGGAGCGCGCGCTGGGAAGGCCAGTGCGTGGCGCGGCTCGCGCCCGATGGGAGCGTCGACCGGATCGTGCCCGTGCCCGCTCCCCGGGTCACGTCCTGCGCCTTCGGCGGACCACACCTCAAAACGCTGTATGTGACGACGTCACGCCACGGATCGAGCGCGGACGAGGACCGGCGCTTTCCGCAACAGGGCGGTCTCTTCGCAATCGAGATGCCCGTGACCGGCCTCGCCCGCCCGAAATTCGCCGGCTGACCGCCGCTGGATCAGGCGCTAACCACGCCGCCGGTTCGCAGAGACTCGTCGATCGCATCGGCGGCCCGCAGACCCAACCGCGCATCCTCGAGCGTCACGATGCCGGGTTTTCGGTCATGCTCGATGCAGTCCGCGAAGTAGGATATTTCCGCCGGCAGCATGCCGTTGTCCGGTTCGGCGCTCAATACGAGGTCGCGGGGCTTGTGGCCGAAGACGCGGAGATAACGGCCGAGTTCCAGCTCGACCGCGCCATTGTCGCCGATCACCTCGACGCGATCGGCGGGAATGTGCAGCGTGGGATAGGTCCAGGCGCTGGACATGTGCCACATGACGCCGCCGGCGCCGACCCCGGTCACCAGAGTTTCCGAACGCGACATACCCTCCGGATGGCGCAGTGCCAGCACCGATGCCAGCGGCGCGCCGGTGATCCACAGCGCGAGGTCGATATCGTGAACCATGGTCATCAGGACCGGGTCGATATCGGGGTAGCGGGTGGCGTGGGTTTCATCGCGGTGATTGCGCACGCTGACCGACAGGATGCGCCCGATGTCGCCGGAACGCGCGATGGCGGCCACCAGGCGATAGGGCTCCGAGAACCGCAGGATGTGTCCGGGCAGAACAAAGGCGCTGCTCCGGCGCTCGGCTTCGATCAGGATTTCGGCGCCGGCTTCCGAAAGTGCCACAGGCTTCTCCAGCAGGACGGGTATATCGAGGCGAAGTGCTGCCAAGGCCAATTCGACATGGGTGTGGCCGGGGGTCGCTATGATGACCCCATCCGGGGATAGCCGCTCGATCATCGCTATCGCGCCGGTCTCCGCCGGCCCTGCGCCGAATTGTTCGGCGGCCGCCCGCGCCGCCGCCTCGTCGATATCGGCGACGCCCACAATCTCGATGCGGTCCATCGAGGCCAGCGCGCGGAGGTGCTCGCGCCCGAATGCGCCCGCACCCGCAACGGCGATCCGCAGTTTCCTCCGCATGCCGATGCCGGACTGCTTTACAGCTTGCGGTAAGCTTCGGCCGCCCGCGCCACGGCGTCGCGGTCGAGCTCGAAGCCAAGCCCCGGTAATTCCGAAATGCCGAGCGCTCCGTCCTTGGGAACGAGGTCCGGTTTCGCCACGATATCTTCTGCAAGGAGCTGCCACATGATCTGGTTGCCGTCGTCCATGTTGCCAAGCGTGGCGGCGACCTGGTTCGAGGCGCAGGTGGTGATGCCGGTTTCAAACACGCCGTGCAGGCAGATATTGATGCCGGCGGCTTCCGCCACCGCCGCGGCCTTGCGGAAGCGCACCACGCCACAGGTTTCGTGCAGGCCAAGGACGATCACATCGGCTGCCCGGTTGCGGCACAGGTCGAAAATGTCGTCGGCCGAAAACGCCGTCTGGTCGGCGGCGAGCGGAATGTCGGTGACGGCGCGCAGCCGCGACAGCCCTTCCGAACCAAGCCGCGCAGGGACCGGCTGCTCGATGAATTCCGGATCGAATGGTTTGAGCTTTCCGAACATGCGGCGCGCCGTCAACATGTCCCAGGCTTCGTTGGCGTCAAGACGGAGCCGGACGCCGGCGCCAACCGACTTTCGTATGTCCGATACGATGGCAGTGTCGAGTGCGTCGCCCCGGCCCACCTTGACATACAGCACTTTGAACCCGGCATCGGCCAGTTGGCGCGCGTGGGCTGCGAGTTCGGCCGGCGTATCGCCCTGCACAAAACCGAAATACTCGATCC
>JANNSP010000219.1:0-6600 GCA_031402975.1 Hyphomicrobiales bacterium
TTCGTCGACCTGCGCGACGCCGGCGATCCCGTCGAGATCGCCAAGGCTTATGATGCCGCTGGCGCCGATGAACTGTGTTTTCTCGACATCGCAGCCACGCATGAGAATCGGGGCATACTTTATGATGTGGTATCGGCGACCGCGGAAGCCTGTTTCATGCCGCTGACGGTGGGCGGCGGCGTGAGAAGCCTCGCGGACATTCGTCAACTCCTTCTGGCCGGCGCCGACAAGGTCTCGATCAATTCGGCAGCCGTCGCGGAGCGCGCTTTTGTGGGCGATGCCGCCCGCAAATTCGGAACGCAATGCATCGTCGTGGCAATCGACGCTAAAACCGTGGCGCCCGGCAGGTGGGAGGTTTTTACCCATGGCGGCAGAAGACCGACAGGAATTGACGCCATCGGCTTTGCCCGGGATGTCGCGCGACTTGGCGCCGGAGAGATTTTGTTGACGTCCATGGATCGTGACGGGACAGGAAGCGGATTCGACATCGCCCTCACCCGGGCAATCGCCGACGCGGTGGATATCCCGGTCATCGCTTCGGGGGGAGCTGGCAATCTCGATCATCTGGTACAGGGGATTCAAGACGGGCACGCTTCGGCGGTTCTTGCCGCCTCCATTTTTCATTTCGGAACATACTCTATCGGCGAAGCGAAACGGCATCTGGTGGCCAACGGCGTTCCGATGCGCATAATGTGATGGAACCGCGGATATGACCGAACATCGATTGCAAACACTGGCTGACCTGGCCGACGCAATAGCGAGCCGCCGGGGATTGGCGCCTGAGGACTCGTACACGGCAAGGCTGCTCTCGCAGGGGGTGGAGAAGTGTGCGAAGAAACTGGGCGAGGAAGCCATCGAAGTGGCACTTGCCGCGGTGTCCGGAGACAAACGGCATATCGTGGCGGAGTCGGCGGATGTTCTCTATCATCTTCTTGTGCTTCTCGCCGCAAGCGACGTGCCGGTTGCCGACGTGATGAGCGAACTTGAGCGACGCAAAGGCGTAAGCGGGCTTGCCGAAAAGGCTTCGCGCAAGGGGTGATCATGGAAGAACTCGCAAGAGAGGTTTCACCCTTTCGCCGCTTCTCGCGCGAGGAATGGGCCGCACTTCGCGCCGATACGCCGATGACCCTGACGCAGGCCGATCTCGACGAGCTGCGCGGATTGAACGACCGGGTTGATCTGGCCGAAGTCGAGGCCATCTATTTGCCCTTGTCGCGGCTACTGAACCTCTACGTCCAGGCCACCCAGGGATTGTTCAGGGCCACGAACAACTTCTTGCATATCGCCGAGCGCAAGGTTCCCTACGTTATCGGCATGGCGGGAAGCGTCGCGGTCGGCAAGAGCACCACGGCACGCGTTTTGCGACGGCTTCTCGCCCGCTGGCCCAAGCATCCGCGAGTCGACCTGGTGACGACGGATGGATTTCTGCTTCCGAATGCGGTCCTTGAGCGCGAGGGGCTGATGACCCGCAAGGGGTTTCCTGAATCCTACGATCTCCCCAGGCTCCTGCGGTTCATGTCGGACATCAAGGCGGGCGAGCGGAACGTGACGGCGCCGCTTTACTCGCATCTGACCTATGACGTCTTGAAGGACGAATGCCTCACCATCGACCAACCCGACATTCTGATCGTCGAGGGACTCAATGTCCTGCAGACAGGCCGTCCGCCGCGGGACGGGCGCGGTATTCCGAACGTGTCCGACTTCTTTGATTTTTCCATCTATCTGGATGCCGACGTGGCCGACTTGCGGAAATGGTACATTGACCGTTTCTTCTCCTTGCGTGATGGCGCATTCAGGAACCCCAGATCGTATTTTCATCGCTACGCGGCGCTGTCCGATCTCGAGGCCCATGAAACCGCGGCGCGCATCTGGCAGACCATAAATCTTGTCAATCTGCGCGAAAACCTGCTGCCGACGCGGCCTCGCGCCGACCTGGTTCTGCGCAAGGGCGCGGATCACTTCGTCCGCAGCGTCTTCCTGCGGAAGCTATAATAGTCCCGCCTGGTTGGCATGAAGTCCGAGATTTGTTTCCGGCCGCGCCCCGATATGTGAAATCACCTCGGCGGCCGCAAGCGCGCCTAACTGCGCGCAGTGCGGAAGCGCCTCGCCGGCCGTGAACCCGAACAGGAAGCCAGCCGCGAACAGATCGCCCGCTCCGGTCACATCAACGACCTTGTCCACCGGATAGGCCGGCAACACATGAACGTCATCGCCGCGCACCACCACGCAGCCCGCAGCGGAACGCGTCAGGACGGCGATCGGGCAATCGCGGCGAATGGCCTGCATGGCGCCATCGAAACTCTGTGTCTGATAGAGCGACTTGATCTCGGACTCATTGGCGAACACGATATCGATGTCATTGCGAATGAGATCCAGGAAGCTGTCGCGGTGACGTTCGACGCAGAAAGAATCGGAGAGTGTGATTGACGTCAAGCGGCCGCCGCCACGCGCGATCTTCGCGGCCAGCCGGAATGCCTCCTTGGCTTCCGGCCGGTCCCACAGATAGCCTTCCATATAGGTGACATGAGCCGACGTCACGATGTCGCGGTCAATATCGGCGGTGGTGAGATTCACGCAGGCGCCAAGATAGGTATTCATGGTGCGCTCTCCTTCCGGTGTTACCAGAATGAAAGAGCGCGCGGTGGCGGGACCATCCAGGGCGGACAAAGAATCGAATTGCACCCCTTGGGCCCGCATGTCGTGACGAAAGACGTCGCCCAGCTGGTCTTTCTTCACTTTGCCGAAATAGGCGGCCTTGCCCCCGAACGACGCAATCCCGGCCACCGTATTTCCCGCCGACCCGCCGGAAATTTCAATCGCCGGCCCCATGTCGGCATAGAGGTGCTCGGCCCGCTCCTCGTCGATGAGGTTCATCGAGCCCTTGACCAGACCGTGGCTGGTGACGAAGCGATCATCCACCCTCGCGATCACATCGACGATCGCATTGCCGATACCCAGGACGTCGATTGCGGCAGTTGTCATGTTCACCTCGCTTGCTGACAATGCGGGTAGCCGAAGCGGCTTGCGCTGGCAAGCATCGCAATCTATGGGAAACCCATGATTTCTGCTGCTTTCAAGGCCTTGGGCGACTTGTTGTCGCCGGCGCTGCGCGCCATCCTGTTCAAGGCGTTCGGGCTCACCCTGCTGCTGTTTATTGCGATTCTGATCGGGGTCGAAATGCTCATCTCGATTCTGCTCATGGTGCCATGGCCCTGGGCCGAAACGCTCATTGCCATTGGCGGAGGGCTGGTGCTGGCCGTGGCGTTCATTTTTCTGATGGCTCCGGTGATGGCGATCTTTGCGGGTCTGTTTCTCGACGATGTCGCCTCGCGAGTCGAGGCCGCCCACTATCCGGCTGATCTTCCGGGCACGCCCCTGGCCGCTGGCCGGGCGATCGTGATGTCTGTGCAATTCGCCACCGTGGTGATTGTCGTCAATCTCGCGGTGCTGCCATTGGTTTTCACCGGGCTGGGAGCCGCAGCTCTGGTGGCAGCCAATGCCTATCTGCTGAGCCGCGAATATTTCGAGATGGTGGCCATGCGCCACATGCCGGTGGAAGACGCCAGGCTTCTGCGCCAACAGAATACCCCCAAAGTTTTCATGGCGGGACTGATTCCCGCCGCAATGGCACTCGTTCCAGTCATCAATATTGCCGCGCCGCTTTTCGCCACAGCCTATTTCGTTCACATCTTCAAACAGGTGGCGGCGTCTTCGGCGAATACCGGCAGATATCGCTGATCGGGCAGCGCCAGCACTCGGGATTGCGGGCCTTGCACACATAGCGGCCATGCAGGATCAGCCATTGATGGGCGTGCCGGAGATAGGCGTCCGGGATCGCCTTGACCAACCTGTCCTCGACTTCTCGCGGCGTGCTGCCCGGAGCGAGCCCGGTGCGGTTGGCGACCCTGAAAAGATGGGTATCGACCGCAATCACCGGTTGACCGAAGGCGGTATTGAGCACGACATTCGCGGTCTTTCGGCCAACGCCCGGCAACGCTTCGAGGCCCTCGCGGGTCTCCGGAACTTCGCTGCCATGCCGTTCGATCAGGGCTCGCGAAAGGCCGACAAGGTTCTTTGCCTTCGTCCGAAACAGTCCGATCGTCTTGATATGCTCGCGGACGGCGTCCTCGCCCAGGGCCAACATTTTTTCCGGTGTTCCGGCGACTTCAAAAAGAGCCGGGGTTGCCCGGTTCACGCTGGCATCGGTTGCCTGCGCCGACAGCACCACGGCGACCAGCAAGGTAAACGGATCGGCCGCCTGCAACTCGCCTTTCGGCTCGGCAACAGCCGCGGAGAAACGCCGGAACACTTCCGCAGTCTCGGCGGGTGACAGTTTTCTTGTCTTTGCCATGTTTTCCCTGTTCTATGGCTGGGTAGGCCTAACCCATGGAACGAAGCAACCCGAAAATCTGGCGTGCCGTCCTGCGGCCGCACCGGTCCCTGTCGCGGCAGGGATTTATCGTTCTGATGCTGGCCGTAGCCTTCATCAATTTCACCGGTGGCGTGATGTTCTATCTGGCGGGGGCCTGGCCCGTTGCCGGATTCATGGGCCTCGATGTTGCGCTTCTATGGTGGGCATTCAACCGAAATTTCGCCGATGCCCGCCGTTCCGAGCGGATCGAGATCAGCGAAACGGAAGTGCTTGTTGAAACCCGTAGGGATGGGCAGGAAAACCAGCAGCAGCGGTTTGTCAGGGCGTGGGTGCGTGTCGAGCTTGAAGAAGATATCGAACGCGAGCTCATTGGCGGATTGTTCCTGCGTTCGCACGGGCGAAAGATCGAGATTGGCCGGTTTCTGGGGCCTGCCGAGCGCAAAGGCCTTGCAGGTGAACTGCGAAAAGCTTTGGCCACCCGCAATATTTGAGCAAGAAACGGGTGGCACGCCTCAAGCTGTGTGACTAGTCTCGGAACCATGAGCAACATTGACATCGACCCAACCCCCACCCGCGACTACGAAAAGGTTCGCGCCAGCCTTGCATTTCTCACCGAGAACTGGCGCGACCAGCCATCGCTAGAGACTCTTGCGCAAAAGTCGGGAATGAGCCCACATCATCTCCAGCGCGTTTTCACGCGCTGGGCCGGTCTCAGCCCGAAAGCCTTCCTGCAGGCCCTGACGATCGATCATGCCCGGCAGCTCCTGCGCGATTCAGCCAGCATCCTCGATACCGCGTATGAAGTTGGCCTTTCGGGCCCCGGCCGCCTTCATGACCTGTTTGTGACTCATGAAGGAATGACGCCCGGCGCCTTCAAGGCGAGGGGACTGGGGCTCACCATCCGCTATGGCTTTCATGATTGCCCATTCGGCCAGGCTTTGGTCATGGCGACCGATGCTGGACTTTGCGGGCTGGCGTTTGCCGATCCGGGAAGCGAAGCCGCGTCCTTGTCCGACATGATGTCGCGCTGGCCCCAAGCCAAATTCGTGGAGGATCACCTGGCCACGGCGCCCTATGCGACGCGAGTCTTCGAGACCGGCCATTGGAAGCAGGACCAGCCGCTTCGAGTGATCTTTATCGGTTCCGATTTCGAGATCCGCGTATGGGAAACACTGCTGCGCATTCCTTTGGGCAAGGCGTCGACCTATTCCGATATTGCGGCTCACATAGGTAAACCCTCGGCGGCGCGCGCCGTGGGCTCGGCGGTCGGCAAAAACCCGATCTCCTTCGTGGTGCCCTGCCACCGTGTTCTTGGTAAATCTGGCGGGCTTTGCGGCTATCACTGGGGTTTGACGCGCAAACGCGCCATATTGGGCTGGGAGGCCGGCATCACGGCCCGCGCCGCCTGATCAAAGCTGCATGTAGAACAGCGCGGTATCTTCCGGTCTGCCGGACGACGACAGCGCATAACCGGGAATATATCCCGCGCAGGTGAATCCCAGGTCGCGATAGAATGTCTCGGACGAACCGTGCGCGACGGTATCGAAATTGATCAGCGTCAGTCCGGTCTCGCGCGCCTTCTGGATCAGCGCGTTCATCAACAGCGTGCCGATGCCGCGGCGGCGGAACTTGCGATGCACCAGCAATTTGGCAACCTCGCCGCGATGCGGCTGGTTGGGTGGCCAGGCTTTTTGCAGCAGCACGGTGCCGGCCATGTCACCCCCGCATTCCGCCACAAACTGACTAACCCGTCCCTGGGCAATCGAGGGCTGGACGCTTCTCCAATAGTCCTGGGCATCGCGCCGGTCGAGCGGCCACAGGAAACTGACGCCGGCACCCGATTCAACCGCGTCCATCAGAAGGTCCGCCAGCCAGTCCACCTGTCCGTCATATTCGGACGCCTGGAGGATGCGGATTTCGATCACGACACAAGCGTCTCGATCGACATGGGCCGGGAATCAGCGCCGAGACGATAGACCACCGGAACTCCGGTTTCCAGTTCGCGCTTGAGGATTTGTTCAGGCGATAGACCTTCGATTGCCATGATGAGGGCGCGCAGCGAATTGCCATGCGCCGACACCAGGACACGCCGGCCCGACAGGACCTCGGGCTGGATATGCTTCATGTAATAGGGCAGCGCCCTGGCCAGCGTATCGCGAAGACTTTCACCGCCGGGAGGGGCGACATTGAAAGACCTGCGCCAGATCAGCACCTGCTCCTCGCCCCAT
>JANNSP010000220.1:0-12826 GCA_031402975.1 Hyphomicrobiales bacterium
CCTTGCTCCGCAACGCCGTGGTCACCATCGAGAATCTCTTCGATCCCGAGACCATCATCGTCGGCGGCATCGCCGAGGATGAGCTGATCGATGATCTCATTGCCGCCGCACAACCCTTGCCCAATTCAATTTCGCAGCACCGCGACCGCAAGGTGCCGCGCCTCATTCGCTCGCACAGCGGCCATGATGCCGTGCTGCGCGGGGCAGCCGCACTCGCCTTGTCGGGCGTGCTGAGCCCACGCTTCGGCATCATGTTCGCGGAAGGCGAGCGCCAGGAGAAAGACATGATGTTCATCGGGAGCCGCGTGGCATGACGAGCAACGCCTTGTTGCAACTCGAAGACATCAAGATGAATTTCGGCGCCATCGAGGCGCTGAGAGGCATCAGCTTCACCGTCAACAAGGGCGAGGTCGTGGCCCTGCTCGGCGACAATGGCGCGGGCAAATCAACACTCGTCAAAATCATTTCCGGCGGCTTGAAGCCAAGTGCTGGCCGCATGTTGTTCGACGGCACCGAGCATACGTTTGCTTCGCCCGCCGAAGCCAAGGCCCATGGTGTCGAAACCGTCTATCAGGACCTGTCGCTCTGCACCAACGTCGATGTCGTCGGCAATTTCTTCATGGGCCGCGAGATCGTGAAGCGCTATCTAGGTATCCCCGTGCTGCAGGAACAGGCCATGGAGAGCGTCGTCGAGAAAGCTCTCGCCACGGCGGGCACGCGCATTCCGTCGCTCCGCACCAATGTCGAGCATCTGTCGGGCGGCCAGCGCCAGGCGATCGAGCTCAACCGCTTCGTGCATTGGGGCGGCAAGCTGGTGCTGCTCGACGAACCTTTCGCCGCATTGGGCGTCGAACAGACCAGGCGCGGACTCGACATGATCGGGCGCATAGCGGCGCAAGGCATCGGCGTCGTGGTCATCACCCATATCATGGCGCAGGCTTTCCAGGTGGCCGACCGCATCGTCGTGCTGCGTCACGGCAAAGTCGCCGGCAATGCCCTTCGCTCTAAAACGAGTCCTGACGAAGTGGTCAGCCTGATGACCGGCGGCGTCTTGCAAAGTGCCGTCGGATGAGTGAGTTCAACGACAACAGAAAGGGAGACGCTCGATGAAAAGACTATTCAGTATGCTGATCGGTGTCATGGCGCTTGCCGCCGTGATGTTGGGAGGCCCGGTCTTGGCCCAGGACAAGGGCAAGATCTATTACATGGTGCCGACACTGCTCGACGAGTTCCAGACCGAGTCGGTGAGCGCCCTTGAAAAATTCCTGAAGGACGTGGGCTACGAGACGGTGACGCTCAACGCCGACAACAAGACCGACCTGCAGCAGAGCCAGATGAACGACGTGATCCTGCTCAAGCCCAAGGCGATCATCCTGGCGGCGGTCGACTTCAACGCGCTGCAGCCCTCGATCGAGAAGGCCCGCGCCGCTGGTATTCCGGTCATCATCTTTGATCGGCAGATTACCGCGACGCCGTCGGACTTCACGTCCGTCGCCGGCACGGTCGAGATCGGCTATGTGGCCGCGACCGAAATCCAGCGCCTGCTGAAAGAAAAGAATGGCGAGGTCAAGGGCAAGATCCTGCAGGTCTTGGGCGATCCGGCCGACCCCTACACGCTCGACATCCAGAAGGGCTTCGAGGAGAAGATGAAGGAGTTCGCGGGCGTCGAGATCATCTCCGTTCCCGCCACCGGCTGGGCCGCCGATGTCGCAGGAACGATCGTCAACGACCAGCTTGTCGCCAATCCCGACATCGAGCTGATCTTCGTCCACGCCGCCCATCTCGCGGTCGCCGCCGTCGCTTCGATGGAGGCCAAGGGCAAGAAGCCGGGCGAGGTCATGCTGGTGTCGTCGAACGGCGCACCCGTCGGCCTCGATTTGATCCGCAAAGGTTGGGAACAGGTCGAAGTGGAGCAGCCGCTCTATGCACAGGCCGCGGCCGTCGCCATGTTTGCCGACAAGGTGGTGAACAAGCAGGAGATCAAGGCGGGGACCTACAGCGTACTGGGCCTCGACTCGACGCTCACCATCGAATCCTGGGGACCGAACCTGAAGATTCCGGGTGCCGCGATCACCAAGGACAATATCGACGAGCCGCGCTTCTGGGGCAATCTGAAAGCCCCCGCCGACAAGATCATGCCGGTCGAGTAGAAGCTATCACACTAGCAAACCAGCGGCGCTTATTTCCCCTTCCCCCCTCGCGGGGGAAGGTGGATCGCGCCACAGGCGCGAGACGGATGAGGGGGCGGTTCAACGAGTCCCTTCTTAGATCGTGCTCGCGGAGAGGCCCCCTCATCCGGCGCTACGCGCCACCTTCCCCCGCGAGGGGGGAAGGAGTAGAAAGATGATCGGCTCCCGCCAACGCGCCATTGTCGAATTCGTTCTCGACAATCTCGTCTGGTTCATGCTCGCCGTGGTTCTGGCCGGCTTCTCGCTGTTCATTCCGAATTTCTTCCAGATCGGCATCTTCGCCAATATCGTCGAGCAATCGACCTTCGTCGGCGTCATGGCGATCGGGCTTGCCATCGTCATCATCGCGGGCAACATGGACCTGTCGGTCGAGTCGGTCGCGGCCTTGACCGCCATGGTGACCGGCATCCTGTTCTGCTCGCGCGGCATCGGCCTGGGCTACACTTTCACCCCGGACTGGCTGGTGCTGCCCATCTCTCTCATTCTCGCTTTGGCAGTCGGTGGCCTCATCGGCGCGCTGAACGGCGTGCTTGTCGTCAAGCTCAAAATGAACGCTTTCATCGTGACGCTCGCCTCTTACATCTGGGTCAGGGGCGCGGTGGTGGCGATTTCCGGCGGGCGCTCGGCGCAGGACTTGGCGCCGTCCTTGCGGGTGATCGGCATTCAGACCGTGCTCTACATTCCGCTCATCGCCTGGATCGCCATCGCCTGTTTCGCTCTGTTCACTTTCATATTGGGCAGAACTCCGTTCGGGCGGCATGTGATCCTAACCGGTGGCAATGCGGTCGCGGCCTTCCGCGCCGGCATCAAGGTTGACCGGCTGATCTTCACCACTTTCGTCATCGCCGGGGCGATCGCCGGAGTGGCCGGATGGCTGCTGGCGATCCGCACTTCGGGAGCGACCGCCAATTTGGGCACCGGCATGCTGTTCAACGCCTTCGCCGCAGTGGTGATCGGCGGCGTCAGTCTGAAGGGCGGCATCGGGCAGTTGCCCGGCGTCTATGCGGGCGTGCTGCTGCTGTCGTCAATCCATACCGCGATCAACCTCATGGGCTTGCCCGCGCATTATACCCAGGTCATTCTCGGCTTTCTCGTATTGGCGGCGGTGCTGCTCGATACGGTGAAGCACGGCATCCGGCAGAAACTGGCGTGAGCAAAATGGACATCGCCGATTTTTTCGAGTTCGAAAATGTGGGTCGCCGCATCGAGGACCTCGAAACACCTGTTCCCATCATCGACATCGACGTGGTGGAGCGCAATCTCAAGCGCTGGCAGAAGCGTTGCGATACGGCGGGGCTTGTCAGCCGGCCTCATATCAAGACCCACAAGCTGGTGCCGCTGGCGAAATACCAGATGGCGCTCGGCGCCAGGGGCATCACGGTGCAGAAGCTGGGCGAAGCCGAAGCCATGGCCGATAGCGGCATCCGCGACCTGCTGCTGACCTTCAACGTCGTGGGTGCCCACAAGCTCGAACGTCTCGCGGCGCTGGCGCGGCGCACCGACATCTCGGTCGTGGCCGACAGCGCCGAGGTCGTAGCGGGACTTGGCACTGCGGGCGAAGCGGCGGGGCGCGACATTTCGGTGCTCGTCGAATGCGACACGGGAGCCCGGCGCAACGGCGTGCAGACGCCTGAAGCGGCGGCCGACCTTGCTTGCGTGATCGACGCCACGAAAGGCGTCGCCTATGGCGGGCTGATGACCTATCCCAAGCCGGGCACGCGCATGGAAGCTGAAGCCTTCCTTCTGGCTGCCCGCGATCTCGCGGCGCAATCCGGGCTCGAGACGAAGATCATCTCAAGCGGCGGTACGCCCGATATGTGGAAGGATGATGGACTTTCGCACATCACCGAATACCGCGCCGGCACCTATGTCTATTGCGACCGCTCGCTGGTCCATCGCAGGATCTGCATCGACGAGGACTGCGCCGTTCACGTGCTGGCCACCGTCGTCAGCGTGCCCACCAGCAGCCGCGTCATCATCGATGCGGGCTCCAAGGCGCTGACCAGCGATCTCCTCGGCATGACCGGCTACGGCACGGTGCGCGAGCTTGGCGATACCCCTATATACGAATTGAGCGAGGAACACGGCCACATCATTCTCGGCGAGAATGCGCCTGTGCCCAAGGTCGGCGATCTCGTCCGTGTGCTGCCGAACCACGTTTGCCCGGTGAGCAATCTCTACGACAAGGTGGTGTTCATCCGAGGCGGCGAGGTGCTCGGCGCCATTCCCGTCGCGGCGCGGGGAAAAGTGCAGTAGTCAACTGCCCGCCGGCAACACATGGCCGACGAAGGGCAGTTCGCGAAACTGATGTGCCATGTCCATGCCGTAGCCAACCACGAATTTGTCGGGACACACGAATCCCTGGAAATCGGCCGTGATATTGGCGGCGAGATGCCCCGGCTTGTTGAGCAGCACCGCCGTCTTGACGCTCGCGGCTCCCCGCGCCGAGATCAGGTCCTTGGCGAAAGCCAGTGTGCGGCCCGATTCGAGGATGTCGTCGATCAGCAGCACGTCGCGGTCCTTCACCAACGACTCGATATCGCGCAGCACTTCGACCCGGCCCGACGACCGGATGCCAGACCGGTAGCTGGCGAGGATCATGAAATCGACCTCGGGCGAAAGCCCCGCATGATGCATGGAGCGGATCAGGTCGGCGGCGAAAATGAAGCTTCCCTTGAGCACCGGAACAACGAGAAGACGATGGGGCTTTTTATCCGCGATTTCGTGCGCGAGTTCGCCGATGCGCGACGCGATCTCGCTCGCCGAGAACAGGACCGAGATGCGGTGGCCGTCGATGGTGATGTCGCTCATGGGGTGGCATTTAGGCCGATTTCATCCGCATGGGCAAAACGAATCTGCAGGTTCTTCGCAGTTTCGGGCGGCGAGGCGACGCGGGTGACGAAAGTGGTGATCTCGCCGGGCCGCAGCGGCCTGGCACCCGAATCGAGCGTCCAGCGATAGAGCTCGGTGCCGCCCCCGTCATCGAGGCCGAAGCGCAGCCAGGGGATTTTCCGCTCGCCTCCCGAGACATTGGCGATCTCGCCCCGGACCGCCAGCACCCGCGTGCCGCCGTCGATCAGGTGCTGGATTTCGATGCGGCGCAAATCCAGCCCATACACATTGACGCTGAAGCCCAGCGCCGAATAGACGTTGATCGCCGAGGGCGCGGCCCTCACCACGGCCTCCGGAAACAACCCGGCCAGCACAATGGGCACGGCGAGCGACGCGGCGAACACCGCCCAGCCGCGCAGCCGCCTGAGTTTCTGGCGGCGTTTCACCACGAATCCTTCGCGGGCCTCGCGCGCCGCCTCCATGATCCGGCGCACGTCATGGTCGGGCTCGTAGGCGTGGTCGATCACGGCGGGCACGGAGCGTGGGCTGACGTTCTTCACCTCGACGGCGCGGCCCTCGATCCAGCTATGCCCGCAGGCGCTGCAATTGATCATCGTGCCCTCGGCGGCAAGGCGCGACGGCGGCAGATCGTATTGCGTTGAGCAGGAGGGACAGGCGATGATCATCTGGTTATTGGCCTGAGAATAACGGCAGGCAGGGTTAATGCCGCGTTAACGTGCTCCATGCTGAATACCCTCGTTGAGGAATCAGCGGAGTTGCGAGTGGTCCGTTTCGAAAGTGTGGGATTGCGCTACGGCAACGGCCCGGAAATTCTCAAGGATGTGAGTTTCCGCCTGGCGCCGGGTGAATTCGCCTTCCTCACCGGTCCCTCGGGGGCGGGCAAGACCTCGCTGCTGCGCCTCCTGTTTCTGGCTCTCAAGCCGACGCGCGGATTGATCCGGATCTTCGGCGAGGATGTGCTGACGCTGGGCCGGCCGGGCCTGCCGCATTTGCGACGCCGCATCGGCGTGGTGTTCCAGGAGTTCCGCCTGCTCGACCATCTCTCGACCTATGACAATGTGGCGCTGCCGCTCCGGGTCGCCGGAAAGCGCGAGTCGAGCTATCGCGCCGATGTCATGGATCTGCTGAGCTGGGTCGGATTGGCCGATCAGGCCCACGCTTTTCCCCCGGTTCTGTCGGGCGGTGAAAAACAGCGGGCCGCGATCGCCCGCGCGGTCATCGGCAAGCCCGAACTGCTCCTCGCCGACGAGCCGACCGGCAATGTCGATCCGGCGCTCGCCCGAAGGCTTCTCCATCTCTTCGTCGAACTGAACCGGCTCGGCACCACCGTGCTGCTCGCCACCCACGACCACAAGCTGCTGCAGCAGGCAAAAGCCCCGGTGCTGCATCTTGAACGGGGCGAGCTTCGCGCCGCATGAGCAAGCCCCAGAGCAACCGCCCGGGGCCGGTCATCCCGTCGCAGGCGGGCCCGGTCAAGAGCCTGACGGTCACCATGGCGGTCATGTGCTATCTGGCCTGCCTGGCGATCGGCGCGCTCATCCTGATCAATCGCGCCGTCGACAACTGGACCAGCGGGCTGGCCAGCGAAGTGACGGTGCAGGTGCGCCCTCTCCACGACAGCGACATCGAGGCCGAATTGGCCAAGGCCGAGGCGCTGCTGCGCAACGTCACCGGCATCGTGTCCTTCGCGGTGCTCGACCGCGATGCCGGCGCCAAGCTCCTGGAACCGTGGCTGGGCAGCAGCAATCTGGCCGACCTTCCCATTCCGCGATTGATCCGCGTCACCATCGACCAGACGGCGCCGCCCGATTTCGACGCGCTTGCCGAGGGTCTCAAGACGGTGAAGGGCGCCAGCCTCGATACGCACCGGCGCTGGCAGGCGGAACTGACCCGCATGGCGCGCGCGCTGTCGATGCTGTCCTTCGCCGTGCTGTTTTTGATCTGCCTCTCGGCGGTGGCCATGGTGATCTTCGCCACGCGCACCGTGCTCGATGCCAACCGGCATGTGGTTGACGTCCTACACCTCGTCGGCGCCAAAGACGGCTATGTCGCAAGGCAGATCGACCGGCGCTTCCTCAAGACCGGATTGTGGGCCGGATTGATCGGCGTGGCGTTGGGGCTGCTCACCTTCCTGCTGCTGGTCCTCACCGGCTCGCCGGGTGCGGGCGGCGTGGCCGATGCCAGCCGCAGCCTGCTGTTCGCCTCGCCCCGTATCGCGATCTGGAACTATTCGCTGCTGCTGGCGGTGCCGGCGGTGGCGACACTGATCAGCCTGGTCACTTCGCGGATGACATTGATCCGTATGCTGAGGAACGTCTTTTGATCCGACTGCGTTCGGCCATCTTCAATCTCGTATTCTACGTCAATCTGGTGCTGTTCCTCGTCCTCGGCGCGGGGTTTTTCTTGACACCGCGCAAATGGTCGATCCGCGCGCTGCAGGCCTGGGCGAGCACATCGCTATGGCTGATGCGCGTGATCGTGGGAACCAGGATGGAAGTGCGAGGCCGTGAGCATATTCCGCAAGGACCGGCGCTGGTCGCGGGCAAGCATCAGTCGCTGTGGGAGACCTTCGCCATCCTGCCTCTCCTCGACGATCCCGCCATGGTGTTTAAAAAATAACTCACCTGGATCCCGCTGTTCGGCTGGTTCAGCCTCAATTTCCGCATGATCGCGGTCGAACGCGAAGCCGGTCCGTCCGCCTTGCGCAAGCTGATAAAAAGGGGCGAGGAGGAAATCGCCAGTGGCCGCCAGATCGTCATCATGCCGGAAGGAACGAGACGCAGCCCCGGCGACCCGCCGGCCTACAAGCCGGGCGCCGCCGCTCTCTACGCCAGGCTCGGTGTCCCTTGTGTTCCCTTCGCGCTCAATTCCGGACTGTTCTGGCCGCGAAGAAAATTCCTGCGCCATTCCGGAACCATCGTCATCGAATTCCTGCCGCCGATCCCCGCAGGCCTGCCCCGCCGCGAATTCCAGACACGGCTTGAGACGGCGATCGAAACGGCGACAGACAGGCTTCTTGCCTAAGGTTGCCCTGTTGTTGTCCTCGCCCGCGAAGCGGGAGAGGAAGGGGCCCCGCTGCGAAGCAGTGGGGGAGGTGAGGGGCCTTTGGACACAGTTGCGACAATCTTGCCGGCAGGCCCCTCATCTCCCCCATCGCAAAAATGCGATGGGTCCCCTTCTTCTCCCCGCTTAAGCGGGGCGAAGACAGAAGTGCTGAGCGCGACCGAAGCCAGTGTACAAATAGAGAACAAGTCCTCGACTCCCGGCCCGGACCGGCCTACACTCCGGTTCCCCGGATTGGACACCCGCGCCATGGACAGCTTCGTCAATCCCCCGATCGATCCCATCGCCCACGACATCTGGGACATGAAGTACCGTTTCAAGGACATGGACGGCACCCCCATCGACCGGACGCCGGACAACACCTGGTGGCGGGTGGCCCGCGCCGTGGCCGAGGCCGAACCCGAAGCAACCCGCGACATCTGGGCCGAGCGGTTCCACGGCATCCTGTCGGGCTACCGCTATCTGCCGGCCGGCCGCATTCTGGCCGGGGCCGGCACCGGCCGCACCGTCACCCTGTTCAACTGCTTCGTCATGGGCACGATCCCCGACTCGATGGACGGCATCTTCGACAATCTCAAGGAAGCGGCCCTCACCATGCAGCAGGGGGGCGGCATCGGGCATGATTTCTCGACGCTTCGTCCCAAGGGCGCGCCAGTCAAGGGTGTGGGGGCCGATGCCTCGGGGCCGTTGAGCTTCATGGATGTGTGGGACGGGATGTGCCGCACCATCATGTCGGCGGGATCGCGGCGGGGCGCCATGATGGGCACCATGGCCTGCGACCATCCCGATATCGAGGATTTCATCTCAGCCAAGCGCGACGCGGCGCGCCTGCGCAATTTCAACCTGTCGGTGCTGGTGACCGATGCCTTCATGCGGGCGGCGAGGGCCAACGCGGACTGGCCGCTGGTGTTCGGGGGAAGGATCTATCGCACCGTCGCGGCCCGCGCGCTGTGGGACCTGATCCTGCGCTCGACCTATGATTACGCCGAGCCCGGCGTCATCTTCATCGACCGCGTCAATGCCGAGAACAACCTCTCTTATTGCGAGACGATTCACAGCACCAATCCATGCGGCGAACAGCCGCTGCCGCCCTATGGCGCCTGCCTGCTGGGCTCGATCAACCTGACCCGCTTCGTGCATGATCCGTTCACCGACGAAGCCCGCATCGACGAGGACGAGTTGCGGAGCGTGACGGCGACTGCGGTGCGTTTCATGGACAATGTCGTCGACGTCTCCAACTATCCGCTTCCCGAACAGAAACGCGAGGCCAAGGCCAAGCGGCGGATCGGCCTCGGCTTGACCGGGCTAGCCGACGCGCTGGCGATGTGCGGCGCCGTCTATGGCAGCGAGACCGCCGCGGCGCTGGCTGGCGGATGGATGGCCACCATCGAGCATCAGGCCTATTCCGCCAGCATCGATCTGGCGATCGAGAAGGGTCCCTTTCCGCTGTTCGACAAAGAGATGTTCGGCAAGACGGGCCACGCCTCGCGGTTGCCGAAAGATCTGCGCGACCGGATCGCGGCTTATGGATTGCGTAACGGACTGCTCACCTCGATCGCCCCCACCGGCACCATTTCGCTCATCGCCGGCAATGTGTCGAGCGGCATCGAGCCGATTTTCTCGATCGGCTACGAGCGCAAGATTCTGCTCGCGGATGGAACACGGCGGAGCGAGAAGGTCAGTGACTACGCGGCGCAAATGTGGTGGGCGCTGAAGGGCCGCGACGTGACCCTGCCGCCGGCTTTCGTCACGGTGGGCGATCTCACCCCCAACGCTCATCTTGTCATGCAGGCGGCGGTGCAGCGCCATGTCGACAGCTCGATTTCGAAAACCATCAATGTGCCGGCCGATCTGCCGTTCGAGGATTTCCGCGCGGTCTATGACGACGCTTACGATCTCGGCCTCAAGGGCTGCACGACCTTCAGGCCGAACGGCGTGACCGGCTCGGTGCTGTCCGCCGAGCCGTCAACAACCCGCGACATCGCCGTCATGCGCCAGCCCCTGGCGCGCCAGGCGGAGCTCCCCGGTTTCACCTACAAGCTCAAATGGCTCGACAGCGATCACGCCATCTACATCACCGTCAACGACATTGTGGAAGACGGCGCCAGGCGGCCCTTCGAGATTTTCATCAACTCCAAGAACATGGAGCATTTTGCCTGGACGGTGGCGCTGACCCGCATGATCTCGGCGGTGTTCCGGCGCGGCGGCGATGTCGGCTTCGTGGTCGAGGAGCTGAAAGCGGTGTTCGATCCGCGCGGTGGACAATGGCTCGACGGCCGCTACGTGCCGAGCCTGCTGGCGGCCATCGGCGGGGTGATCGAGCGCCACATGGTGCAGACCGGGTTTCTCAGCCGCGACGCTGCGGCGGCGGGTTCACTGACGCTTGGCGACGGGCGGCGCAGCAGTTGCCCGCGCTGCGGCGAGCAGGCTTTGGTCTTCCAGGAAGGCTGCGCCACCTGCCTGTCCTGCGGCTATTCGAAATGCAGCTGACGGATTTTAATTGACACGGTGGAATTTTCGTTCTACTTTTGTTCTCATGCTGATTCATGGTTTCCCCCCCGCCGCCCGCCTCAATGAAGAAGGCCGTGACCGGTTCTGGTACTGGCGCGGCGCATCGGGGCGAAGCTACATCCATTCGATCTACGAGGCGAAGGATTGCCCGCCGCTTCCAGGGGCTGTCTATGTCGCGGTGAGGCGGCTGGGTCCGTTGCGGATCGCGGTCGGCGCCGGCCGGTTTCCGGCCTTCTTCGAGAAAGCCCGCGAGACGAGAGGTGCGGCCTTTCCGCTGGAGGCCGACGAAATTCACGTCCATCTGCTGGCCCGCGACGAGGCCGGCGCCGAAGGCATCCGGCGCGATCTCGATTCGGCCCTGGGCACCACCGCCCATCAGCCAGCCGGCGCCGCGGCCTGAAGTCCCACCTCTTCGGCCAGAGCCTCCAGGCTCCGGTCATGAATGCCCATGGCGCGGAGATGATTGAGAGTGTTGCGCAGATAGTCGCGGCAATTGCCTGAGCTTCCTTCGCCCTGGCGCACCAGCGCCAACACCGCGCCATGGTCGAGGCGCCCGGCATATTGGCCGTGGTTGCGGTCGGCCACATAGGTCACGGCTTTGACCGTCCCAACGCGGCCGAGCAGCTTCACGCCCAGATTCGCCTCGCGATAGACCATGGTGACCTGTTCGCGCCCCCGGAGATAGGCGAGCGTGTCGTCCCACCTGTCCCCCTCAATCCGGAACGCCATGCCATGGCACGATCCGCCGCGGTCGAGCCCGAGGACCAGTCCGGGGCAGTCCGGCGTTCCCCGGTGCACGAAGGAATAGACGCAGAGGCTCCGGTGATATCCCCGGACCAGGGCTGGCGCGCTTTCGGCGAAGTCGAAACCCGGCCGCCACATCAGCGAACCATAGCCAAACACCCAGAACTCCGCCAAGTTGGTCATCTCTGTTTCTATAGTCAAAGGATTGACCGAAGCCCATGCGTTCGTCTCGTCCCTGGCGCATGTTCGGCCCACTGGCTGTGGTCCTGCTGCTGCTCGCCGGATGGTCGATATTCTGGCTCTATGCGTCGGCCGCCGCCCGTAACGCCAGCGACGCGGCGCGCCAGCGTCTGGCAGCGGACGGCATCAGGCTCGACTGCGCCGGCGAAAATTGGGGCGGCTATCCGTTCCGCTTCGAATTCACCTGCGACAGCCCTAGGCTGACCACGCCGGAGGGCCTGGCCAGCGCGACACGGCTGACGGCCGTCGCCCAGGCCTACAACCCCGGTCATATAGTCCTGCTCATCGATGGACCGGCATCGGCCCAGGGGGTTTCGCAATCATTCGACATGTGGCAGGGCCGCGCCCTCGTCAGCCTGCTCGTGAAGGACGGGAAAGTCGCGCGATTTTCGGCGGAGATCCCGGACCCCGTCATCAAGGACAGGTTCACCGCGGGCAAGCTTTTCATTCACGGCCGCGCGCCTCCCGATGGCCTGCCGGAACTCGCCATCAGCGCCGAAGCATTGCGGGTTACCATACCGGAGCAGGGCAACCTGTCCCTCGACGAGGCGGCGGCCGTCGTCTCCCCCAGCGAGGGCCGCAGTCTGGAGATTTCATCCGTGTCGCTCCGCCAGGGGGACATCAAACTGTGGGGCAAGGGCCGGATCGGTCTCGATGACCGGAACCGCCTGTCGGGAAAGATCGCCACCGCCACCAACGATCTGGACGGCCTCTTGCAGGCCGCACCGATTTTATGTAAAAAATCAATAGAAATCTGCCTAATCCCTTCCATATGTGTGCTATGGGCTTATGCCATTTTGCTCAATGATCTTCAAAAAATTCTCTAAACCTACATTAATTACCATGAAAAACCCAAAACGCACATCAAACGTCACGTTGGCGGCCATTGGTCTGGTTTTGTTGTTTGGACAAACCCTCGTAGCACAGATAAACATCGGCGGTAAACCTTATAGTTTTGTAAACACGATCGCTGGAACCGAATCTGTCCCGCTCATACAGATGCCGCCCATCAACTTAACGGAACTTGAAAAAGAAGACCAAAAAGACAATCAGGCGGGCCTTCCACCGCGCTTTGGGTATCCTTTCCCATCAAATCTCAATCTGAACAATTCCGGCAATTGGACGACGCTTGACAACGGCGACCGTATCTGGCGTTTACGCATCGCATCTCCCGGAGCATTGTCCATTAATCTTACCTACAGCGCTTTTTGGCTTCCCGAAGGAGC
>JANNSP010000221.1:0-26432 GCA_031402975.1 Hyphomicrobiales bacterium
CGCACCAGTGGCGTCCACAACAGGCCGAAGCCCATGGTGAATTCGGCGACGCCGGCCATCGGGATGAACACGTCTCGTGCGAGGCCGAAAGTGAGGTAGGGGCGTTCGTCGACCAGGGGATAGAACCAGTCCGGATAGGCGAATTTCTCCAGGCTCGACCACATCAGCGCGATCGCCACGCTCCAGCGCAGCACGTTAAAGCGCTGCTCGCGCCACAGGGGTCTGGCCGAGGCTTCGAGCACCAGATAGGCGGCGACTCCGACGCCCAAAGCGAGGTAGTCCAAGAGGTGGAAGAGATCGTAATCGCGCAGCGCCACAACCCAGAGACCGAGGATGAGGAACGCCGCCACCGGCTGGGTGCGGCGGGAGAAGATGAGCATGGCGATGAGCAACTGGGTCCAGGAGACCCATTCGGCCGGGGTCTTGAGATCGGGCGTCAGATAAATTCCGCCGATGGCGAAGATGGCGATGAAGAAGGCTGCGATGACCGCGCGGATGAAATCGTCGAGCCGCAACCAGAGCGGCGTGGTGACGCGTTCCATCGCGTCAAGGAGAACTTCGCCAGCGCTCGAGCGCTCGAATGCCCGGGTCGCCATGAAGAAGCACAGCGCCAGGAGGATGCCCATCCAGAACCACGGATTGCCCAGCGTCGCCGAGGCCGGCTGTGGGGCCGCATCGACGATATAGGGAGCGAACCATTTGACATGGGCGAGCGCCGGCGGGGACCACGAGAGCAGTCCCGCGCCAGCGCCAAGGGCGGCTATGGATTTTGCTGGTGTTCTCATGGATGGGGAAAATGCTCTGTCAAATGGCGGGCGTTTAAGACCGAACTTACTCTCTTGTCCGGTCCGGCGCATCCCAGGCGTGGTCGCCGGTTGCCAAGGGTTCGCTCCGGTCGCCGGAGAGCACCGCTTCGATTTGGGAACGGCCGGCGCGGGCGATGTCAACCAGCTTGTCCATGTCATCGACATGTCTGGCCGAGGCATTCATCAGGGTTTCGTCGTGATCGTGGAAGGCGCGGGCGGCGCGATGCGCCTCGTAGGGATGTTTTCCAAGGCCCGCCAGAACCCGTTCCCCCATGTCGATAGACGACGAAAAGACTTCGCGGAAAACGTCGGCCACTCCGGCATTCAGCAACTGGTAGGCGTGCATGCGGTCGAAGGCGCGCGCATAGATGCGGAGATGGGGGAAATGCGATTTGACCGCGGCAACGATTTCGATGGCCTTTTCGCGGTTGTCGATGGCGATGACCAGAATCTGCGCGTCGCGCGCGCCCGCCGCCTCGAGGAGATCGAGGCGCGAGGCGTCGCCGTAATAGACCTTGAAGCCGAATTTGCGGAGCGCGTCGATCTGTTCGGCATCCTGGTCGAGCACCACGGCGCGGACGCCGCTGGCATTGAGCAGGCGGCCGACCGTCATGCCGTAGCGGCCATGACCGGCGATGATGACGCGCGCACCCGATTCCTCGATCCGGTCGGGGGCGCGCGTTGTGCCGCCTTTGACGAAGCGGGGCTGGATCAGTTTCTCGTCGGCGATCATCAGGAGCGGCGCCAGCGCCATGGAGAGCGCGACCACGGCAACCAGCAGGCCGGACTGCGACGCGGCCAGCAACCCGAGCCCGGCGGCGAAGGAAATCAGCACGAAGGCGAACTCGCCCCCTTGCGCCAGCGCGAAGGAAAAGCGCGAGGCGTCGGGGCGGTTCATGCGGAAGACGAGGGCGAGGAGATACAGCACGGCCAGCTTGAGGACGACGAAAGCGAGGAGCAGGCCCAGAAGCGTCAGAGGCTGGCCCATGAGCAAAGTGAAGTCGATGCCGGCGCCCACCGCCATGAAAAACACCGCGAGCAGCAGGCCCTTGAACGGATCGAGATCCATTTCAAGCTCGTGGCGGTATTCGCTCTCCGCCAGCACGACGCCAGCGAGGAAGGTGCCGAGCGCCGCGGACAGGCCGACGAACTGCATGAGGAGAGTGATGGCGACAACGATTAGGAGGGCGAAAGCCACGAAAATTTCGCGGATGCCGGTTTGCGCCACGAAGCGGAACAGCGGCCGCATGAGATAGCGTCCGGCCAGGATGATCGCGGCGACGGCGGCGAGAACGATGAGGGCCTGGGCCCAGCCGGGCAGGGTGGCGATGAGACTACTGCCGTGATCGGTGGTTTCCGGCCGGGTCGCTATAAGGGGAAGGAAAGCGAGGATCGGAATGATCGCGATGTCCTGGAACAGCAGAACGGAAAAACACGACTGGCCCACCGCGGATTTGAGCAGGCCTCGCTCTTTCAGGCTTTGCAGGATGATGGCGGTCGACGACATGGCCAGGATGAGACCGATGGTCAGCGCCGATTTCCAGTCGAGCCCCAAAGCGAGGCCGCCCGCGCCCAGGACGGCGGCGGTCACCGTCACCTGCAGGCCGCCAAGGCCCAGGATGGATTTCCGCAACTGCCAGAGCTTCGAGGGCTGCACTTCGAGGCCGACGAGGAACAGCATGACGATGACGCCGAATTCGGCGAAATGCATGACGTCCTGGCCCTCGGCTCCGACCAGCCCCAGGAGCGAGGGGCCGATGACGATGCCGGCGATCAGGTAGCCCAGCACCGAACCGAGGCCGATCCTGGTGGCGAGCGGGGCGGCGATCACGGCGGCGGCGAGATAGACGAAGGCGCCGAGCAAAAAATCCGCCAGATGCATCAGGCGGCCCGATGGTGGAAGGTGTCGGGCAGGGCGTAGTTGCGGGCGATGAGCGCCCGGGGATCGGCGCTGCCGCTGGCCAGGGCGGAGATCAGGCCGCGATAGGCGTCGGCGTGGGTGGCGAGATCGCCGGGCGGCATGCGGCGGCCGGCATGGACGACGAAAGGCTCGAGCCAGCCCATGCCGCAGAGATGGGCGGTCTGGTCGAAAGGAGCGAGCAGTTCGCCCACTTCGAAGCGGTTGCGGCCGGTCCTGGCATAGGCTTCGGCGGAGCCCCCCGTCGACACCGCCGACATCAGGAATTTGCCGGCGAGCCTGGTGCCGCCCGGGCCATAGGCCCAGCCGTTTTCAAGAACGAGGTCCAGCCATTCCTTGACGATGGCGGGGCAGGAATACCAGTAGAACGGGTGCTGCAGCACGATCAGGTCGTGATCGAGGAGCAGCTTCTGTTCGCGCCCGACATCGATGGCGAAGGATGGATAGGCCGCGTAGAGATCGTGCAGCATGACCTTGTCGAGGCCGGCGGCCGCCCGCAGCAGCGAGCGATGCACGACCGAGCTCGAAAATTTCGGGTGGGCGAAAAGTATGAGAATTCGCATGCGAGCGCATTAAGGGAGGAGACGGCGGCGCCGTCAATTGTTATCGCGAGGGCCATGCGGCGGCACGGTTTTGACTTTTCGCTTTTCGGGACTATACTTGATGACCACGGCCGGAGGCGCCGCCATGCTTCGAGTTCTTGTGATCCTGATCGCCCTGACGATGCCGACTTTGGCGGCAGCCGAGGAGTCGCTCTACGACGCGGCGCTCAAAGGCGATACGGCTTCGATCGAGCGGCTGTTGGCGGGGGGAACCGCGGTTGACGCTCCGGGGCCGGACCAGGCCACACCGCTGGTCGCTGCGGCGCTGGGCGGACAGACGGAAGCCGCCAAATTGCTGCTGGCCAAGGGCGCCGACGTGATGGCGCGCAATTCCGGCGGCTTCACCGCGCTGCACGCCGCCGCTTATGCGGGAAGCCTGCCGGTCGCCGAACTGCTGCTCGACAACAAGGCGGCGCGCGATGACGCGGCCAACAAGGCGGGTGTCACGCCGCTGTTCGTTGCAGTTGAATCGAACCATCCTGAAATCGTCGAACTGATGGTGGCGCGGGGCGCCGATGTGAAAGGACGGGAAGCCCACGGCTATTCGCCTTTGACGCGCGCCTTCTGGAAAGGGCACACGGATATGGTGAAGCTGCTCAAGCGGCATGGACTGACCTGCGAGTCGCCACCGATAGGCCCGGCCGAACTGCCAAAATGTCTCGAAATCAAGGACTGAATGGAGGACGAAGCATGAAAAAATCAATCCTGCCTGCGGCGACATTGGTAGCCGCGCTCACTGCCGGTTATGCCCCCGCCTTGGCCGACAACACGGTGAATACCGGCTATTTCGGCGGCGTGGCGATTTTGGGTTACGATACCGTGGCTTACTTCACCGATGGCAAGGCGACGAAGGGCAGCGAGGAATACAGCTATGACTGGCTGGGAACGCCCTGGCATTTCTCCAGCCCCAAGCACCGCGACCTGTTCATGAGCGAACCGGTGAAATACGCGCCCCAGTTCGGCGGGTATTGCGCCGGTGAAGTTGCCGACAATGGGATCACCGTCAACATCGATCCGGATGCATGGCGCATCATCGACGGCAAGCTCTATCTCGGTTATGGCAAGGACTTTGCCGCCGACCTGGAAGCACATCCGGATAAGTGGCTGCCGAAAGCCGAAGCCAACTGGCCCGCGGTCGAAACCAAACTGGACCAGGGAAAGTATTTTTAGGGCAACGACGATCAATCGGGCTCACTCTTGCCGGCGGCGGCTATTCGATGGGCGAGAAATAAAAGACGTAAGTCGCGTTGACATAGGAGTATGTGAGGTCATCGCCTGCCACGCTGCGGCGATAGACCGGGCCACAATTGATGCGTTCCAACGCGACACTTTCGCTCTGCTGGCACAATCTGTCACGATCGACAAAGACTCTGCCCGTATATAGCAGGGTCGGGGAGCGGAAGACCATCTTGCCATCTCGGCCGATCTGCATGATGGCAGGCGACCCCGCATTGATCTTTCCCTGCAATGCGTGGCCCAGAACCAGGCGCGAAATATCTTCTCCGCTCAACCTGTTGCGCTCATCACCCTGGAAATCATAGGGCCAGTTGGGAAAACCGGCTTTGAGCATGGCTTCGAAAAGTGGTTCGATATCCCGGCTGTTGCGAAAATAGGAAAAATCCATCCGACGACTTTCGACGGACATGCCGCGGCCCAGACGAAGCGCTTCGGCCGCCGCCGCTTGGGCGTCCTCCATGCGGCCGGTGGCGGCGTAGGCCGCGGCGAGCAGACTGTGGATATCGTCCACACCGGGCGAGTCGGCGCGGGCTTGCTCAAGCGTCTCGATGGCGCCCGCAAAATCATCGTTCAGGAACAGCACCAGCCCGGCCACCTGCCTGTCCGTGGCGGAGAGGTTGGGATCGAGTCGTTGCGCCGTTTCAACGGCTGATGCCGCTTCTCCATGCTGCCCGGCGGACGTCAGAACGAGTGCGAGGGCGATATGAGCGTCGACATTGCTCGGCCCCAGCGCCACGGCGCGGCGCGCCGAGGCCAGCGCCTGATCATATTGGCCATCGACCGCCTGGAGCGTGGCAAGAGTTGCATAGGGTTGGGACGAACGTGGATTGAGATCCAGCGCGCGGCTCGCCATTTCATAGGCCCGCTTTTTTGCGACGGGGCTCGGCAGGACGTCGTCGTAGGCACTGCGCCAGGCGAAGACGGCGGTTCGTGCGTCGGCCGCGTAGGCGTCGGCAAAGGTGGGATCGAGCGCCACCGCCTTCTCATAGAACTCCAGCGCCTTGCGGAGCTGCGGCGGCAAGCCGCTGCGCGCCGCCTGCTCGCCGCGGAGATAGTAATCGTAGGCTTCGAGATTGGTGGTCGGCAGCCGCGTCAGCATGCCGGCCTCCGCCGTGGTGGGTTCGATGCCGAGCGCCTTGACGATGTGGCCCACCACCTCATCCTCGATGGCGAAGACATCCGCGGCATCGCGGTCGAATCTTTCGGCCCACGGAGTAGCACCCGTCGCCGTATCGATGAGCTGGGCGTTGATCCTGATCTGCTCGCCGTTGCGCCGCACGCTGCCTTCCACCACGTATCTGACGCCGAGTTCGCGCGCCACCTCGCGCGGCACGGCGGACTGCCCCTTGTATTTGAAAACGGAATTGCGCGAGATGACATCGAGCGCCGACAGCTTGGCCAGATCGGTGATGAGGTCCTCGGTGATGCCATCGGCGTAATACGCCTCCTTGGGATCGGCGCTCGAATTGGCAAAAGGCAGCACGGCAACCGATGGCCGCGCCGATGTGCCGGGAGTCCTCCACAAAAACACCGCCGCGATCGCGGCTACCAGCAGCAGTGCCGCTACTCCCATGGCGGCGAACATAGCTTTTGATTTGCGCAGCCTGGCGGACACCTTTTTCGCCGCCGCCGGATCGAGCAGGACGCGGTAGGCGCGCACCGGCTCGGCGATGTTCTTGAGGCGCAGTTCACCGAGGCTGGCAAATCCGGTATCGACCTTGTTGACCACCTGGTCATAGGCCGGGCCCGAAATGCAGATGCCGCCGGGGTCGGCCGAAGCTTCGAGGCGAGCGGCGATGTTGACGCCGTCGCCGTAGATATCGCCGCCCTCGGCCATCACGTCGCCGAGATTGATGCCGATGCGCAGCTGGATGCGGGCGGCATCGCCGGCTCCGGCTCCGGATGGGGCCAAGTCCCGCTGGATCGCCACGGCGCATTGCACGGCATCGACGACGCTGGCGAATTCGACCAGCGCGCCATCGCCCATGAGCTTGATGATCCGGCCGCGAAACCGGGCGATGGCGGGATCGATCACGTCGCGGCGGCAGACCTGGAGGCGGGCCAGGGTTCCAGCCTCGTCCTCGCCCATCATGCGGCTGTAGCCGACCACATCGGCCATCAGGATTGCGGCTAGGCGGCGTTCCAATCGCGACAGACCTTTCAGGACGGGGGCCCAACCGCCTCGCTTATGATGCTACGTCACGGAATCGAAATTTCAAAGTGGTTAGCCAGCGGCGATTTGCTTTGCGGGTGGCCCCTATCTATAGTCGGATGACAGGCAGCGAGGGCTAAGGGGTTATCTTCTGGTGAAGCCGAAACTGCATCCCAATATCGACCGCGAATTGAAGAAGGGGATTGCCTGGGCCGTCCATGCCTTCACCATCAGCGGCATCGTCCTGGGTTTCCTGGCGCTGGTGGCCGTGCTCAAGGGCGATGCGGTCGCGGCCTTCATGTGGCTGGGGCTGGCGCTCTTCGTCGATGGCATCGACGGGTCGCTGGCGCGAAAAGCGCGGGTTCTCGAATACACGCCCAATTTCGACGGCCGCACCCTCGACAATGTGATCGACTTCTTCAACTATGTGGCGGTGCCGGCGCTCATGGTCTACTGGTTCGCCATGGTGCCGGGGACGCTTGGCGTCGCCGCGGCCGCCGCCATCATGGCGGTGTCGTGCTATACCTTCGCCAATGTCGGCATGAAATCCGACGACTATTACTTCGTCGGCTTCCCGGCGCTGTGGAATATCGTGGTGTTGTATTTCTATATCCTCGGCACCCACTGGATAATCAACCTGGGCACCATCGTGGCGCTGTGCGTCCTGACCTTCATCCCGGTCAAGTTCGTCCATCCCTTGCGGGTCACCGACTGGCGCCATGTGACCATTCCGATGACGGTGCTGTGGGCGGCGATGTCGCTCAGCCTCATTCTCAGCGCCAGGGACCGGGTGGGCTGGGGCACGGTCGAATGGATAGAATTGGCGGCCTGGATCGCGGCGTCGGTCTATTTCGCCGGTATTTCGCTGTGGCGGAGTTTTTTCAAGAAGGCCGCCGACAAGGACGACCCGGCGAGCCACGCAACTTGACTTATGACGGCGGCCTTCCCTATATCGCGCCACGACGCCATGGCGGGGTAGCTCAGCTGGTTAGAGCACGGGAATCATAATCCTGGGGTCGGGGGTTCGAGTCCCTCTCCCGCTACCAGGCGATTGCAGCAGAAAAGTCAATCTCCTGGCATCAGTTCCCGAGGGGCGCGCGCGTATCTGGCGCGGGCCCGATGGGTCACTGTTTCGGGCAGCAAGGCGTTGCCTTTGTCTTGCTTAAGTGGGGCGCGCTGTTAGATTGCGTGACCTTCCTGGAGGCTACCGGTACATGTGGGAATGATGGACGTTGCCGAACCGCCAGTGGAAGAGACACACGATCATCATCAACGCTATATCGAGGCGGGCGACGGGGATTGGCCGCAACGCCTGCTGATCGCGGCCGGCTGGGTCAGGGCCGAACCCGCGGCGGCGCAGGGCTGGTATTTTCTCGGCGAGGCCCACCGGTCGCTGGGCGAGAATGCCGCGGCACTGGACGCCTTCACGGCGGCCGACCGGTTGCGTGGCAACGATATCCCCACCATCGGGCGCATGGCAGAACTGCATCTTGTCCTGAACGATGCGGCGCAATCCCGGCGTCACTACAGGCGCTTGCTGTCGCTGGCCGGCACTGCGCCGTTCTGGGCCCATGTCGGACTGGCCAATGCCTCGCAGAGACTGGGCGATTTCGAAGATGCGTTGTTGAACTTTCTGCGGGCGGCGGCATCGGGCGACGGCGGCTCGCAACTTGGACCGCGGATTGTCGAATGTTACGAGACCCTCGGCGCGGCGGAAAAAAAGAAGCACGCAAGCGAGGTTCTGCCTTTCCTGCGCTTACTCGCCGAGCGCGAGGGCGACAGTGACACACGGCGTCTCCAATACGACATGGCAGTCGCCCGCAGCATGCTGGGCGAGAGGCTGCAGGACAGCGAGGCGCGCTTTTTCCGTCTCGACGGTTTTGTCTCGGAGGATGAAATCGGCGGCTGGTACTCGGATGCGCGCGATCCGGCCATGGTTCGAACCATTGAGGCGATCGAGGCCGGAAACGTCGTCAGCGAAGCACCGAACGATCTGGCGTTCGCGCTGGGAGCGAGCGGCGGGTTCCGCCTGCGCATTCCCGGAGAACTGCTCGATGGATCGATCCATGATCTGGTTTTCCGCGTCAGGGATGCGCAATTTGAGTTCGAGCGCATCCGCTATGTGACGCCGAGACGTGGGGCTGCGCTGGTGCGGAGCGCGTCCCTGGACGCTGCCGAATGGCTCGTGGACCTGCCCGTGAGGAAGATCTTGGCCGGCAAAGAGCGGCCTGCCCGGACCGCGTCCGGTAAGCAGGAAGAGGCCACAAGCCTCTTGCCGATGCAGCTTCTCGAGACCGTGCCCGGGGCTGCCCGGGACAACCTGGTGCTCCGCCTCGCGGACCTGCTGCGCAAGGCCAATCGCGGCGAGGAGGCGCTGGAGGTGACCCGGCAAGCCATCGCGCTCGATGGCAAGAACGCGATGCTTGTGGTTTCGCATGCCCAGGCGCTGGCGGCAGCGGGACGGGAGCTGGAGGGCGAAAGATTCCTGGCGGATGCGCTGGAGCGGCTGCCCGGCGAGGCTTCTCTCATCGACCTTTCCAGGCAGTTCGGTGCCCGGCGCCGGATGAAACGGGCCGAGTTGATTGCCTTCTACCTGCCGCAATTCCACATCACGGCGGAAAACAACCAGTGGTGGGGACGGGGCTTCACCGAATGGACCAATGTGGGAACCGCCCGGCCGCTGTTCGACGGTCACGTCCAGCCGCGCCGCCCAACGGCGCTTGGCTACTACGATCTCAGGGTGCCGGAAGCCGTCAACGCGCAGTTCGACCTGGCCCGGCGCTATGGGATCGCCGCCTTCTGTTACTATTACTACTGGTTCGACGGCCGCAAAATTCTGGATCGGCCGCTGCAGGACCTGCTGGACGGGCGCACCGGGCCCTTTCCCTTCTGCATCTGCTGGGCCAACGAAGACTGGACCCGGAGCTGGGACGGGATGACAGGGGAAGTTCTCCTCGCCCAGAACCACTCAGCCGATAGCGACCGGCGGTTCATCCTCGACGTCATCCCCATTCTCCGCCACCCCGGCTACTACCGGTACCAGGGCAAGCCGCTGGTCATGGTCTACCGGGCGGAGAAATTAACCGGCCGGCTCGAGACCGTCGCCGAATGGCGGCAGCTTTGCCGGGACGCCGGCATCGGCGAAATCCATCTGTGCGCGGCGCAGTCTTTCGGCCTCGACGACCCGAGTGACTATGGCTTCGATGCCGCGGTCGAATTCCCTCCCCATTCCGCATGGTCGAAGCACCGCCAGTTTAACTACTACAGCGAGTTGCCGGACCTGCCCAATCTCGTGCCGCGTTTCTCCGGCAAGGTCTACGATTATGCGGCCTTCGCGGACGCCGCCATGAAGCGGCCGGCCGAACCCTATACGCTGCATCGCAGCTGCATGATGGCGTGGGACAATACGCCGAGGCGGGGCAAGACAGCGCATGTCTATCACAATTTCAGCACCCGGAAATTTCGCGACTGGCTGGTCACCAGCGCGGGCCGCGCGGCGGCCGATGACGAATGCGGGCTGGTGTTCATCAATGCATGGAACGAGTGGGCCGAAGGCACCACGCTCGAACCCGACAACGTTTATGGGTTCGAACATCTCGAAGCGGCGCGCCAGGCACAAAAGCTCGTTGCCTATGCGGCCAACCGGACTTACTGGAGACATGGAGAACCGCAGTTTCCCGGCAGCCGGATCGAGGCGGAAACCCGGGTCATCCTGGTCGGCCATGACGCCATTTTCAACGGCGCGCAGATAAATCTTCTCAACATGGCGCGCTGCCTCAAGCGCGACCTTGGCGTGGACGTGGCGATCTATCTTATCGAAGGCGGCCCGCTACTGTCCGACTACGAACGTCTGGGCCCCACCACCGTGCTCGGCCGCGAGGAGGGATGGAAGCAGACGTTTCTCGACAGTCTGAGCCGACATCGCGCCGCCGGAACGGGCTTTGCCATCTGCAATACCGTGGTGACGGGCGAGACGGTGGGCGTTCTGCGCGAGGCCGGGTTCAAGACCGCGAGCCTGGTGCACGAGATGCCGTCGCTGATCGAATCCTATGGCCTGCAGCATGTGTGCTGGAAAGTCGCGGACCATGCCGACTGGATCGTGTTCGCTTCGCCGGTCGTGGCAGAGCAGTTTCAGTGCCGCTATTGGCCAAAGGAAGAGAAAATTCTCATCGCGCCGCAGGGGATCGTGCGCAATGCCTATGTCTCGCGCCGCGGCGAAATGCGGCAGGAATTGCGCCGCGAGCTGGGCCTTGCGGATGCGGCGATGCTGGTCGTCGGCTGCGGTTATGGCGACACCCGCAAGGGGATCGACCTGTTTGTCCAGATGGCGGCCGAAGTGCGACGGCTGATGAAGGACAAAGCGGTATTTTTCATCTGGGTGGGAGCGCTCGAAGCAGCGCTTGAAACCTATATCCGCGCCGACATCCGCCGCCTGGACCTTGAAAGCGATCTCGTCATCACCGGGACGGTGAGCGACCCGGCGCGATATTTCATGGCGGGCGACGTCTTCGCCCTCACCTCGCGCGAGGATCCGTTCCCCTCGGTGGTGATGGAAGCTTTCGAGGCTTTCATGCCGGTCATAGCCTTCGACGGCGGAGGCGGTTATGTCGAAATCGTCGGCGAAGACACCGGGGGCCTCGTCACCTATCTCGACGTCGCCGCCATGGCCGCCAGGATTTACCGGCTGCTCGACAACGACGAACTGCGCGGCCGGATCGGCCAGCACTGTCACCAGTTCAGCCGCGAGCGCTTCGGCTATCCGCCCTATATGCGGAAACTCCTGGCGCTTTATGGCGGGGTGTCGCCCGACCTGGTGGCGCGGGGCGCGCTCCACCCGCTGGTCTGGGACGCCGACAAACCCGCTCCGCGCATCAGCGTCATCGTCCCCAACTACAATTATGGCCGCCATCTCGAACTCCGCCTCAGGACCATCCTGGACCAGACCCTGGCGCCGGCCGAGATCATCATTCTGGATGACGCTTCAACCGACTACAGCCTCGAACTGATCGAGGCGGTGGCGCGCCAATCGGACATCCCCATCAGAATCGTGCGCAACGAGACCAATAGCGGCAACCCCTTCGTGCAGTGGGCCCGCGGCCTCGACATGGCGAGTGGTGAACTCATCTGGATCGCCGAGGCCGACGACTATTGCGAGCCCACCCTGCTGGAACGGCTGGCCCGCGAGATGACGGACGAATCCGTGGTCCTGGCCTGGGCCGATAGCTACATGGTGGACGAAGCGGGCGCCAGCAGCGGCTATCAGTACAAGACCTATCACGAAAAACTGCATGGCGACGAATGGCACCATTCGTTCCGGACCAGCGGGCGGCGGCTCAACCGGCGGGCACTGCTCCACAACAACGTGATCCCCAATGCGAGTGCGGCACTGTTCCGGCGCTCCGCCATTCCGGCCGATCTGGCGCATATCCAGGAGTATCGTTTCTCCGGCGACTGGTGGTTCTGGATCGAACTCAGCGAGAAGGGCAATGTCGCCTATGTCGCCGATCCCTTGAATTATCACCGCCGCCATGGGCGGAGCGTGATGGGCGAGGTTTTGCGCGAGGGCTCGAAACTTCTGCCCGAGATGATGAGCTTCTTCCAGCGCCTGATCCGGCACAGACCGGAGCGGATCACGCCCGCAGTGGCGCTGGCGATCCTCGGGCGCCTGAATGACGTTTACGCGCTGTTCCCCGACCTCGCCGGGGCGGCCGCCAGGCCCGCCGATCATCCGGTGCTGGGGCCGCAGTACAGGGCACTTGTCGATACTCTCCAGCCAGCCCGCGCGCGGGCCCGGTTGCTGCTCAAGACACCAGCCACACTCGTCGTCTCGGCCGATGCCCTGGAGGATGCGGCCGGTGCCCGCCAACTCCTCGATACGCTGCGCTACCATCACCGGCTCGATCTCGTGCTGCTGGGCGAAAACGCCGCCGCTCTCGGCTCGCCAGGGCTCTACGGGAGCGTCGTGTGGATCGCTCCGCAGGCGACGCGCCGGACTGCGGCCAGGGACTCCGCTGCTGCCCCGGACGGCAGCCTGCGGCCCACCAGGGTGCCCGACGCCGAACTGCCCGCGGCGATCGCCAGAATCCTCGCGAAAAACGTGCCGGAAAAACTTTATGTCACGGGTCTGCGGGCGATCGCCGCGATGGCCCAGGCGCCGGTTCCGGACGGGATGGAATGGGATATCGTCGCCGGGCAGGACTTCGACCAGCTTCAGGGGAAGGCGTCGCCACGGCACGTCACAGCGGCGCTGCTGCGCCGGTCGATCGGCCGCTGTACGGCGCTACGCTATCTGGGCGCGCAGGTTCCCCATGCCGCGGGCCGCATGGCGCAGGCCGCTTTCGTGCCGATCGAGCGGATGGAGGCCGAGCGGAGCGGGCCCGTCGCCGAACGGGGCAGCGGGCATTCGGGTCCGATCCGGCTGCTGGCTCTGGCCTGCTCGGCGCCAATCGAGGAGTGGCGAAAGCTGGCCCAGGTCTTTGCCGCCGCCAGCGGGACGGCGCGTCCCATCGTGCTGCGGCTTCTGGCCTGGGGCGATCTGGGTGGCCGGCTCCGGCGCGAATTTGCCGGCGATCCGGCGGTCGACGTGGTTGAACTGTTCGAGGAGAACGCCGAGTTCCAGGCGCTGGGCGATGCCGGGATTGATTGGGGCACGGGAGACGCCTATAGCGCCAACCGGTGCTGGCTGGCATTCGCCCGGTCCGGACTGAAAGTCATCTTGCGGTCGGATGGCGGCGAAGGCGAAGCCGAACTCGTGGGCCTGGACATCACGCGGGTCGAGTCGGCGGATGAGATCGCGCCGGCGCTGGCCCTCATGCTGGGCTGAACCAACCACGTCTTGTCGCGAGGAGCGCAAAAGCAACGTGCGGATTTTCTTGCTGGGAGCCACGCCATCGTTCGATGCCGAGGGCTGTGACGGCGCCAAGGCGCGGCTGGCCAGGACAAGCGGAAACACCGGCAATCAGGTCATTGCCTACGGGTTGCTGGAAGCCTTGTCATTCGATCGGGTGGAATGGGACTATAGCAAGGGCACAGATTATGTGAACGCCAATTTCGATGCCATCGTGATCGCGGCGGCGAATTTCCTGCATGCCGGAGTCGATTTCCGCGGCATGGCCGATTTCATCGAACAGACCGGTCTGCCGGTCAGCATGATCGGAGTCGGCGCGCAGTCGAAGGATTATTCGGTCGAGGTTCCGATCCTGCCCGGCACCTTGCGCCTGATGCAGATCGTGTCGGAGAGATCGAGGCTGATCGGGGTTCGCGGCGCCTTCACCCAGCGCGTCCTCGAGCATATCGGCATCACCAACACCCAGGTCATCGGCTGCCCGTCCTTTTACATGAACCGAAGCAGGCCGCTGGCCATCCGGCCGGGCCCCTTGCCCAAGTCCCCGCGCATCGCCGTCAATGCCTCGCGCGATGTCATGGGTCACTCGTTCGACAAGGAGCGGATGCGGCGCGCCGTCGAGGATATCATCCGCGAAGCTCTCCTGTGGGATGCGACATTCGTGGCCCAGACCGAGATCGACGAAATGACCCTGGCCGACAACCCGCAGGCGCCCGAGGCCCAGGAGGCGCTGGCCCGCCTCAAGACGGTCTTCGCTTCGGCCGCCGGCCCAGCGGCCCTCGACAGATGGCTGCGCAACCGGCTCAAGGTGTATTGGGATGTGCCGAGCTGGTTCGAGGACATGAAGGCCTGCGACTTCGTGTTCGGAACGCGCTTTCACGGGACGCTCATCGCCCTTCTGGCGGGAACGCCGGGGATGGTCATCTGCCACGATTCCCGCACCGCCGAACTGTGCGAATTCCTCGGCGTGCCGAATGTCAGCATCGAGGATTCGGTCAGGATCCGGATTCAGGATCTGTATGAGAGGATCGACCGCGACGCCATCACCAGGCGCAGTCTGGAACTTATCCCGGCCTATCGGGAATTCCTGGTGGCGAACGGACTGAAGCCGAAGCTGCTGTGAGGATTGGGGGGCGCGAAGATAGGGTTTTCCCAGGCTAAACACGAGTCCATGCGGCGACGTCGTGAGAAACTGCCCACGCCGCTTCGGAGAAACAAAGGAACCGGGCGGCAGATTCATTCTTGGACAATTCCATTATGCTCTGGACGGTGTTCAATGACAGTCCCCATTCCGGAGTTTCCACGCCATACGGTTGATAACCGGCTCCGGTCTTCTCATATGCCTCGATCAACGGTTGCCATTTCAAAACCTGACTCGAATGATCGGCAAGCATGGTGCGGTACATATTGCGCCCGCGGAACGTGATGATAAGCGATCCGCCAACGCTCAACGATCGAAACAGCGGAGTGAAAAGCGCGTTCATTCGCGCTGGTGAAAGATGGGTGAAGACAGATCCAAGCCAGATCACGTCCATGTTCCCCGGCAAATCGAGTTGGGCGAAGTCCTCCGTGGACGGATGAGCGTGGCCGCCGAATTGCGAAGCGCAGAACTGCGCGCCAGCGGCGTCAATATCCGAGAAATGCAGTTCGGCTCGCGGGAAAAACGCGCGAAGGTGCCGGGCAACGCGGCCATGCCCACAGCCGAAATCAAGAACGCGTTCAATCGAACGGGCGCGCGAAAGCGCGATCACCGTGGCGATTAGGCTCACCGCCGCACGCCCCACCGCTCTGTAATCTTCCGGCGTCTTGGATTTCCCCCACATATCGTCGTCTGGATGAACCGTCATATCCACGCCGGTCTTTTCGTAGGCGTTCCAATAGGCATTGACGGTATCAAAATACATGAGTTCTCACTGTACTCTTCTCGCCGGCCTGAAGCCTAACCAACTATGCCTTGCGCAAAACGAACATGTCCTGGGCCAACGACGTCGAATCGAATGCGATCAATTCGAGTTGGCGCGGTAGTATCATCTTCAAGCATGGTTCGGAAATCCAGGTCTCGCCGTAGGTGTCGTTGTCATGGCTTCTGACAAACAGGAACTCGCCGGTTTCGTAGCTGGCGCGCGCGCTTTCGGTCGTTCCTCCAAGGCCCTGGAGGACCCGGTCATGGTAGAAATGAATTTGCTTGCCTTGCCGTTTCTCCGCCAGCGCGCCGTCCAACTGATCGAAGAAACGGCGTCCCCAAGTGGTCAGGAACAGCAAGGCCCCGGGGCGCGCAACGCGGTTGAATTCCGCCAGCCAGCGGCGCGCGATGGCTTCGCCGAGATGGGAAAAAACCGAGTAACCGGTAAAGACGTCGAAAAAATCATCCCGGAAGGGAAGCGGCGGTTCATATTCGCCGTGGACGAAGGTGCAATAGGGATTGCAGCCGCGCGCCACCATCGCGAACCACGGGTTCGGCTCGAAGCCGAAGATGTTGCCGAGTTTCAAATCGCGCATGAACGGGCGCAGCATGCGTCCCCATCCCGATCCGAAATCGAGGAGGCGGTTGTCACCTCCCACCCGGCTGCCGGCCTCGCCCGCGTATTTCTGAATGACCGAGTAATAGCTCAACGCGCCGTCGATCGACATGCGGCCAGCCGTTCCATGCATTCCGATCTGGATTTCGTCCTCGGGCATATCGGGAAAGCGGATGCCATCGACGATCGAATCGGCGACGGCGCGGTGCAGCGCAGTCCTCCAGACGGAAAGTTCGGCGGCGCCGTATTTTTCTGCGAAAGGATTGCCGCCGCGCTCGAAATAAGCGTTCCTCCGCGGCGTGTCAGAGGCCGTCAACGGATTCAGGATCGGGGTGGAGTTTCCGGCGGCCGCGGTCGATGTCAAGTGAAGAGCCCCAAGCTGATGTCAACGTCAAATACAATATAGCCGTTGATCCCGGCTTGGCAAACTCGGAACCGCACGAGCGCAATGCCATGAGGCGGCCGCCGCCTTGAACCGCGGACCGATTCATGCGTGATTGTCCGATGTCAATGATCAGGATACGCCATGACCAATGCGGACGCGGTTGAGTTTTATTACGAGAAGCGGGGCTTCTGTCCGGTTTGCGAAACTGCCGCCACGTTCATTGCAAGGGATCCCTGGTTTCGCGGGCATCTCAGGTGCCAATCCTGCAATTCGGCGGTTCGCGAGCGCGCGCTGGCGCTGGTGCTGAACGAGACCCGTCCCCACTGGCGCGCCCTTTCCATCCACGAATCCTCGCCGGTGAACCAGGGAATTTCATTGAAGCTCAAACAGCAGTGCGGGGCCTACATCGCCACGCAGTATTTTCCCGGCCAGCCGCTGGGTGAAACGGTCCGCGGCTTCCGCAACGAGGATCTCGAAAAGCAGAGTTTCGCCGATCAGTCCTTCGACATCGTCGTCAGCCTCGATGTGATGGAGCATGTGTTTCAGCCCGGTCTCGTCTATGCCGAGATTTTCCGGACGCTGCGGCCCGGCGGCTGCTACATCCACACCTTCCCGATCGAGCGCTCGATCACCGCCGCCGCGCAGCCGCTGGCCGAACGCTCGCCCGGCGGCACGATCCGCCATCTCACCGAAAAGCCGGAATATCACGGCAATCCGGTGAGCGCCGAGGGCTCCCTCGTCACCTATCGCTACGGCTACGGCATCCACCAGCAGATCGCCGAATGGGCGCCGTTCGATGTCCGCGTCAGCCGTTTCTGGGAACCGTCAAGTGGCATCATCGGTCTCTATACCGAGGTCGTGGTGTGCCGGCGGCCGGCGCTCGGCTGAGCGCCGTTGGGAGCGAACGCATGAGCCGGCCGATTGTCGTCGTGGTGCTGGGGATGCACCGGAGTTTCACCTCCGCTACGGCGCGGCTCGTGATGCTGGCGGGAGCGGGCATAGCACCCGTGCTGGTGAAGCCCACCGGCGCCAATCCGGCGGGCTATTGGGAATCTGACCGGCTGAACGCGATCAATGACGGCATCCTGAAGAGGCTCGGCCGGTCGTGGCATGACTGGCGCCCGTTGCCGCTGGAGATGGGCGCCATTCTGGACGATGCCGCGATCATGGCGGCGCTGCGCGACGATCTCGCCCAGACGATCGCAACGGCACCGGTGTCGGTGGTGAAGGAGCCCCGGCTGTGCCGGTTGTTTCTGCTCTGGCGCGCGGCGGTGTCGCCGCTTGGCGCCCAACTCCGCGTGGTGCTGCCGATCCGCCCGCCGCTTGATGTCGCCGCGTCGCTCGAAGCCCGCGACGGGCTGGCGCGGCCCCGGGCGCTGCTGCTGTGGCTCCGCCATGTGCTGGAAGCCGAGAGGGCGAGCCGCGGGCTGCCGCGGGTGATTGTCGATGCCACGCAACTCATGGCGGACTGGCGCCCAGGCCTCGCCCGCATCATCGCCAGGCTGGACCTGCCGCTGGACGCCAGCGGAGTTTCGGAGAGGGACAATTTCATCGACAGCCGCCTCATCCATCACGGCGGCGATCGTGTGGAACCACTGCCGGACTGGGTTGCCGAGTGTCACCGCATCATGCTGGGCATGGCGGACCTGGACGATGACGCCGCGCGGCGGCATCTCGACAAAATCCGCGCGCGGTTCGACGATTTCTGCCGGCAGTTCGGAGATTATGTGGCGGGGCTCGAACCCGATCCGCCCCTCATTGCCGTGAGCGCTGCGGCGCAACAGCTGTTGCAGGCGATATCGGACGGACGCGGCGAGGAACAGGCGCTCGACGGTTTTGTCGAAGCGGCGAAACCGCGGCCAGTGGAGGCGCTCGAAGCGCTCGGTCCGGTGCTGGCCTGGCATGCGGGGAGTGCCTGGACACTGCGGGCGGTGGGACGGACGGCTTTGGGTGGAGGAAACCTGGTCCGGGCTTTGGAGGCGCTGCGGCGGCTCGACGGCGGCGGCCTGGCCACTCCGCGCGATCTTCGTTACCTCGGCTGGACGCTGGCCTCCATGAAACGCTGGGCCGAGGCGCTGGCGGCGGCCGACAGGGCGGTGGAAGCCGAGCCAGGTGAGCCGGGCGGGCTGTTTCTCCAGGCGTCGATCCATGAACGCGCCGGCGACATCAAGGCGGCGCGGGCGGTGGCCGAGACGCTGGCCGAACGGTATCCGGATTACACCCCGGGGCGCGCTTTGTACGAGCGTCTTTCCGGCTAGCGCGATCGTGCTAATGCTATCGGCCGAATTCGAGGGGGCACGATGAAACACAATCGCATGACGGTGGCCGATCTCCGGGCCCAGAAGGGCAAGCGCCAGCTCACCATGCTGTTCGTCGATACGCCCGAGGAAGCCGCCGCGGCGAGTGCCGCGGGCATCGATCTCTTGTCGATCATCGATCCCCTATGGACGCCTCAAATGCGCGAGGCGGCCGGTGATTGCTTTGTGCAGGTGGGCCTGCTGTACGGCGAGCTTGCGACCTACGACGATTATATCCGCGCCGCGCACCGGGCGATGACGCGGGGCGGCGACTGCTGCTATTGCGCCGCGAGCCTCGATACGATCACCAGGCTTTCGGCTGAAGGCATTCCGGTCGTGGGCCATGTGGGACTCATTCCGTCCAAGGCCACCTGGACCGGCGGCTTCAAGGCGGTGGGCAAGACGGCGGCGAGTGCGTTGAAGGTGTTCGAGCAGGTGCGGGAGCTCGAAGCGGCGGGCGCCATCGGGGCGGAACTGGAAGTCGTGCCCGACCGTGTCGCTACCGAAATATCGAAGCGCACCACGCTCGTCATGCTGTCGATGGGTTCGGGCAGCGGCGGCGATGCGCAGTATCTGTTTGCCGAAGACGTGCTCGGCTATACGCGCGGCCACCGCCCGCGCCACGCCAAGGTCTATCGCAATTTCCGGGCCGAACTCGACCGGCTGCAGACGGAACGGATCGCCGCCTTCGGCGAATTCCGCGCCGATGTGGCAAGCGGCGCCTATCCGGCGCGCGAGCATCTGGTGACGATCGACGACCGCGAGTTCGAGGCCTTCGTCAAGGGCCTGTGAAATTCTCATGCCAGTGGCGGGCGATGTCGATGCGGCGCGGGGTCCATACTTTTTCATGTGACAAAACGTAGTCGACGAATTTCGCCAGCCCCAGGGCGCGGCCCGGCCTACCCGCGAGGCGGCAGTGGAGGCCGACCGACAGCATCTTGGGCGAGCCCCGGCACCCTTCCTCGTAGAGACAGTCGAAACTGTCCTTGAGATAAGTGAAGAAGTGCTCGCCGGTGTTGAACCCTTGCGGCGTGGCGAAGCGCATGTCGTTGCAATCGAGCGTGTACGGAATAATCAGGTGGCGGCCGCCGTCCGGGCGCTTCAGCCAGTAGGGCAGGTCGTCGGAATAGTCGTCGGAGGAATAGAGGAAGCCGCCGTCTTCCATCACCAGCTTCGTGGTGTTCATCGAGCAGCGGCCGGTGTACCAGCCCAGCGGGCGCTCGCCCGTCAGTTTCGTGTGGATGCGGATTGCTTCCGCCATGGCGAGGCGTTCGTCGGCCTCGCTCATGTCGCGGTGCTCGATCCATTTGAACCCGTGACTGGCAATCTCCCAGCCCGCTTCCAGCATCGCCTCGACCTGATCCGGAGATCGCTCCAAAGCGGTGGCGACACCATAAATCGTGAGCGGTACGCGGCGGGTGGTGAACATGCGCCACAGCCGCCAGAAGCCTGCGCGCGCCCCATATTCATAGATCGATTCCATGTTCCAGTGGCGCAATCCCGGCCACGCCGCGGCGCCCACGATTTCGGAGAGGAAGGCTTCCGACGCCGGATCGCCATGGAGAATGTTGTTCTCGCCGCCTTCTTCGTAGTTGAGCACGAACTGCACGGCGATCCGCGCCCCATCGGGCCAGCGGGGATCGGGGATGGCGCGGCCGTAGCCCTTCATGTCGCGGGGATAGTCTGTCAACGGATCATCCTTCGAACAATTCAAGACCGATGGCGGTGGCCTCGCCGCCACCGATGCAGAGGGACGCGATGCCCTTGCGTGCGTTTCTTGCTCTCATGGCGTGGAGCAAAGTGACCACGATCCGCGCGCCTGAGGCGCCGATCGGATGGCCCATGGCGCAGGCGCCGCCGTTGACATTGACGATGTCGGCGGGCAGCGACAGGTCGCGCATCGCCGCCAGGGCGACGACGGCGAAGGCCTCGTTGATTTCGTAGAGATCGACGTCCGCTTTGCGCCAGCTGAGCTTTTCGAGAAGTGCGTTGATGGCGCCGATGGGTGCAGTGGTGAACTGGCCGGGCTCGCGCGCGTGGCCCGCATGACCGGCGATTGCGGCCAAGGGTGTTATGCCGCGCCGGGCGGCTTCCGAGGCGCGCATCAGAATAAGGGCCGCGGCACCATCGGAGATCGATGATGAATTGGCGGCTGTGACCGTGCCCCCTTCGCGGAAGGCGGGGCGGAGTTGCGCGATGCGGGCGGGATCGGCTTTGGCCGGCTGTTCGTCGCGCGCGAGTTTCACCGGCACGCGGGTGCCCGGTTCGTTGATCGGTACCATCTCCTGGGTGAAGTCCGCCGCCAGCGCGCGTTCGAGCGAGCGCAGCGAATAGGCGTCCTGATCGGCGCGCGAGAATTGATAGGCTTCCGCCGTGTCCTCGGCATAGGTGCCCATGAGACGGCTGGAATAGGCGTCCTCCAACCCGTCGGTGAACATGTGATCCTTGACCTCGCCATGCCCCAGGCGGAAGCCGCCGCGCGCCTTGGGCAACAGATAGGGCGCGTTGCTCATCGATTCCATGCCGCCGGCGAGAACGCAGGCATTGCTCCCGGCGATGATCGAGTCGTGGGCCAGCATTAGCGCCTTCATGCCCGAGCCGCAGACTTTCGACACCGTGGTCGCGGGGACACTGATCTGGAGTCCGCCACCGAGCGCCGCCTGCCGCGCCGGATTCTGGCCTACGCCCGCGGGCAGCACATTGCCCATGAAGACCTCGTCCACGGTTTCGAGCGCTGCTGTCTTGAGCGCCGCCGCGATGGCGATCGATCCGAGCTTCGGCGCGGCGAGCGAGGCGAGCGCGCCCTGAAAGCCGCCGATGGGGGTGCGGATAGCGGCGACGATGACGATGGGGTCCGTTGCTACTTTGCCCATGGCGGCCTCGCGCGGTTGAAGAAAGCTTCGATGCCCTGGCGCGCCTCATCCGTCTCCCAGCGGCTGGCGAGAATTTCCGGAGTGGCCGGCTGGCTCAACGCGCCGCTGGCGAGATCGCGGAACAGGCGCTTGGCATCGGCGATGGCGCCCGGCGCGCAGGCGAGGGCGAGGGCAATCTGCTGTTCCAGCGCCGCGGCGATTTTGTCCGGTTCGTGGATTTCCGAGACGAGGCCCATGGCGCGGGCCTGTTCGGCGCTGAAGGGATTTGAATTGAGCGCGAAACGGCGTGCATGGCTCAAGCCGATGCGGGCCAGAACGAAGGGCGCGATGGTGGCGGGGAGCAGGCCGAGCCGCGTTTCGGTCAGCGCGAATTTTGTCTCCGGCGTGGAGAGAACGATATCGCAAATGGACGTCAGGCCGACGCCGCCGCCGAAAGCCTGACCTTCGACGACGCCGATCAGGAGTTTCGGCAGTTCGTCGAGACTTCGCAACATGGTGGCGAGGCGGGTCGCCTCGGCCAAGCGGGCGGCGCGCGTTGCATTGAACTGGTCCCGCATCCAGCCAAGATCGCCGCCGGCGCAGAAACTCTTGCCATTGGCCGACAGGACCACAACGCGGACTGTAGCATCCCCCGAAAGTATTCGGGCGGCCTCGGTCAGGTCGCCGATCATGGCGCCGTTAAAGGCGTTCTGCTTTTCAGGCCGGTTCAGCACCAGGCGGGCGATGCCGCGCCGATCGGTGTCGAGCGTGATGGTTTCGTAACTCATGCGGCACGTTTCAGAATTTGCATCATGTGGGTTCTGGCTGTTTGAAGAGCGGCCCTGTCGATGCCGGTGGCGAAGCCCCTGGCCTCGAGCATCTCCACGACTTTTTCCGTTGCCACATTGCCCTTGGCTCCGGGGGCGAAGGGACAGCCACCTGCTCCGCCCACGGAGCAATCGAAGACGCGCAGGCCGCGGTCAAGGCTCGCTTCGATGCAGTCGATGGCGCGGCCAGATGTGTCGTGGAAATGCCCGGCGAACCTGGAGGCTGGAATGCCATCGAAGAGAAGATCGAGCAGTCTCGCGATATCCTCCGGGGTGGCAACGCCGATCGTATCGCCGAGCGAGATTTCGCGGCAGCCCATGGCGAGCAACGAGTCCGCCACGCGGCGGACGGCCTCGGGCGCGATTGGTCCTTCATACGGGCAAGCCACAGCGCAGGAGACATAACCGCGAACCGGCTTGGCGATGGCCCGGGCACCGGCGCAGATGTCGCGATAGCGGTTGAGGCTCTCCTCGATCGAGCAGTTGATGTTCTTGCTGCTGAACGTCTCGGAGGCGGACGCGAAGACCGCGACCTCGTCGGCTTCGGCTTGGACGGCGTCCTCGAATCCCCGGAGATTGGGGGTGAGCGCCGCATAGACGACGCCGGGGCTTCGCTTGATCGCGGCGAGGACATCGCTGCCGCCGGCCATCCGAGGCACCCATTTTGGCGAGACGAAACTGGCGGCCTCGATATAGCGCAGGCCCGTAGCCGACAGGAGATCGATCAGATGAACCTTGTCTTCGGTCGAAACCATCGCGGGTTCGTTCTGCAGTCCGTCGCGCGGGCCCACTTCGCACAGGGTGACGAAGCTGTCAGGCATCGCCGGCCTCGATCATGGCGATCACGGCGCCTTCCTCGATCTGGTCGCCGGCGGCGACATTGACGGCGGTGACCGTACCGCCACGCGGCGCCTTGAGGGAGAATTCCATCTTCATCGATTCGGTGACGGCGATGGTGTCGTGGCGCTCCACTCTGTCGCCCGGCCTGACGCGGACATCGCGCACCAGCCCCGGCATGGGCGCGATCAAGAGGCCGCTTCCGTCTTCATTTTCACCCGCTGAGGATTCGGTCTCGGGTTTGTCGAACCGATAGGTGGAGCCGTCGAAGCCGATCGTCAGCGTACCGCCGCTGTGAGAGTATGTGATCGACACGATGCTTGGGCCGAGATCGAACTGCAGGGCGTCTTCGGTGTGCGACAGGAGTGTAAATGCGAGACTGCGTTCGCCGTCGCGGAACAGGAACTTGCCTCGGCCCGCATCCTGCAACTCGCCCGGCGTGAAGTCCGCCCTCAGCCTGTCGCCGGGCCACAGACGAAAGTTCGTAAGCGTGTCGAACGGCGAGTGCGTTGCAGGTTTTGCGAGATAACCCAAGGCGTGCAGCATGGAAGCGGCGACGGCTTCCAGGGGTGGACTGGGCTCCGCCGTCAGGCTGTCGATATGGCGTCCGATGAACCCTATGTCGACGGCTTCGCCCGCAAATTCCGGATGGCGCGCCAGGCGGTTGAGGAAATCGAGATTGGTGCGGCAGCCGGCAATCCGGATTTGCGCCAGCGCCTGGCTAAGGCGGCGCATGGCGACGGCGCGGTTTCGTCCGTGTACGATGAGCTTGGCGATGAGCGGATCGTAATGCGGCGTGATGATGTCGCCCTCGCGCACGCCGGAATCGATGCGCGCGCCCGCGGGAAATTTGAGTTGCGTCAGGCGCCCGGTCTGCGGCTGGAAGTTTCGCGCCGGGTCTTCGGCGTAAATGCGCGCCTCGATGGCGTGGCCCGTCATCATGAGCTGCGATTGGCGAAGCGGCAGTGGCTCGCCCGCGGCCACGCGCAACTGCCATTCGACCAGATCGACGCCGGTGATCGTTTCGGTGACCGGGTGTTCGACCTGCAAACGCGTGTTCATTTCCATGAAATAGAAACGATCAGGGTTGAGGCCTTCCGACACATCGGCGATGAACTCGATCGTGCCGGCGCCCACATAGCCCACAGCCCTTGCCGCTTCCACCGCAGCCGTGCCCATGGCGTTGCGCATGTCCGGCGTCATGCCCGGCGCGGGCGCTTCCTCGATCACCTTCTGGTGGCGGCGCTGCAGCGAGCAGTCGCGTTCGAACAGGTGGACCGTGTTGCCTCGGGCGTCGGCGAAGACCTGGATTTCGATGTGGCGCGCCTTGGCGAGAAATTTTTCGAGAAGCAGGCCACCGTCGCCGAATGACGAGATGGCTTCGCGCCTGGCCCGCGCGATCGCTTCGGCAAGATCGCCGGGATCATCGACGCGGTGCATGCCTTTGCCGCCGCCGCCGGCGACCGGCTTGATCAGCACCGGATAGCCGATGCGGGCGGCCTCGCTGGCCAGATGCTCCGTGTCCTGAGTATCGCCGGTGGAGCCGGGGAGGACGGGAACGCCGGCTTTCTCCATCAGCTCGCGGGCTTTGTGTTTCAGGCCCATGGCGCGGATGGCGCTGGCTGGCGGGCCGATGAAGACGAGGCCCGCCGCCGTGACGGCATCGGCGAAATCGGGGTTCTCGGAGAGAAATCCATAGCCCGGATGAATGGCCTCGGCGCCGCTGTCTTTCGCCAGTGAGATGATTTTTTCCTGATCGAGATAACTCTCGGCCGCGGCGGCGGGGCCGGCCCTGAGTGCCTGGTCCGCCACCGCGACATGCATCGCGCTCCGATCGGCGTCGGAATAGATGGCGACGGTGGCCACGCCCATTCGCCTCGCGGTGCGGGCGATCCGGACGGCGATCTCGCCCCGGTTGGCGATGAGGATTTTCCTGAACATCGGCTACATCCGGAACACGCCGAAGCGTGTTTCCTGATGCGGTGCATTGCGGGTGGCGGCGAGGCTCAGGCCCAGCACGTCGCGGCTCAGCGTGGGATCGATGATGCCGTCGTCCCACAGCCTCGCCGAGGCATAGAGCGGATGGCTCTGCGCCTCGAACTCGGCCAGCACCGGCGCTTTCACCGCCGCCTCGTCCTCGTCGGAAAAAACTTCGCCACGGCGTTCGACATTTTCGCGGCGCACGCTGGCCATCACGCCCGCCGCCTGTTCCGCCCCCATGACACCGATCCGCGAATTGGGCCAGGTCCACAGGAAGCGCGGCGAATAGGCGCGGCCCGCCATGCCGTAATTTCCAGCGCCAAACGACGCGCCGATCAGCATGGTGATCTTCGGCACGGCCGCGTTGGCCACCGCACTCACCAGCTTGGCGCCGTCCTTGGCGATGCCGCCCGCCTCGTATTTGCGCCCGACCATGAAACCCGTGATGTTCTGCAGGAAGACCAGCGGAATGCCGCGCTGGCAGCACAGCTCGATGAAATGCGTGCCCTTGAGCGCCGACTCGGAAAACAGCACGCCGGCATTGGCGAGGATGCCTACGCTCATTCCGTGAATATGGGCGAAGCCGGTGACCAGCGTCGGCCCGTAGAGTTTCTTGAATTCGTCGAAGCGCGATCCATCGACGATGCGGGCGATCACTTCGCGGACGTCATAGAAGGTGCGGAAGTCGGGAGGCACGATGCCGTGCAGTTCGGAGGGATCGTAGCGCGGCGGCTCCGGCGTTTCGAGTGGAGCGGCGGCAGCGGCGCGATTGAGATGAGCGATGGCGCGGCGGGCGAGGTCGAGGGCGTGGGCGTCGTTCAACGCATAGTGATCGGCGACGCCCGACTGGCGCGTGTGGAGATCGGCTCCCCCTAAGTCCTCGGCCGAGACGATCTCGCCGGTCGCGGCCTTCACCAGCGGGGGACCTGCGAGAAAGATGGTGCCCTGGCCCTTGACGATGATCGCCTCGTCCGACATCGCGGGCACATAGGCGCCGCCCGCCGTGCACGAACCCATCACCACTGCGATCTGGGCGATGCCATTGGCCGACATGCGGGCCTGGTTGAAGAAGATGCGGCCGAAATGCTCGCGGTCGGGGAACACATCCTGCTGGTTCGGCAGGTTGGCGCCGCCTGAATCCACGAGATAGACGCAAGGCAGATGGTTTTCGGCGGCG
>JANNSP010000222.1:0-5147 GCA_031402975.1 Hyphomicrobiales bacterium
ACCGGCCATCGCAAACGGACTCCGCCACAAACCCCTCTAAACCATCATGGACCTCGTCGCTTGGAGTGCCGCGAAAGACCGGGGATTAAGACTAATCGCTTAATTACCCTTCACCCCCCGACGGGCGGGGAAGGTGGCGCGCGCGGACTTCCGCGCGTGACGGATGGGGCCTTTTCACACAGCGCCGAAGTGCCCCATCCGTCAGGCGCGTATCGCGCCTGCCACCTTCCCCGCCGGCTTCGCCACGGAGAAGGAGAAACAGAGTCTGGAACCTCCGGGCAAAGCTGCCTATAAGACGGTCTCCGGTGGCTCAGGACTCAAGCATGCCCTTTGAAATTCTCGACCTCATTCTGATCGGCATCATGCTCATCTCGGGGCTCTTGGCGCTCATGCGGGGCTTCACCCGTGAAGTCCTGTCGCTGGTGGCCTGGGGACTTGCCGCCCTTGCCGCCTATTTCGCCATCAAGCAGCAGCCGCTGATCGACCTGGCTCTGCCCTATGTCGACAAGCCGGTGCTGGCCCAGGTGACGGTCGGCGCCATCACCTTCATCATCGTCCTCATCATCATCTCGGTGATCAGCGTCAAGATTTCCGACTACGTGGTTGACAGTTCGGCCGGCGCCTTCGACCGCTCGCTGGGCTTCATCTATGGCTTGGCCCGCGGCTTCGTCCTCGTCGCCATCGCGTACTTGTTCTACGGCTGGCTGCTCCCCTTCGACAAGCAGGACGACTGGGTGAAGAACGCCCAGAGCCTGCCTTACATCCGCCAGGCCGGTGAAGTGCTGCTGTCCTTCATGCCTCCCGACATCGCGGAAACCCTCAACAACACCGCGCTGATGAAGGATCAGGCTACCCCTCCCAACTCGAATGAACCGGGCTACCAGAACAACGAAGCGCAAGGGCTCGACAATCTCATCCAGGGCACCGGCGTCAATCCGCCGGAGGAGCAGCCGGCCTTCGGCCAGAGCAACCCGCAATGACGGAAGACGAATTCGAGTTGGACCGCCCGCGCGAGGAATGCGGCGTATTCGGCATCTGTGGCCACCCCGACGCCGCGGCCCTGACGGCGCTCGGCCTGCACGCGCTCCAGCACCGGGGCCAGGAAGCGGCGGGCATCGTCTCCTTCGACGGCGAGCGCTTCCAGACCGAGCGGCGCCTCGGCCTCGTCGGCGATCATTTCTCCAGCCGCAATGTCATCGACCGCCTGAAGGGCCGCGTGGCGCTGGGCCACGTGCGCTATTCGACCACCGGCGAAACCATCCTCCGCAACGTCCAGCCGCTGTTCGCCGAACTGGCGGCGGGCGGCCTCGCTATCGCCCATAACGGCAATCTCACCAATGGCCTGACACTGCGCAAGGAGCTGATCGCGCAAGGAGCGATCTGCCAGTCGACCTCCGACACCGAGGCGATCCTGCATCTCGTCGCCCGCTCGCCGAAACCGCGCATCGTCGAGCGCTATATCGATGCGCTGCGGGCGCTGGAAGGGGCCTACGCGCTGGTGGCGCTGACCAACAAGAAGCTGATCGGCGCCCGCGATCCCCTCGGCATCAGGCCGCTGATCCTCGGTAAACTGGGCGACGCTCATATCCTGTGCTCGGAAACCTGCGCGCTCGACATCATCGGGGCGAAATTCGAGCGCGAGATCGCCAATGGCGAAGTGGTGGTGATCGACGAAAACGGTGTGCAGTCGCACTGGCCCTTCCCCAAACAGACGCCGCGCCCCTGCATCTTCGAATATATCTATTTCTCCCGGCCCGATTCGATGCTCGGCGGCCGCTCGATCTACGACGTGCGGAAATCGCTTGGCGCGCAGCTCGCCCGCGAATCGCCGATCGCCGCCGACGTCGTCGTGCCGGTGCCCGATTCGGGCGTGCCTGCGGCCTTGGGCTTTGCCCGCGAGGCCGGCATTCCCTTCGAGCTCGGCATCATCCGCAATCATTATGTCGGGCGCACCTTCATCGAGCCGACCCAGACCATCCGCTCGCTCGGCGTCAAGTTGAAGCACAATGCCAACCGCGCCGTTGTGGCGGGCAAGCGAGTGGTTCTGGTCGACGATTCCATCGTGCGCGGTACGACCTCGATCAAGATCGTGCAAATGATGTACGAGGCGGGCGCAAGCGAGGTGCACATGCGGATTTCGAGCCCGCCCATCCGCTTTCCCGATTTCTACGGCATCGACACGCCGGAAGAGAATGCGTTGCTCGCCGCCACCCACTCGCTGGAAGAGATGCGCGACTATATCGGCGTCAAGTCGCTGGCCTTTCTCTCGGTCGACGGCATGTACCGGTCGATGGGTTTCGAGGCCCGCAATCCGCTCCGCCCGCAATTCACCGACCACTGCTTTACCGGCGATTACCCGACACCCTTGCGCGACCTGACCGGAGAGCGCGGCAAGCAACAGTTGTCGCTCCTGGCGGAGGCGGGCTGAGCGCATGGCGCTCCTTTCGGGCCGCATCGCCGTCGTCACCGGCGCCTCGCGTGGCATCGGCCGCGCCACCGCTTTGGCGCTGGCCCACGAAGGCGCCCATGTCGTGGCGCTGGCCCGCACGCAAGGCGGGCTGGTGGAACTCGACGACGACATCCAGAAGTTGGGCGGGCAGGCGACACTGGTTCCCGCCGATCTCAAGGATTTCGCCGCCATCGACCGCCTGGGTGCTGCCATCCACGAGCGCTGGAAGAAGCTCGACATCCTCGTCGGCAACGCCGGCATTCTCGGCAAGCTGACGCCTCTCGCCCATGTCGATCAGAAAGTCTGGGACGAAGTGATGGCGGTCAATGTCACCGCCAACTGGCGGCTGATCCGCTCGCTCGATCCCTTGCTCCGCGCTTCCGACGCCGGCCGCGCCGTGTTCGTGAGTTCGGCAGCGGCCCACAAATGCCGCGCCTACTGGGGCCCCTATTCGATTTCCAAGGCGGCACTCGAGGCGATGGTCAAGACCTACGCCGCCGAGATCGCCACGACGCCCGCGCGCGCCAACGCGTTCGACCCCGGTGCGACGCGTACTAAAATGCGGGCCCAGGCGATGCCGGGCGAAGACCCGTTGACCCTCCCCACAGCCGAAGACGTGGGCGCGCAGATTGTCGGCATGTGCGTTTCGTCGTTCACCGGCAACGGCGCGCTTTACCGATTCACACCCTCGGGACTGGAAAGGGCAATGCCATGATCAACCAGAAGACCGTCGAAGCCCTCGCTGCCGCGCGGCTGTCGGGCGAAAAGCTCACCGAATATCCGGGACCCCAGCCGAAAGACATGGCCGAGGCCTTCGCCATCCAGTGCGCGGTGCGCGACCGCCTCGGCTGGCGCCCCGCCGGCTGGAAGGTCGGCTGCACCAGTCTCAAGGCGCAGGCGGCGCTCAAGTCACCCACGCCGATCATGGGCCCGGTCTATCGCGAGCGCCTGTACAAATCCGGCGCCCATGTCGAAACGCTGGCCAGCAACTTCCGAACCACCGAGCCCGAAATCGCCTTCACGCTGGCCCGCGATCTCAGCCCCCGCAATCGCCCTTACACGGTGGATGAGGTATTGGCGGCGGTGGCCACCGTCCATCCCTCGATCGAGATCGTCAATCCGCGGCTTCCCAAAGGCTTCGGCGACAGCGTCGACTGGTACGTGGCCGACGGCAGCCTCAACCATGCCCTGGTGCTGGGCGAGGGCGTCGAGCCCTTGGCGCGCGATGATTACGCCCGGATCGAAGTGAAGGTAAAGCTCAACGGGGTCGATAAATGCACCGGCATCGGCGCAAACGCGCTCGGCGGCCCGGAAAAGGTGCTCACCTGGCTCGCCAACGAACTCCTGGCGCGTGACCAACATCTGAAAGCCGGCGACGTGGTGACGACGGGCGTCATCACCGACGTCTTCGACACCATGCCCGGCGACGAAGTGGTGGCGGATTACACCCGCATAGGCACCGTCTCGGTCCGCCTGTAAAAGGTCCCTCATCCGCCCTGTCGGGCACCTTCTCCCATTCTCCGAATGGGAGAAGGCACATACACTCTGCCTTCTCCCGCGCGGCAGCGGGGGAGAAGGTGGCCGACAGGCCGACTGAGGGCCTTCCTTGCTACTTCTTCAAAATCCTGTCCGGCAGCTTGTCGATTGCCTCTTCGGCCCCTTCATCTCGTTTGAACACGCCCTCGCGCAGCACCTTCGTAGCCGCGTCCTGCTTCAGCTTGGGGTCCATCGCCACGGCCGCCGTCTCATCGCTCGCCCGCAATCCGGGCTTGTGCGGATTGCCGTCCATGTCGCGGGCCGCCTCGCCGAATTTGGCCAAAACTTCCGGCTGCGTCTTTTTGGTCTCGGTCTTGTCCATCGTCGTTCTCCTGTGGCTCATCCCGTCAAACGCACGATGACGCCAATCGTTCCCCGAATCCCGCCGATGTGTTACATTCCCCTTGGCTGATTCAGGCCGGGACAAGGGGGAACGATGACGACAGATCTCACAATGCTGGCCTGGGTGGCCGCCATCACCGCACTCATGTGGCTTCCATACATTCTCGCGCGCCTGCAAAAATCGGGCATGATGGCGACGCTCGACTACAGCGCCGACAACGATCCGCTGCCCACCTGGGCGGCGAGGGCCAAGCGCGCCCATGCCAACGCCGTCGAAAACCTGGCGCCCTTCGCCGCCGTCGTGCTCGTCGCCCATCTGGCGGGTGCGGCCAACGGCACGACCGCGCTGTGGGCCATCATCTATTTCTGGGCCAGGGTCATTCACTACGCAGGCTTCATGTCCGGCCTGCCGTTCGTCCGCACGCTCTCCTTCGCGGTGGGCTGGCTCGCCACCATGATCATCTTCCTGCAAATCATCACTTGAGATTATGCGCCGCCGTGCCATATTGGGCTCGTTCTCAACAATTGAAAGGAGGTGATCCGATGTCGAGTGAGCTTAAAGTGTCTGGTTCATGTTTCGCGCGGATTGCCGGCTTCACAGCCTGAGCATATCCTGATCGTGGGGCTTGGAACCACGGCACGAACTCACGGAAGGGCCGCTGGCGAAGCGGCCCTTTTTATTTGGGCGAGGGGGCCTTCGACTAGGGCGTGTCATCATTTCAGCCAAGCGAGAGCGCAGACCAGATGCAAGCCTGCGAGGAAATTGCGCGCGGTCTTTTCATAGCGGGTCGCGATGCCACGGAACTGCTTGATAAAATTG
>JANNSP010000223.1:0-7073 GCA_031402975.1 Hyphomicrobiales bacterium
CATTCGGGCCAGGGAGAAGACACCGATGACTTCATCGTCGCGCATGAGCGGCACACCGAATATCGCGCGGTAGCCCGTGGCCTTTAGCGCCGCAGAATAGTGATATTCTGAATCTTCCAGTACATCCGGGATGTGGACTGCGGCGCGGGAAATGATGGCGCGGCCTGCCGCAGTATCCTGCCCTGGAACAATGGGATTCTGGCGCAGGGTTTCAATGAATTCCGGCGAGCCGCCGAAATTGGCGGCAATGCGGAAGACCTGCCCATCGCGCAGGAAAATACCGCCCAGTGTGGACCGGCACAGGCTGCAGGCTGAATTAACGAGGGTTTGCAGCACCGAATCGAGATCAAACACCGAGCGGCTGATCACCTTGAGCACATCGGCCGTCGCCGTCTGCTGCTGTAGAGCCTCGGAGAGATCGCGGGTGCGGGCCTGCACTTCTTCAAACAACCGCACATTCTCGATGGCGATCACCGCCTGGTCGGCGAAGGTTGTCAGCAATTCGATTTGCTTGGAGTTGAAGGCGCGCGCCTCGGTACGGCGCAGGCCGATGAAGCCGATAGCTTCGCCCTTGCGCATGAGTGGAACAACCAGGGCTGACTTGAAGCCGTGCTGCACCGCCAGTTCGTGCCCGGTTGGATATTCATCGGCGGCAGCCGCTATATCCGGCACATGGACAACTTCGCAATCCAGCATGGCGCGCCCGGCGGGCCAGTCGCGCCGGAGCGGCAGGTCTCCCGGCATGTGCGGGATGAACCCATAGTGTGCTGCCACTCTGGCGACGTCGCCATGGCGCAGGCCAATGCCCACATCATAGGCGTCGCACAATTTGGCGGCGCTTTCTGCCACCGCATCAAGCACCGGCTGGATGTCGGTTGGCGAAGCGGCGATGGCCTTGAGGATCGCCCCCGTCGCCGTCTGCTGCTCCAGCGCCTCCTGCACATCCTTGAAGAGGCGCACATTGCCGATGGCCATCACCGCCTGGTCGGCGAAGGTCTGGACCAGTTCGATCTCGCGGGCAGCGAACGGCCCCGGCGCGCGGCGGCCTACGGAGAAAACACCAATGACCTCATCATCGCGAATAAGGGGCACACCCAGCATGGCCCGGTAATCGCCGATTTTCTGTGCGGCCGTATAGGTATATTCCGGATCGGCCAGAACATCCGGAATATGAACGACCGAGCGCGTCAGCACGGCTCGGCCCGTCGTTGTTCCCCGCTCCGGGGCAAACGGGTTCCGCAGTTCATAATCCACGAGGTCCGGGGGCATCCCAACCTGCGCCGCGAGGCAAAAAAACTGGCCGCTGGGCAGAAAAATACCGCCCATATTGGCGCGGCACAGATCGACCGCCGACTTGATCAGGGTTTCCAGCACGGAATCGAGATCGAAGACCGACCGGCTGATGACTTTCAGCACATCCGCAGTTGCCGTCTGCTGTTGCAGCGCTTCGCTCAAGTCGCGCGTCCGCGCCTGGACCTCGTCGAACAGCCGCACATTGCCGATGGCGATCACCGCCTGGTCGGCGAAAGTCTGCACCAGCTCGATTTGCCGCTGGCTGAAAGTCCCCGGCTGAGGGTTGGCGAAGGTGAAGACACCCTCGACCCGGCCGTCGCGCAGCATCGGCACCCCCAGAACGGCGCGGAAACTGCCCACTGAAGGCGATTCGCCCAGCAGCAGATCGGTGTCTTCGGTGTCGGGGATTTGGACGACTTCGCCGGTCAGGAAGGCGCGGCCGGGGAAAATCTTGAAGTTGGCGCGGATTTCGGTGGTCTTGAGAAAATCGAGAAACGCCTGGGGGGTGTTGTATTGCGCGCGGGCTTTCAGAACTTCTCCGTCGCGCAGATAAATGACGCCCCGGTGCACCCCAGCCAGTCTGGTGGCCGACTCGATCAGCGTCGTCAGAACGGCATCGAGATCGAAGGCCGAGCGGCTGATGATCTTCAAAACCTCCGCCGTCGCCGTCTGCTGCTGCAGCGACTCGCTCAGTTCCGCGGTGCGCGCCTGCACTTCCTCGAACAGCCGCACATTCTCGATGGCGATCACCGCCTGGTCGGCGAAGGTCTGCACCAGATCGGCCTGGCGCGTGGTGAAGGCGCCGGGATCGGGCTTGCCCAGGAAGAACACACCCGCGACGCTGCCTTCCTTCAGCAGCGGAATACCCATCAGCGAGCGGAAGCTGCCGAATTTGCCCAGTCGCGCGTGGTCCCATTCCGGATCGTCCAAAATATCCGGAATATGTTCGGCCCGGCCCGAAAGGGCGACCCGGCCGGCCACCGACTTCCGGTCGATCACAACCGGAACATTCGTCAGTTCCTCGAAGTCCTCGGCGGCGTGCCCGACGGCCGCCCGCCCCAGCAGATTGCCGCCATCCCGCAGATAGATGCCGCCATAATTGGCGCCGCAGAGTTTGGCGGCCGACGTCACCAGCGCCTGCAGCACCATATCGAGATCGAAGGTCGAGCGGCTGATCACCTTGAGCACGTCGGCCGTGGCCGTCTGCTGCTGCAGCGCCTCGGTCAGTTCCGAGGTGCGCGACTGGACCTCCTCGAACAAACGCACATTCTCGATGGCGATCACCGCCTGGTCGGCGAAGGTCTCGAGCAGGGCGATCTGCTTGGCGGAAAACGGCTTCACCTCCAACCGGCGAATGTGGATCGCGCCGAGCGGGACACCCTCGCGCAACAATGGCGTCGACAAAGCGGTCCGGTATCCGATAGCCTGCTGGTAAGGCTTGGCGTCGGGGAACTCGGTTTCCAGTTCCGCGGCAACGTCGGTGACGTGGATCGATCGCCGGTCCAGGACCGCGCGGCCGGTCATCGTGCCTCTGATGATCGGTAAACCACGTTCCTGGATGCTCGCCGGCACCGGCAGAGCTCCATGAGAGGCAACCAGGCGCAGAACATCACCGTCAACCCGGAAGATGACGGCGTCCGTCGCGCCGCAGACGCGCGCCGCATTCTCGGCGACGACATCCATGACCGGCTGGAGATCGGTCGGCGACCGGCTGATGACGTTCAGGATTTCGCCGGTCGCGGTCTGGTATTCGAGCGACTCCTGAAGCTCGGCGGTGCGCGCCTTCACCTCCTCGAACAGGCGGACATTCGAGATGGCGATCACCGCCTGGTCGGCGAAAGTGGTCAGCAGGTCGATCTGCTGCCCGGTGAACGGCCGCACTTCGATGCGGCGGATGATCAGGACGCCGATGGGTTCGGCCTCGCGCAGCAAGGGAACCGCCAGCATGGTGCGATGGCCAATACGCAGCGCCATCTGCTGACCGACGGGAAATTCGCCGGCCTTGCTCAGATCGTGCACATGGACCGGCCTTGCATCGACAAAGGCACGACCGGTCACCCAGTCCCGGTTGATGGGCCAGGAGACAAAATCGATCGGAATGGGACCAAAATGGGCTCTCCAGGCGAGCTGGTCACCGTCGCGCAAGAGTATTGCTGCATCATAGGCATCGCAAAGTCTGGCCGCACTCTCGGACACCGCGTCGAGCACCGGCTGGATATCGGTCGGCGAGGAGGCAATGGCGCGGAGTATCGCACCGGTCGCCGTCTGCTGTTCGAGCGCTTCGCTCAGATCGCGGTTGCGCGCCTGCACTTCCTCGAACAGCCGCACATTCTCGATGGCGATCACCGCCTGGTCGGCGAAGGTCTTGAGAAGTTCGACCTGGCGCGCGGGATAGTAGCCCGGCTGGGTGCGGTCGATGACGATGGCGCCTATCGCCTTGCCGTCGCGCAGCATCGGAACCGCTACGGCGCTGCGCAGATGCATCATTCTCGCGACGTCCTTGTGGGCATATTCGGGATCCTGATCGTAATCGGCTACGTGCTCGACCTCCCCGCTCAGTATGGCACGTCCACTCATGTAGCCGCGGCTCGGAACCATCGGAAACGGGTGCCGCGTGGCCTCGTCCTCCTCCGGCGTCAGGCCGTAATGGGCCATGATGTGGACATGCGTCCCGTCGAAGCGCTGGACATAGGCGTATTCGGAGTTGCACAGCCGGGCGGCGCACTCGGCAATGGCCTCGAAGACCGGCTGAATGTCGGTCTGCGAGCGGGAGATGACGCGCAGCACTTCGCTGGTCGCGGTGAGTTCGCGGTTGCGCTGCTGCACCTCCTCGAACAGGTGGACATTGGCGATGGCGATCACCGCCTGGTCGGCGAAGGTTTTGAGGAGTTCGACTTGCCGGTCGGGAAAGTAACCCGGTTCCTTCCTGTCCAGAACGACGGCGCCGATCGGGGCGCCTTCGCGCAGCATCGGCACCGCCACGACACCGCGCGTGTCGATAAAACGAGCGGATTCGACGAACAAATATCCAGGTTCCATCTGCAAGTCCTGGATGTATTCGACGGCCCCGCTCAGGATCGCCCGGCCAACAGCCGAGCCGCGGCTCGGTGCCATGGGAAACCCCGCGCGCAATGCTTCGAGGGCCTGGAGATCCATGCCGTAATGCGCCATGTGGTAAATGAGCTTGCCATCGAAGCGGAAGACATTGCAGATTTGCGCCTTGCAAAGGCGCGCGGCGCTTTCCGCGATCGAATCGAAGACCGGTTGCACGTCGGTCGGCGAACTCGAAATGATCCGCAGGATTACGCCCGTTTCCTTCTCGCGTTCGAGCGCCTCGGTCAACTCACGGTTGCGCGACTGCACTTGTTCGAACAGCCGGACATTCCCGATGGCGATCACCGCCTGGTCGGCGAAGGTTTGCACCAGCGCGCTATGGCTGGCGGCAAAAGAGTCCGGCTCGGGGCGGCAAAGTGTGAATACACCTTCCACATTGCCGTCACGCAGCAAGGGAACGCTCATCATGGAACGCGTATCGACCCACAGATGTTGCAGCCAGCGCGAGTCGTAATCCGCGTCGGCCAAAACATCGCCAATGATCTCAACTCGCCGGGAGAGCATGACCCGCCCCGAAAGCGTCGAGCGGTCGGGGCTCATGGGTTGAAAGAGCGCGAAGTCCTCCGGCCGGGCGCCGTGCAGGGCGCCAACCCTGAGTTTATCGCCATCGCGCAAGAAAATCCCGCCATAATTCGCGCTGCATAATTTGGCAGCCGACTTCACCAGCGTATCGAGCACCGCCGGCAGATCGAAAGTGGAACGGCTGATGACCTGCAATACGTCCGCCGTGGCCGTCTGTTGCTGCAAGGCTTCGCCGAGCTCGCGGGTGCGCGACTGGACTTCCTCGAACAAACGCACATTCTCGATGGCGATCACCGCCTGATCGGCGAAGGTGGTCAGCAGGTCGATCTGCTTCTGGCTGAACGGCCGGACCTCGGTGCGGCGGATGCCGATGATGCCGATCGCGTCCCCCTCGCGCAGCAGCGGCACCGCCAAGGAGCTGCGGAAGCCCGCCCGCAATGCCATCTCCTGGCCAAGAGGAAACTCATCGGCGGCGGCGGCGAAATCGGGCACATGGACGGGCCGGCGGTCGACGAAGGCGCGGCCCGCCGGCCAGTCGCGCCTGATCGGATACTTGATGATCGGCAGCGAAATAGGTCCGAAATGGGCCGCCGCGTGGAGCGACACGCCGTCGGGGTCGCGGAGTGCTATCACCACGTCATAGGCATCGCACAGCCTTGCGGCACTCTCGGCCACCGCATCGAGCACCGGCTGAATGTTGGTGGGCGAAGCCGCTATGGCGCGCAGGATGGCGCCGGTCGCGGTTTGCTGTTCGAGAGCCTCGCTCAGGTCTCGGTTGCGTGACTGGACCTCGTCGAACAGCCGCACATTCTCGATGGCGATCATGGCCTGGTCGGCGAAGGACTCGACCAACTCGATCTGCTTGGCTGTGAACGGATTCACGGTGAGCCGGGTAACCGAGAACATTCCGATCGGCACCCCGTCACGCATAAGCGGCACGGCGAGATTGGACCTGTACCCTCCCAGCTTCTGGAATTCCCGGGCGGAGTAATTGGGAATGGCGAGGACATCCTCGATATGCACCGTCCGGCCGGACAGGGCGACCTGGCCGACGACGCTCCCGCTCCCCGCGGCGAAGGGATTGTTCCTCGCATGATCGGTAAATGCCTTGGGAAAGCCCACGCTGGCGGCAAGGCAGTAGAAATCTCCCTCGCGCCGGAGGATAACGCCCTGATCGGCTTCGCACAGACTGACCGCGGACGCGGTCAGGGTATCCAGCACGGTTTGCAGATCGAAGGCCGAACGGCTGATGAGTTTGAGGATGCCCGCCGCCGCCTGCTGCTGCCGGCGGGCGTCGCCCAGCTCCCGCGTCAGCCGTTCGATTTCACCGGCGCTGTCCGTCACCCGAGGGTCCCCGCAAATCCGTTCAATTGGCGCAGAGCTTACGCGAAGGACCAAGGCTAGACCAGAAGCCACTTGCGCGCGTTTGTGGCCACTCCTACTCTGCCATGCATGCCCCTCATTTCAGCGGCGCCAAACCCATGAACGCCCGTACGGGTGCCCCCAGCAAGCGCCGGCGGGTGGGCGATATCGTGCAGAAGCCGTGGCGGCAACTCTCCAATCCCCATCAACGCGCCAGGCTGGTGTCCGATGACGAACTCGAACAGATCCATCTTGCCGCACTCGATATCCTGGAGCGCATCGGCATCCGCTGCCAGGTGAAGGAAGCCCGCGATATTCTTGCTGAAGCCGGAGCGTTGGTCGATGAAAGCGACGGGCGGGTGCGGCTGGGGCGCGAGATTGTGGAAGCGGCGCTGGCGACGGCGCCTGCGGAACTGGTGCTGACGCCGCGCAACGGCGAACGCGGCATGCGTCTGGGCGGCGACTATCTGGCGACCGCCGCCGTGCTTGGGCCGCCCAACTGCACCGATCTCCTGCGCGGCAGGCGGTCGGGCTCTCTTGCCGACCTCCGCGAACTTTTGCAGCTCACGCAATTCTTCAATGCCGTGCAGATGAATGGCTGGCCGGTGGAGCCGCTCGATATCGAGGTCAAGGATCGCCATCTCGAAGCGGCCTTCGCCATGCTGACGCTCACCGACAAGGTGCCGTATGTCTTCTGCCAGAGCCGCGAGCGCATCGCCGACGTGCTGGAGCTGTGCGCCCTGGCGCGCGGCGAGACGCTGGAAAAGTTCGCAGAACGTCCC
>JANNSP010000224.1:0-4513 GCA_031402975.1 Hyphomicrobiales bacterium
CCCTGGTGGCGCGCGCCGTGTCGAAACTTCTTGACCGCGCCGACCGCCTCATCGTCCTCGCCGACTCGTCCAAATTCGAGGCGGGCGGCAGCATGGTGATCTGTCCCTTGTCGCGCGTCGATACGCTCATCACCGATTCCGCCATCGAGCCCGCCGCTGCGGAAATGGTCAGGTCCGCCGGCATCAACCTGGTGATCGCCGATGCCGATCACGCGCTTGTCTCATCGGCGGCATGATGACCGAGCCCGCCGTCACCCTCAACCAGGTCGGCAAGTCCTTCGTCGGCTTGAAAGTCCTGAGCGGCGTCACGTTCGACGTGCGGCCGGGCGAGGTCCACGCGCTGCTGGGCGAGAATGGCGCCGGCAAATCGACGCTGATCAAGATCATGGCGGGCCTTCACAAGCCGGACGAGGGCGAAATCCTGGTCGACGGCAAGCCCGTCAGTTTCTCCTCGCCCCGCGAAGCCCATCACGCTGGGATCGCCACGGTGCATCAGGAACTGCTGCTGTTTCCCGAATTGACGGTGGCCGAAAACGTGTTTCTTGGACAGACGCCGAAAACGCCCTGGGGCGGCGTCGACTGGACGCGGATGCGAAAGCGCGCCGGTGAACTGCTTGACAGTCTCGACAGCCACGATCTCGATGTCGATGCGCGTGTGGGCTCGCTCTCCGTCGCCAACCGGCAGCGGGTGGAGATTGCCCGCGCATTGTCGCAGGAGGCCCGCGTCGTCATCATGGACGAGCCGACGGCGTCCTTGGCCGAAGCCGACGTTCTCCGCCTCATGGATATCGTCAGGCGGCTCAAGGCGCGCGGCGTCGGCATCGTCTATGTCAGCCACCGCATGCCGGAAATCTTTGCGCTTGCCGATCGGGTGACGGTGCTGCGCGATGGCAATCATGTCGGCACCCACGATATCGGCGATGTGGACGAAACGAAACTCGTGTCGATGATGGTGGGCCGCGCCATCGACAAGCTTTATCCGGTGAAGCAGGGCACGAGCGGCGAGACCATACTCGAACTCAAGGACGTGTCCTACAGATCGATCGTGCGCAATATCTCGTTCGCGCTCAGGACGGGAGAAATTCTCGGCATCGCCGGCCTCGTCGGATCGGGCCGCACCGAACTGGCGCTGACCATCTTCGGCATCACGCCCGCGACCGGAGGCGCGATCCTGCTCGACGGCAAGCCGGTGACAATTGGAAGTCCCGGAGCCGCGCGCGATCTCGGCATCGCCTATATCCCCGAGGACCGCGGCCTCCAGGGATTGATCCGGGTGCAGACGGTGACCGAAAACATCGCACTCGCCAATCTGAAGCGCCTGACGCGCGGGCTGTTCGTCGACAGCGGCAAGGCGTTGGCCGAGGCGAAGCGGGCGATCACCCAGTTCGGCATCCGGGCGCGCGGCCCCGACCAGGTGGTGCGCCAGTTGTCCGGCGGCAACCAGCAGAAGGTCGTGCTGGCCAAATGGCTGGCGACCAATCCCAGAATCCTCATCATGGACGAGCCGACGCGCGGCATCGATGTCGGCGCCAAGGCGGAAATCCACCAGCTCATGCGGAAACTCGCGGGCGAAGGCCTCGCCATCCTGATGATTTCGAGCGAACTGCCGGAGGTGCTCGGCATGAGCGACCGGGTGATGGTGATGAACAGCGGCCGCATCGCCGCCTCCTTCGAGGGGAAAGACGTGACGCCGGAAGTGGTGGGTGCGGCGATGACCAAGGTCAGCGCGAGGGACGCCGCATGAGCGTGGCCGTGGTTCCAATCCGCTCCGGGCGCTCGGGGTTCCAGCGCTTCGTCACCGGCTACGGCCAGGAGATCGTGGTGGCGCTGTCGATCGTGGCGCTGTTCATCGTCGTGGGCCTGTACAATCCGCGTTTTCTCAACGACACGAACATCAATTCGATCTTCGCCGGCAACGCCTATATCGCGGTCGCCGCCATCGGCATGTCGATGATTATCGTCGCCGGCCATATCGACGTGTCGGTCGGCTCGCTGATCGGCGTCATCGCCACGATTTCCGGAACGCTCGCGGTCTCGGGCTATCCGATCTGGGTGGCGTGGCTGGTGCCCATCCTGTTCTCGATCGCCGTCAATGCGGGGGTGGGGGCACTGGTCGCCTATATGCGCATCCCATCGATCGTGGTGACGCTCGGCATGCTGTCGATCCTGAAAGGCGGATTGATAAGCGCCACCGGCGGCGCCTGGATTTCCGATCTGCCGCCCGCCTTCATGATCGCCCAGGCGCGGATTTTCGGCGTGGCCTCGCCGGTCTATTTCATGGTGGTGCTGACGATCCTCGCGGCGCTCTTTATGCGTTACACCGATTTCGGCCGCGCCATCTATGCGGTGGGCGGCAATATCGAGGCGGCGCGCGCCGCGGGGCTCAATGCCGAACGCACCACGGTGGGAGTGTTCGCGCTGCACGGGCTGTTCGCGGGCATCGCCGGCATCCTGTTCGCGACGCAGCTTCAGGTGATCCAGTCGACGGTGCCGCCGAACCTCGAACTCACCGTCATCACCGCCTCGGTTATCGGCGGCGTCTCCATTCTCGGCGGCACCGGCACGGTCATCGGCTCGACACTGGCGGCGATCCTCTTTGCGACCATCGGCTCGGCGCTGATCTTCCTCAATGTCTCGGCCTACTGGCTCCGCGCCGTGCTGGGTCTCCTCATCCTAGCCACCGTGCTCGCCGACATGATCCGCCGGCGGAGGTCGACGTGACGCTGTCGAAACTGCTCCGCCACGAAACCATCCTGGCGCTGCTGACGGTGGCGGCGCTGATCGCCCTTGCCATGCTGTCGGACAAGTTCTTCACCACTTCCAACCTGCTCAACCAGGGCCGCCTGATGTCGGAGGTCGGCCTTGTCGCCCTTGCCATGACCTTCGTGATCGTCACCGGCGGCATCGATCTGTCGGTGGGCTCGATCCTCGGATTGACCGCCATCCTGCTCGGCGTGTTCTGGAAGAATGTCGGCATGCCGCTGCCTTTGGCCATGGTGGCGGCAGTCGTCTGCGGCACCGCAGCGGGGATCGGCAACGGCTTCATCATCACGAGATTTCGCGTGCCACCGCTCATCGCCACCCTGGCGACTCTCGCTTTGTATAGAGGCCTTGCAGAAGGGATCAGCGAAGCGCGCTCGGTCAGGGGTTATCCCGAATGGTTCTACTTTTTCGGCCAGGGCGAAATCGCGGGCGTCCCCGTGCAGCTCTGGGTGCTGGTCATCTGCACGGTGATCGCCGGTGTCATTCTCGGCTTCACGCCGTTCGGGCGCGCCACCTATGCGGTCGGCGCCAATGAGGTGGCGGCGCGCTTCTCCGGCATCAATGCCGATGCGACGAAAATGTGGATTTACGGCGCCGCCGGTTTTCTCTCGGCCATCGCCGCCGTCATCTTCGTGTCGCGGGTGACGACGACGCGCTCCGACATGGGCACCGGCATCGAGCTTGACGTCATCACCGGCGTGGTGCTTGGCGGCACCTCGATCTTCGGCGGCAAGGGAACCATCGTGGGAACGGTGCTGGGCCTCGTCCTGATTCAGGCCCTGAAAAACGGTCTTGCGCTTTCCGGCGTCAAGGGCGACGGTACCATCGTTGTCATCGGAGTCGTGCTGATCGCGGCTGTTCTCGCGGGTGCTATTCTTGACAGAAACAGAGGCGGCAGTTGATTGGGAGGAGGTCCGGGGCCTGCGCCGCCCTGTGTAGCCGGACCGCAACAAGGAGCGTTTAACAATGAAGAACCTGACACTAGCGGCGGCCCTCGCATTGGGCCTGATGAGCGGCGCGAGTTTCGCCCAGTCGGCGTGGACCGGCGGCGACGACCTGCCGACGAGCCCGCTTGCCTGCGACGGAACCCCCGCCACCATGGCGGCGGCGCCTTATGACGGAGCCGAGCCCACCGGCGCGCCCGACCGCATGGGCAAGAAGATCACTGTCGTCGACATTCCGAAGCTGATCGGCATCGGCTATTTCAACGCCACGACCAAGGGCATCCTCGAAGCCGCCGCCGAACTCGGCAATGTCGATGCCAAGACGGATGGACCGACCAAGGCCAATATCGACGAGCAGATCACCTTCATCGACAATTACATCACGAGCGGCGTGGACGGCATTCTCTTCGCTGCCAACGATCCGGTCGCCATCGCGCCGGTGCTGAAGAAGGCGCTGGCCAAGGGCATCAACGTGGTGGGCTACGACGCCAACTCGACGCCGGACGCGCGCCAGTGGTTCGTCAACCAGGCGCAGTTCAACGGCATCGCCAAAGGCCTCGTCGACAACATGGCGAAGGAAGCGGGCGAGGAGGGTGCGGTGGCCATCGTCACCTCCACCTTCACCACGCCGAACCAGGCGCGCTGGATCGCCGAGATGGCGGCCTATGCCGCGGCCTGCCACCCCAAGATGAAGTGGCTGGAGACGGTGGAGGCGCAGGAGGACAACAACCTCTCCTTCAACCAGGCCACCACCCTGATCAACAAGCACGGCGATGATCTCAAAGGCATCTTCGGCATGACCTCTG
>JANNSP010000225.1:0-11078 GCA_031402975.1 Hyphomicrobiales bacterium
GCTTCGCGCTCGTCCTCATCTATCTCGTGCTGGCGGCGCAGTTCGAAAGTTTCCGCGATCCCTTGATCGTGCTGGTGGGCCTGCCCGCCACCGTGTTCGGAGCGCTTTTCGTGTTGTGGATTCTGGGCAACGTCAACGGCATGATGCAGAACAATCCGCCGGTCAATATCGGCTCGGGAACGATCAACATCTATACCCAGATCGGATTGGTGACGTTGATCGGATTGATTTCGAAGCACGGCATCCTGATGGTGGAATTCGCCAACAAGCTGCAGGAGACCCACGGCTACGACAAATATATGGCGATCAAGGAAGCGGCCGCAGTGCGCTTGCGGCCGATCCTGATGACCACGGCCGCCATGGTCATCGGCGTGTTTCCGCTGCTGCTCGCCCAGGGCGCGGGGGCCAAGAGCCGCTTCGACATCGGCATCGTGATCGCCGCCGGCATGACCATCGGCACGCTGTTCACGCTGTTCATCACGCCGGCCATCTACTCTTACATCGCGCGCGACCGGCGCAGGCCCGTCGAGGCGGTTGTCGCGGCGCCGGTCGTGGTGGAAGAGCTCGCCCCCGACGCCAAGGTCACGCCCATGCCGAAGCGCCGCAAGAAGCGCCAGCCGGCCGAACTGCCGCAACGCGAAGCGGCGGAGTGATCAGGAGAAGGCCACGGCGAGCCTCGCTAGCGCCTTGCCGATATCCTCCTCGCTCGCGGCGAACGACAGCCTGATCGAGCCTTCGGCGCCGAAGGCCGAGCCCGGCACCGTGGCGACGCCGTGTTCTTCGAGGAGCCAGTCGCAAAGTTCCGCCGTCGTCCTGCCGTGGAGCAGCGACGAGACATCGGGGAAGGCGTAGAAGGTCGCGGGGATGGCGCCAATCTTCAATCCCTTGATGGCGCGCAGGCCCTTGAGCACCCGGTCGCGGCGTGACTGGTAGCGCTGGCGCATCGCCTCAACGGCATCGCGCGGCCCCTCCAGCGCCTCGATGGCGGCGCGCTGCACGAACTGGTTGGCGCCGGTGGTGATGGTGCTCTGCATCCGGGTGATGGCGCCGATGAGAGGAGCCACGGCGGCGGCATAGCCCAGCCGCCAGCCGGTCATGGCGAAACTCTTGGAAAAGCCGTTGACGGTGATGGTGCGCTCGCGCATGCCGGCGAGCGACCCGATCGAGGTCATTGCGCCTTCAAACAGGATGTATTCATAGATCTCGTCGGACAACACCATCATGCGAGGATGGGCGCGCACCACCTCCGCGATCTCTTCCAGTTCCTCCCGCGACCACAGCGCGCCCGTTGGGTTGCACGGCGAGTTGAGAATCAGCAGTTTGGTGGCCGGAGTCACCGCCGCGGCGATGCGGGCGGCCGGAACTTTATAACTCTCCTCGACCCCTGCCCTCAGCACCACGGGCGTTCCGCCGGCAAAGCGCACCACGATCTCGTAGGACACCCAGTAAGGCGCCAGCAGGATGACCTCGTCGCCACGATCGATGATCGACAGCACGGCATTGGCAATCGCCTGCTTGGCGCCGTTGGCCAGGCAGATTTCGGACGGCGCATAATCGAGGCCGTTCTCGGCGGAAAGCTTCTTCGACAGCGCGGCGCGAAGTTCCGGAATGCCCTGCACCGGCGAATAATGGGTGAAGCCCGCCTTTATCGCCTGGGCGGCGGCGCGCTGGATGTTTTCAGGCGTGTCGAAATCGGGCTCGCCCACCGTGAGGCTTACGACATCGCGGCCACGCGCCCGAAGGTCACGCGACTTCTGCGCCATGCGGATGATGGCGCCCTCGTCGGCTAAGGAACTGCGGGGCACCAGAAGGGAAGATGGATCGAAGCTCATGGGCGGCGCTATGCCATGGCGGCCTTGCCGCGTCGAGTGGGCGCGGGCATAAGCGCTGCCCATGAACCAGAGTTTCATCCTGATTTGCGCTGTGGCTCTATTGATCGCGGGCTGCGGCGGCCCCGATGCGCGCATAACCAAGGGCACGGCTGAGGGCGTCCAGACCAAATCGCGCTCCGAGCCGATCTTCTACAACGGCAAGACTTACCGGCTCGACTACAGCTACAGCGCGTCGGCCTCGCTGTTCGACATGAAGGTCTCAGGCATGGGGCCAAAGCAGAGGAACGACGCGGTCGCCGTCGCCACTTCGTCACTCCGCTATTTCGCCTGCCCCGACAGCCAGAAAGGCCAGCTCGTGGGCGACGCCGCCTATGAGGACAAAGCCTGGAACATGCAGGCGCGTTGCGGCTGATCTACTCCCTCTCCAGCCGAAGGCTGGGGAGGGTGGACGCCGAAGGCGGACGGGTGGGGTCTGGCCACGTGGATAGACCCCCTCCGTCATGCGCCGAAGGCGGCGCATGCCACCTCCCCCGCCTTTCAGGCGAAGGAGGATGAGAACTACAGATCCTCCACCAATCTCACTCCAATCCTGGCAGGTGGCACTCCCACGGCGCAGCCGCCCGCCATCGGATCGCGGACGAAGATCGAAAGCGCGGTTTCGTGCAGGCCTTCGACCTGGAAGGCCGGGCATGTGGTTTCGTCGAAGCCTTTCATGGCGCAGCTCGACGTCCATTCCCACACATTGCCGGACAGATCGGAAATGCCCGTGGCGCTCGCGCCGAAATGGCCGACCGGCTGGACCTTGGACGACACCTGCTGCATGGAACCGTAATCGGCGGCCCAGGCGAGACGGGGATCGGTGAACAGCTTCTTGGCGGCGGGGGCTTTGTAGCCGAGCGATTGCCACTCCTCGGCGCTGGGCAGGCGGTAGGTCTTGCCGGTTCGACGATTGAGCCAGCCGAGAAATTCCCGGACGTCGAGATGGTTCACTCCTGTCACCGGAAAAGCAATCTGCCGATCAACCCGGCCGGGCGGCGGCAGGTAGGAGCAACCGCCCTCGTCATGACAGCGCTTCCAGTCCTGCCACGTTACTTCAAAGCGGGCGGCCGAAATTGCGCCAACGGGAATCATTTCTAACCCCGGCAGAAGCGGTTCCGGCACGGCCACGGCTAGAGCGGCGAGACCCAGCAGCGCCACTGCCGTCGCCAGACCCGCCGCCTTGACTTCGGCCCGCATCGCCCCCTCCGGCTACGAAATAGGCCCGGCCTTGGCCACCTGCATCATCAGATCGTCGTTCCATTCGCCCTCGACCACCACATGGGCGGCAGCACCGAGCATCACGGCCTCGATCAGGTTGTGGTTGACATAGGCATAGAGGCCGGGCTGCTGGAAGGTGTAGACCATGGCGCCGGCCGAACCACCGCGGATGAACCAGGTTTCGAGATTGGTTTCGGGTTTGTCGTTGAACGAGCCGCCCTCCCAGACAAAGTCGCCATGGCCGCCGATCAGATGCGGGCGCGTGTCGCGATTGGCCTGGGCATGGATGAACAGAACCGTTTCGCCGACCGCGGCCTTCATCGCATTGTCGCCGGTGAGCGCGCCTGCCTTGCCGTTGAACACCACATGGGTGGGGGTCAGCGTCCGCATCACGTCGAGGGCTTCCGACAGGTTCTCGCCCGCCATCGTGTATTTCTTGTAGTTCCCCTCTTCATCGCGCGGGATGTAGTAATCCTGCTCGCCGACGAAATAGGCGCGGTCATAGGTGAGCGGTTTTCCGGCGGCGTCCTTGAGGCCATCGCGCGGCAGCACCATCACGGCGCCATTCATGCCATGCACCACGTGATAGGGGATCATCACGTCGCCCGGCGCGCAGTGATAGACGAAGACGCCGGGCTTGGTCGCCTTCCAGCGCAGCACCGCCTGTTCGCCCGGCTGCACCTTGGTGAGGGCTCCGCCGCCCAGGGCGCCGGTCGAGGAATGGAAGTCGATATTGTGTTCCATCACGTTGTGCGGAAGGTTCTGCAGGGTGACTTCGACATAATCTCCCTCGTGCACGACGATCATCGGGCCCGGCACCGAGCCGCCGAAGGTCAGCGCCCAGACTTCGGTGCCCTCGTTGTCGATCTCCATCTTCTTCTCGTCGATGGTGAGTGTCACCTCGACGATTTTCGGCCCGCTCGTGGCCACTTGTTCATGGTCGGGCAAAAACGGCGGCGCCACCAGTTTCTGCTTCACCCGCGGCAGCGAGGAAATGTCTATCGTGGCGGCGGCCTTGACCGGCTGGACGGCGGCTTCCTCGGCCGTGGCGCCGCGGGTCAACATCGTTCCGGCAAGCGCTGTCGCTGAGACCAGTCCGGTGGCTTTCAGAAAATTGCGGCGGCTTTCGATCGTGCGGGGCATGGAACCCTCCTGTTGCGTCCCCTCTTCCATGCGCCCGTTCTCATCTGCCGGACTTGATCAGGATCAAACTGCGACAATCAATCCGCGCGCCGGTCGAGCCAGTCGCGGGTGCGGAAATAGCGCCCGATCCAGGGCAGGAACCAGGTCGAGCCGTTATAGAGGGGATGATCGGGAAAGTCCGCGCGGTCGAAAGCGCAAACGCGGTTAACGCGGGCCACGATCTTGCGCGCCGTCTGGTGGCCGAGATAGGTCATCATGGCGACACCCGACCCGTTGCAACCCAGCGCATAGTGCAGGTTGTCGAATTTCCCCATATGCGGCATCTCGTCCAGGGTGAAGGCGACATTGCCGGTCCAGGCATGGGTGATTTTCGTGCCGCGCAACTGCGGAAATCGGTCCAGCATGAAGCGATAGAGGATGGGCGCGGTCTCGACCGGATCGGTGTGGCCGAACTTGGCCCGGCCGCCGAAGATCAGCCGCCGCTTGTCGGGCGACAGGCGGTAGTAGGTGAGAATGCGCCTGGTATCGGCGAACGAACGGCCCTTCGGACTGAGAGAGGCGGCGAGATCCGCCGGCAGTTCCTCGGTGGCGATGATATAGGAACCGACGGGAACGACCCGGCGCTGGAATTGCGGCGTGACACCGCCGGTATAACCGTTGGTGGCAATGACGACGTCGCCGGCGCGGATAGACCCGCGTGGCGTTTCCACGGTCCAGCCGGAGCCCTCCTCGGTCAGGCCGGTGACCGGCGTCATCGAGGCAATGGGAATGCCGCGCTTCACACAGAGATCGAGCAGGCCCTTGTAGTAGAGAGCGGGATGCAGTTGCGCGGCGCGGCCCGTCACCATCCCTCCCCGATAGTAATCGGAAGCGATCTCGTCGCGCTGGCGCTCGAGGGGTACGAGATAGGCCTCGGCGCTCGCATGGGTGTTGAGCATCTCCACTTTCTTAGGCATCGCGTCGAAGTGGCTTTTGCACCAGGCGCCGAGGAAATATCCGCTCCTCGTCCAGCCGCAGTCGATCTTTTCGCGCTCGATCAAGCTCTCGATATGGCTGAAGGCATCGGCGGCGTCGGCGAGAAAGGGTGCCGCGTCCTCGGCGTCCATCGCTTTCCACAGATAGCGCTTGCCGACATTGACGCCGCCCGACACCATGCCGCCGCTCCGCGTCGAGGCCCCGAAGCCGGGTTCGGCTGCATCGAGCACGACGACACCGAGGCCGGCGCGGTCGAGTTCAAGAGCGGCGCTCAATCCCGCATACCCCGCCCCGACTACGGCGACGCGGATATCCTTCGGCAGGGTGATCTCCGGCAGTGGCGCGGGCTCATACGCCTCCCACCAGAACGGCCGGGCCTTGAAATTGGTGTGGAAGATGGCTGGGCGCATCGCCTACTATGTCACCGCCCGGGTGATGCGGGCAACCCATGGAGGGGGAGGACGGCATGAAAACATTTCTCAAATGGATCGTCTGGATCACCGTCGCGGTGGTCGTGGTTGTGGTGGGCGGCGCCTATCTGCTGCCCGGCGAGGCCGTGGTGCAGCGCCAGATCGTGATCGCGGCGCCCCCCGAGAAAGTCTTCGCCATCGCCGGTCATATGCGCCGCTTCAACGAGTGGTCGCCCTGGGCCGAGATCGACCCCGCGACGCAATACACATTCGAAGGTCCCGAAACAGGCGTGGGCCAGAAGATGAGCTGGACCTCGACCAATCCCGATGTCGGCAGCGGCTCGCAAACGATCTTCGAATTCACCGACAACCAACGGACCACGACGGAACTCGACTTAGGCGACATGGGCAAGGCCAGCGCCTCGCTCGAACTGGCGACGGTCGATGGCAATACCGCCGTCACCTGGGGCTTCAAGACCACGCTCAACGGCATCATGGAACGCTGGTTCGGCCTGATGTTCGACCGCTGGATCGGCGCCGATTACGAGAAGGGCCTGCTCCGGCTCAAGGCGGCGGCCGAGAAGCAGGGCTAGTTCAACGCTGCAGCGAGAATGCGTCCGGGCTGATCCAGAAGCCCGGCCAGCAATAGCCGCCGCGCGTCAGCTTCCAGAGTGGCGGGCACTTGGGTGGCGGTGCGGCGGCCACCCGCACCAGCTTCGGCCGGGCCCGGTGGATTTGTGACGGCCGTTTCACCACACTCGCTTGAACCGGCCGCTTCGTCAGTGGCGCCTGGACAACAGATGGTTTTGGAACGGATTTTTTCTCGATTGCAGGCTTGGCGATGACAGGCTCCGCCACGGCCACCGCGACCGGCTTGGCCTCGCTCCGGCAGGCGGAAGCGGCGCGGTCCCACAGCGGCTTGTCCTCCGGACAATAGCAGCCGCCTTCGACATTCACCCGGCCGCCGCTGCAGTCGAGTGCCGCGAGGCTGACGGCGCAACTACCCTTTGCCCGGTCGAACACCGGCTGGCCCGCCGGGCAGGCGCAGGCTCCACCTGCCTCATCGAAGCTCCGCCCGCCGGTGCAGAATTTCGCCAGCACGACGCAACGGTCGTTGATCAAGGTCTGCCCCGACCCGCATTCCGACTGTTCCGCAATCATCCCGAGCCGCACCGTGGCGCAACTCCGGTCGTTGGCCGACACCGGATCGGCCATCCCCCTGAGACTTACGCAATGTTCGGCCTCGCTCCTGGGCGTCGCCAGCATGCGGACGGCTAGGGCAACAGTGGTGGAGGCATGAGGGGCAAGCTTCACCGAGGTTTCGCAGGCGAAGGAGTTGAAGTCGCGCCGGCTGCACGAGATCTTGCCGGCGGGAACGCCGGGCACCGTCGAATGATGCGACAATTCCACCTTGCCCTCGAATTCGGCCGAGCCTTCGTTGGCGAGATGGACAAGAAAGCGGCACTCCTCGCCCTCGATGCAGTCGCCCGACTGCGGCAGCAGGCTTACGGCCAGGTCCGCCGCCGGCGGCGGCCAGGTTTCGCCATGGGCCGCTCCGGTCATCAACAGGGCACACATGGCAAGCACGGCGGCTAATCGGGTCATGGCAGTCTCCACGGCAGTCCTGGCGCCGATTCAGTTATGAGTCCCGTGAAACCATAAGTTCAATTGCCCGCCTGTCAACCAGTCGAAATTCACGGGGTCAAATGCGGCCTTGACCTTGCCCCCGCCGTGAACGACCATCGGGCGCATGCGCGCCTTTTTCGTCCAGATCAAATGCGACCTCGGTCAGTCCTACCGCGTGGCCACCGCCATCGCCGACGCCGAGATCGCCTCCGAAATCTATTCGACGGCGGGAGGCTACGACCTCCTGGTCAAATTCTATCTCGACGAGACCGAAGACGTGGGCCGCTTCATCGCCGAGAAGATCCAGTCGATCTCCGGCATCAGGGACACCTACACCATCATCACCTTCCGGGCGTTCTGACATGCGGATCAAGATGGCTGCGGCTCTGCTCTGCGCCATGGCACTTCCTGCCCTCGCCGCCGACGGCGCGCATCTCGACATTATCGGTTATTCGCCGGACAGCCGGTATTTCGCCTTCGAGCAGTATGGCGTGCAGGACGGATCGGGTTTTCCCTATGCCGATATCTTCATCGTCGATCTCGTCGCCAACACCTGGGTGAAGGGCACGCCGATCCGCGAACGGCTCGACGACGAGGAGGCGCGGATCGCCACCGCCCACAAGGCCGCGATGGCGCGAGCCGTTCCCCTGCTGCAATCGCTGGCGATCAACGAGCCGGCCGCGATCATCGCCTCCAACCCCTCGGGCGAGGTCATCGCGGAGCGAAGCCGGATAACATTTGACCGCTGGTACAGAAGCTCGGGGCCGAGCTCACCCGACAACAAAGAGATGCCGGAAGTCCGCTATGAACTGACAGCCGGCACAGTCGATCTGCCGCAGGGCGAGGGCTGCCCCGACGATATGGGAAAAACCGTGGGGCTGGTGGTTTCGCTCAAACGCATGTTGACCGGCGAGGTGAAGGAGATTCACCGCGACACCAGCCTGCCCAAATCACGGGGCTGCGCCACCGGCTATGATATCGACACGGTGGTGGCCCATGCGGGCTACCCGTCGCCCGACCGCATGGTGGCGATCATCGGCGTCTACAGTTTCGGCTTCGAAGGCCATGATCGCCGCTTCATCGCCATTCCCTTCGTGCTCGACTGATGATCGAGCGTTACAGCCGGCCCGCAATGACCGCGATCTGGGAGCCGCAAACGCGCTTTCGCATCTGGTTCGAGATCGAAGCGCATGCGGCGGACGCGATGGCGGGGTTGGGCCTCGTTCCGAAATCGGCGGCGCGCGCCATCTGGGACAAAGGCGGCAGTGCGGTCTTCGACGTGGCCCGGATCGACGCGATCGAGCGCGAGACCAAACACGACGTCATCGCATTCTTGACGCACCTGGCCGAGATCGTCGGACCCGAAGCCCGCTTCGTGCATCAGGGCATGACCTCGTCGGACGTGCTCGACACCTGCTTCAACCTGCAACTGTTCCGCGCCGCCGACATTCTGATCGCCGATACCGATCAATTGCTGGCGGTGCTGAAACGCCGCGCCTTCGAGCACAAACACACGGTCACCATCGGCCGGAGCCACGGCATTCATGCCGAGCCGACGACCTTCGGTCTCAAGCTGGCTTACGCTTTCGCGGAATTTTCACGCGCCCGCGACAGGCTCGTAGCGGCCCGCGCCGAAGTCGCCACCTGCGCTATTTCGGGAGCCGTCGGCACCTTCGCCAATATCGATCCGCGCGTCGAGGAGTATGTGTCGGCGAAACTGGGCCTCAAGCCCGAACCCGTCTCGACGCAAGTGATCCCGCGCGACCGCCATGCGATGTTTTTTTCGGTGCTGGCTGTTGTCGCCAGTTCGATCGAGCGACTCGCCACCGAAATCCGCCATCTGCAGCGAAGCGAGGTGCTCGAGGCCGAAGAATTTTTCGCCGAAGGCCAGAAGGGCTCCTCCGCCATGCCGCACAAGCGCAACCCGGTGCTGAGCGAAAACCTGACCGGCCTCGCCCGCCTGGTGCGCTCGGCTGCGACCCCGGCCCTGGAGAATGTCGTGCTGTGGCACGAACGCGACATTTCGCATTCCTCCGTCGAGCGCGGCATCGGTCCCGATGCCACCGTGCATCTCGATTTTGCCCTGGCGCGGCTGACCTCGGTCATCGACCGGCTGCTGGTCTATCCCGAAAACATGAAACGCAATCTGGAACGCCTCGGCGGTCTCATTCATTCGCAGCGCGTGCTGCTGGCGTTGACGCAGAAGGGCATGAGCCGCGAAGCGTCCTATGCCGCCGTGCAGCGCGCCGCTATGCCGGTGTGGCGGGGCGAGGGAAATTTCCTCGATCTTTTGGGCAAGGACGCCGAAATCTCCGAGCGCCTGTCGCAAGCTGAACTCGCCAGCCTGTTCGATCTCGGCTATCATCTGAAACATGTCGACACGATCTTCCGCCGGGTGTTCGGCGACTGAGAGGTGATCCGATGAAGCGTCTCCCGTTCGTGCTGCTGGTTTGCCTCATGGCCGCGACGCCCGCTTTGGCGCAGAAGCAGACCATTCAGGTCAGCGCCAGTTTCAGCGCCCAGGTCTTGGCATCAAGCGACAACGAAGCTTTGCTCGCCACCCAGGAACGCACCCTCAAGCGCTCGATGTATGAACGCGCAGCCCGCGAATGCGACGACCTCCGCGCCACCATCGCGCTTTCCTGCGCCATCACCAACATGAACGTCTCGGCCCAGATCAACCGCAGCTACGGCCAGCCGCCGACGCTCTACGTGAACTCCAGCGTCACCATGCAGGTGACGCTGAAGCAGCCCTGAGCTACAACAGGAAATCGATCGCGGTCAGGTTGGCGAGATCGGTGAAGTTGAGCAACCCGATCTCGAAATCGGCGATGCTGTCGCCAGTTACGTCGCCGCTGACGATGGTCGTCGCGCCGATGAGTTTGATCCTGAGTTGACCTGAGGTGCCAGTAAACGCCGCGGTACCGATGAAGGTGAACGCCTGATCGCCCACTACATCGGTTTTGGCGTCAATCCATCGGAGATTGATCTTGTCGATGCTCGTGCTCGCCGTGCCGGCATTGAAGTCGATGATCTGGTCGCGCAAGGCGCCCACGGCGCTATGTATGGGCGATCTTAACCGGAAGATATCGGCCCCTTTCCCACCGGTCATCACGTCCTGGCCCCGGCCGCCATCGAGCCTGTCATCGCCGCCGGCGCCGCTCAACGTATCGTTGCCGTTGATTCCGTCGATCCAGTTGGGAAGGCCATTGCCTGTCAGAGTGTCGCCTAAATTGGAGCCGATGATGTTCTCCATAGACGTGTAAGTATCGCCCGCCGCGTCACCGGTGTTACCGCCGGGCGAAGCGAGATTGGCAATGACGGGGACCGGGGCATGCCGATAGCTTGCCGTGTCGCTTCCCGTGCCACCATATAACGCATCGGCGGCCGCGCGGCCTTCGAGGGCGTCGTTGCCGCCGAGTCCTTTCAGGGTGTCGGCGAAGCGGCCGCCGCTGATATACTGGCCGCCCGCCGAACCGGTCCGCGTCACCGCCGTCACCGGCGCGCGGCCGAAAACCACATAGCTTTGGCCGGCACCAAGCCTTCTCCATGCGCCGATGATGATGTCGTCGAAACCATCGCCGTTGAAATCGCCCGTCGAGGCGACGGAACCGCCTGTGCGGTCTCCTGAACCCCTGTTATGCAGCCGGAAGCCCGTGATGCCGTTGAGGCTGCCGAGATTGATCGTCGAAGCATAGCCCGATGCCTTGCCGAATACCACGTAGCTCTCTCCGGCATAGTTATCCCTGCCCGGGGCGCCGATGATGAGATCGGCGAATCCATCGCCGTTAACGTCGCCCGCCGAGCCGACCGAATAACCGCTGAGGCCGCCGGC
>JANNSP010000226.1:0-7553 GCA_031402975.1 Hyphomicrobiales bacterium
TGCCGCCTCAAAGAGGGGGATGGCCTGTTTGGGCATCCATCGCACACCGTCTGCCAGAGCCGCAGTTGCCTCACCGCGCGATCGCTTTCGATATCGTTGAGGGCGGTGATCCAGTAGACATTGCTCTTGCCACGGACGAGTTCATCATAGGACGTCGCGCTGACGCGGGCGGCGAGGACAGTCTCAGCCGCTCCGGCATCGCCCCGGGTGAATCCGATCTTCCGTACCAGGAGCAGCGGAGACGCTCCGGGCGGATAGTCTCGAAGGGTCTTTGCCATGGCGGGATCGGCCGGTTTCCCATCGGTGCCGCCGGTCAAATCGAAATCGACGAGGATGAGGGAGGCACCCTTGCGCCAGGATTCCTCGATCAAAAGCGCAAGTGCCGCATGGGGCGTGGCCTGCCGGCTGTTCCAGGCAATGCGCGTCGCGTCATCCACTTCGAGAAGCGTCACGGGCAGAGCCTCGCTTGGAACCCCGCTCATGACCAGCGACAGAGCGGCCAACCGATCCTTGTCGCTCAGGCTTTCGTAATATTCGAGGATGCGATGCCCGATGCCGGCCAGCAGCAGCAGTGCCGCGACGGTGATGATCGATGCCGTCAGCAACCGCGACCGGGATTTCTCAGCCTTGGGCCAGAGTGGCTTCATCTCAAGCGCATGGGCTCACGCCCTTCCCGGTTGGCGGAAAGCCCCGGCGTGACCGGGGCTTTCCATTTCGTATCGTCTGGTTCCTATTGCTCGTCCGCCGCCACTCCCCGGGCTCCGAAGAACGCGTCCTTGAAATTCACCGACACGGCTTTCGTGCCGCCGGTTTCCTCGGCTTTCTTCCAGATCGCGTCGAACTGCGCCTTGCTCTGTTCGAAATTCTTGACGCGCGCCGCGGGGTCGGAGGGATACATGTAGTTGATCGTCACCCGGTCGGTCGGCGATACATCGCTGTTCGAGGCGGGAATGAAGCAGGTGCTCTTGGCGCCCTCGAGATAGTATTCGGGCGGGAACGAATAGAGCATGATCGAGGCGGAATCGAATTCCGTCAGCATCAGGTCCTCGCCGGCGAATGGCGCCAGATTGAAATTGATGGTTTCCTGATCCCAGTTGTTGGGCGGGCCGCTGAGATACTTGGTGATGTAGTCCCAGTTGAACTCGTTCACGCAGTTGGCCGCCGGGCTCTGGTGTTCGTGCAGGAAGCCGAGCGCATGGCCGAACTCGTGCAGGATGATGCCGCGCGGCTCCGCATCGTCGAGGACTGCGGGCTCGGCCTGGTCGAAGCCGTCGAGATTCATCGTTGGCTCTTCCTGCGCCGTATAGACCACGGCATTCTGCCCGAGTTGCGACCAGTAGCCGGGCTGGTTGTAGGACACCCGGATCTGCGATTCGCGGCCCTCGGCTTCACATATGCGGGGGCTCTCCGCCTTGCCGAAGTCGAGCTTCAGGCCCATGCCGCCATCATCGGCCCACCTATTGGCGATTTCGGCGACTTTCGCATTGCTCGCGTCGTTGCCGCCCATGAAGCACACGCGCAGCTTCGCGTAGGACGGCGGCCACTGCACCATCTTGCTGTAAAGCCCCTTGGCGGTGTCGGAACTGTCGAGCGCGTTCAGCGCCTTCATGCCTTCCATGATGCGCTTCTGATACTTCGCGGGCAGTCCGCCCTTGCCTTTGGGATCGTGCGCCGAGGCCGTTCCCGCCACCATCAATGCCGCGCAGGCGACGCCCGCCGCCAGCGCCACGGCCTTGTGAAATGTCATCTTCTGTCATCCTCCAATAAACGAGACTGCTTCCGTCCGGGTTCGAAACTAGCACATCGGCCATCACCGGCAACAGTGAAGCTGACGCGAAAAAACGGTTAAACTTCGGAGAGTTCACGGCGGATTTGCGAATATACTACTCCCTGTCAGGCAGCAAAATCGTGATCGCGCCTTTTGATTTAGCTCTTGGCCGGTTCCGCCGAATGGGGCACTTTGGGGTCATGGACCGCGCCAAGATAAATGCCTGCCTGCCGTCCAGGCTGCATTCCTTCAGCCAGCTGGTGCTGGACACCTATCTCGACGGCCGCATGGACACGGCCCAGTTCCGCCGCTGGTTCCACATGCCGAATTCCGACTATCTCATGGTGGGCGACTGCGTGGCCCAGCTCACCGATCCAAACTACATTCCGGAAGACCAGCTGCCGGCCAGCGTCACCCTCAAGCCGCCGCCCAAGACGATTTGACGGGACCCCTTTGCTCGGGCATTCCTACCCCATGGATGTCAAGGAAAACGTTATTGCCGCCATCGGCAACACGCCTCTCATAAAACTGAAACAGGCGTCGGAACTCACCGGCTGCACCATTCTGGGCAAGGCCGAATTCATGAATCCGGGGCAGTCGGTGAAAGACCGCGCGGCGCTCTACATCATCAAGGACGCCATGGCGCGCGGCGACTTGAAGCCGGGAGGCACCATCGTCGAGGGTACCGCCGGCAATACCGGGATCGGCCTCACCATCGTCGCCAACGCGCTGGGCTTGCGCACGGTGATCGTGATCCCGGTGACGCAGAGCCAGGAGAAGAAGGATGCGCTCCGCCAGCTTGGCGCCGAACTGGTCGAAGTGCCGGCCGTGCCATATCGCAACTCCAACAACTACGTGAAATATTCGAGCCGGCTTGCGGCGCGGCTGGGCGCTGTCTGGGCCAACCAGTTCGACAACGTGGCCAACCGCCTGGCCCATATCGAAACGACGGCGGAAGAGATTTGGGTTCAGACCGACGGCAAGGTCGATGCCTTTGTCAGCGCGGTGGGCTCTGGCGGCACCATTGGCGGCGTCAGCATGGGTTTGAAGCGGCGCAACAAGAATGTAGTGATAGCCCTTGCCGATCCGATGGGGGCGGCGCTCTACAATTATTACAAGCACGGTGAACTCAAGGCCGAGGGCTCGTCCATCACCGAGGGGATCGGCCAGGGCCGCATTACCGCCAATCTGGAAGGTGTCGTCATCGACGAGGCCTTCCAGATACCCGACAGCGAGGCGATCCCCATTACCTTTGACCTCCTCCAGCATGAAGGCTTGTGCATGGGAAGTTCGACCGGCATCAATGTGGCCGGCGCCATCCGTCTGGCAAAGCAGATGGGCCCCGGCCACACGATCGTGACGGTGCTGTGCGACTATGGCTCGCGCTATGCGTCCAAACTGTTCAACCCGGAATTCCTGCGCCAGAAAAACCTGCCTGTGCCGGCCTGGCTCGAAGCCAAGCCCAGCATGCCGGAAGTGTTTGTCGAGGTGACGCCGTGACCGCGCTGCTGTTTCGCGACGACGCCTATCTCCAGTCCTGCGAGGCGAAAGTCTTGGGCATCAACGAGCGCGGCGGCATCATCCTGGATCGCACGATTTTTTATGCCACTGCCGGCGGGCAGCCCGGGGACAAGGGAACCCTGACCTATGACGGCGGCGACTTGCCGATCGCGACGACGGTTTATGACGTGGCCAAGGACGTGGTGCATGTGCCGGCCTCAGGTGGCACGCTTCCGCCCGTGGGCGCTGCCGTGACGCTGACCCTCGATTGGGACAATCGCTACCGCACCATGCGCGCGCATACCTTGATGCATCTGCTCTGCGCGTCCGTTCCTCATGCCGTGACCGGCAGCGCCATTGTCGAAGACGGCGGACGGATCGATTTCGACATCCCCGAGGGTGGCATGCCGAAGAAGGAGGACCTCGGCGAGCGCATCAACGCTCTCATTCGCGAGGATCATCCGGTGTCGTTCCGCTGGATCAGCGACGAGGAAATGGCGGCGAACCAGCACCTGGTTCGCACCATGGCGGTCAAGCCGCCGATGGGCACAGGCCGGGTGCGTTTGGTCGCTATCGGCGAGGACGGCAGGATCGATCTGCAACCCTGCGGCGGCACCCATGTGCGCTCGACCGGCGAAGTGGGGCCGGTCGCCGTCGGCAAGATCGAAAGCAAGGGCCGCATCAACCGCCGCATCCGCATGGTATTCGCATGAACGAAAATCTGGTTTCGACCGAATGGCTGGCGAGCCACCTGGGATCGCCCGATCTCGCCATCGTGGATGCGTCCTGGCACTTGCCCACGGCGAAGCGCGATGCCAAGGCGGAATTTCTCGAGACCCGCATTCCGGGAGCGCGATTTTTCGACATCGACGAGATTTCCGACACGGCGAGCCCGCTGCCGCATATGCTGCCAACCCCTGAGAAATTCGCCTCGCGCCTGCGCGCGATGGGGATCGGCGACGGTTCGCGGGTGATCGCTTATGACTCGGCCGGATTGTTTTCGGCGGCGCGCGTCTGGTGGATGTTCAGAGTTTTCGGGCACGACGCCGTCGCTGTGCTGGACGGTGGCCTGCCGAAATGGAAAGCGGAGAACCGGCCGCTAGAGTCGGGTCCGACCCAGCAACTGGAGAAACGGCATTTCTCGGCGGTCTATCGGCCGGACCTGGTGCGCGATATGGCTTCGGTCTCGGAAGCGGTGGAAATGGGAACGGCGCAGATTGCCGATGCCCGTTCGCCGGGCCGTTTCCGGGGTGCTGAACCGGAGCCCCGGCTTGGCGTGCGCGCGGGCCATATTCCTGGCGCCCGCAATGTCCACTATGCAACGCTGCTCAGGCCGGACGGTACGCTGAAACCAGCCGGTGACATTGCCGCCGTATTCACGGAAGCCGGAATCGATATCGACAAGCCCGTCATCACCAGTTGTGGATCGGGGGTGACCGCGGCCGTGCTCTCGCTGGGGCTGACACTTGCCGGAGCGCGCCATCATGCGCTCTATGACGGTTCGTGGGTGGAGTGGGGATCGGCCGCCGGGACGCCGGTTGCGACCGGCCGATAAATGGCGACAATCGAGACGACCGTTACTTATCTGGAAATGATGGCGGAGCCGCATTTTCATTTCCCGCCGCCGTCCAATCTCAAGCTCATGCTGATGCGGGCGGAGCGGCCATCGGTCGGCTTCTACCGCTATCTCTATGACGCGGCTGGCCGGAACTATCGGTGGGTGGACCGCAAGCAACTCGGCGACGCCGAACTTGCGGCGATCATCGCCGACAGTGCCGTTGAGATCTGGGTGCTTTACGCGCTGGGCGAGCCCGCCGGTTTTCTCGAGGTCGACGGCCGCGATGCGAAGCAGGTGGAACTGCAATACATGGCCTTGCTTCCCCAGTATCATGGAAAAGGCCTTGGAAAGTGGTTTCTGGCCGAGGCCATCCGCGCCTGCTGGGCCAGAAAACCGGAGCGCGTCATCGTCGAAACCTGCACCCTCGACGCGCCGGCGGCCCTCCCCCTCTACCAGAAGCTGGGCTTCGTGCCTTACGACCGGAAGGTCAAGACGATCGTGACGGACGGGTGACGGCCCCACTCCTGAGCCAGTCAGTCAACTCGCTTTCTGAAATCTCTCCCGCCGCCAAGCCGACGATCATGGCGACGATCATCGGCTCGTCGAATTCTGTCCCTATTCCGTTGAGAGCCAGAAAAACCACCGCCGACAGGGTTCCGGTTCGCTTATTGCCGTCCACAAATGGGTGATTCTTGACGATCCCCGCGCAATAGGCCGCCGCCAGCCGGAACAGGTCCGCCTCTGGCTCATAGGCATGAATATTCTCGGGCCGCGCCAGAGCGCTTTCCAGCAATCTCTCGTCGCGCAATCCGTCGGCACCACCAAAACGGACAAGCGATTCGCGGTGGAAGGCTTCCACCATGTGCTTCGTCAGCCAGATCATGGAAGCCTACTGCGCGAGTTTTTTCATCGCATTGGGATATTTGCGCATGAACGCACGCGCCGTTTCCATCGCCGTGTCAAAATTGGCGTCATAGGGCGTGAGTTCGTAACCGCGAGGGGTTCGCACCGCATACAGCTTGTCGCCCTCGCCGAGGCCCATATCCCTGGCGATGTCGGAAATGGTCAGGCTCAGTGAATTGCCGACCTTGCGGATGGTGAGCGGTTTGTTCATATTGTTATCTCAAAGGTATAATTATACAAATACCCATACATTGTCAACCTTATCTGACCGGCGGCGCATACAACAGTCCCCCGTTGTTCCACAGCGCATTCAGGCCGCGTTCGATCTGCAGCGGCGAGCCTGAGCCCAGATTGCGCTCGAAGATTTCGCCGTAGTTGCCCACCGCCTTGATGGCCCGGAGCGCCCAATCGGCGTCAAGGCCAAGATCGGTGCCGAAGGTGCCTTCAGCGCCGAGCAACCTCCGCACCGATGGTTTTTTGCTTCCCGCCTTTAGCTCCTCCGCGCCGGCGGCGGTCACTTCCAGTTCCTCGGCGTTGATCAGTGCGAACAGCGTCCAGCGCACGATCGAGAACCATTGGTCGTCGCCCTGGCGGATGGTGGGCCCCAGCGGTTCGCGCGAGATCGCGTCGGGAAGCACGATGCTGTCGTCGGGGTTGGCCAGTCGCAGGCGGATGGCATAAAGCTGCGACAGGTCGGCGGTATAGGTGTCGCATTTGCTGTCGTCGAAATTCTTGACGAGATCGCCGATCTTGCCGAACATCACGGGGATGAAATTCATCTCCTTTTCGCGGAAGAAATCCTCGACATTCGCCTCAGTCGTCGTTCCCGACAGGAAACAGATGGCGGCGCCCGACAGATTGAGCGCATTGGTGACGCCCAGCAGTTTCTTGACGATGAAGCCCTGTCCGTCGTGATAGCTGACGCCGGCGAAGCGCAGGCCGAGCTTGGTCTCGCGCTCCATGGTCCAGGTGGTGTTGCGCGACAGGATGTCGATGTCGCCATTCTTGAGTGCCGTGAAGCGTTCGACGGCGTCGAGCGGAACATACTCCACGGCCTCCGCATCGCTCAGCACGGCCGCGGCGAGCGCCCGGCAGAAATCCACGTCGAAGCCTGACCATTTGCCATCAGCGTCCGGTGCCGCAAAACCGATCAGGCCCGGATTGACGCCGCACCGAAGTTTGCCGCGGGCTTTCACATCATCGAGGGTGGCGGCGGAAGCGGCGGATAGACACCACAACAGACAGGTAACAGCGAGCGTCAGACATCTCATCAAATGATTCCCCGGTAGCGAACCCGGACGCTAGCGCCCGCCAGCCGCCATGCCAAGTCAGTGCAGAATCTGGCTGAGGAACTGCTTGGTTCGCTCGCTTTTCGGGTTGGAGAAGAATTCATGTGGAGAATTCTGTTCGACGATCTGGCCCTGGTCCATGAAGATGACGCGATTGGCGACCTGCTTGGCAAAACCCATTTCGTGGGTGACGCACAGCATGGTCATGCCCGACTGGGCGAGATCGACCATGACTTCCAGAACTTCCTTGATCATTTCGGGATCGAGCGCTGAGGTCGGCTCGTCGAACAGCATGATCTTGGGCGTGAGGCACAGGGCCCGCGCGATCGCCACCCGCTGCTGCTGGCCGCCTGAGAGCTGCAGCGGGTACTTGCTGGCCTGCTCGGCGATGCGCACGCGATTCAACTGGACCATCGCGCGCTCCTCGGCCTCCTTGCGCGGCAGCTTTCCCACCCACATCGGCGAGATGGTCAGATTTTCGAGCACCGTGAGGTGCGGAAAGAGATTGAACTGCTGGAACACCATGCCGACCTCG
>JANNSP010000227.1:0-21947 GCA_031402975.1 Hyphomicrobiales bacterium
CCGGAGCCACCACCGCGCAATCCTCGGGCCTGATGCCGAGCATCGCCTTCGCGGCCCTGCCCTTCACCTTGGTTGCGACCTTGGCTCCTTCCGTCAGGAACGTCGAGCCTTCGAGCGCGCCGTTCACCATGTTCATCGGCGGCGATCCGATGAATTGCGCCACGAACAGGTTGGCCGGATTGTTGTAGATTTCGGCGGGCGACGCCAACTGCTGCAGCACGCCGCGCTCGAGGATGGCGACCCGGTGCGCCAGTGTCATGGCCTCGATCTGGTCGTGGGTGACATAGATCGTTGTAATGCCAAGCGACTGCTGCATGTGCTTGAGTTCGGCCCGCATGTGGCCGCGCAGCTTGGCATCGAGATTGGAAAGCGGCTCGTCCATGAGGAACACCGAAGGCCGCCGCACGATGGCGCGGGCCAGCGCCACGCGCTGACGCTGTCCGCCCGACAACTGGCGCGGATAGCGCTCCAGCAACTGGTCGAGCTGCACCTGGGCCGCGGCTTCCTTGATCTGCGCCATGGCCTCCTCGCGCGGAACGCCGCGCACCTTGAGCGGAAAGCCGATGTTCTCGGCCACCGTCTTGTGCGGATAGAGCGCATAGGACTGGAACACCATGGAGATGTCGCGATACTTGGGCAGCACATGAGTCACTTCGCGGTCGCCGATCAGCACCCGTCCGCTGGTGGCGGTTTCAAGACCGGAAAGGATGCGCAGCGCCGTGGTCTTGCCGGAGCCCGAGGCCCCCAGCAGCACCAGGAATTCGCCGGGTTCCGCCGCGAGGTTGAACTCCTCCAGCACCCGCACGGCGCCGAAGCTTTTCTGGATGTTGTCGAAGGTGACCGGCACTTTGGGATTGGCAGTGTTCATCGTCAGCCCTTGACCGCGCCGAGGAGAACGCCCTTGGCGATGAATCGCTGGAGAATGATGGCCATGACGATCACCGGGACGATCATGATCACGATGATGGCGCACATTTCCCACCAGAAAATACCCTTTTCGCCGGCATTCTTGGCGGCCACCATGATGGGCATGGTCTGGGCCCGCGAGGTCGAGAGGAAAACGGCCATCAGATATTCGTTCCAGTTGAGAATGAGGACCAGGAGCGTGGTGGCGGCGAGGCCGGGCTTGGTCAGTGGCAGCACGATATCCCAGAAGATGCCGAAGCGTGTGGCACCGTCAAGCTGGGCGCTCTCTTCCAGCTCGATGGGGAGGCTCGAGAAAAAATCATACATGAGCCACACGACGATCGGCAGGTTGCCCACGGTGTAGGCGAGAATGAGTCCGATATGGGTATCCACCAGGCCGACCGACTGGAACATCATGTAGATCGGGATGATCACGACGATGGGCGGCAGGATGCGCTGGGAAATGATCCAGAAGAGAATGTCGCCATTGCCGAGCGTCGCGGTGAACCACTTGCCAAGCGCGCGAACGAGCAGGAAGAAAACCGCAAGCCCGGCCGCCGCCGTGAAATACCACGGCACGCCCATGATGCCGGTCACCAGCGTCACGGCGATCAGGAGCGCAATGAAGATCAGGATCAATCCCAGCTTTGGCTTGTACTGGATGCGGGCCAGCGCATAGGCCGCCATCGACCCGATGGTCATGCACAGAAGTGTCGCGCCGATGCCGATCACCAGGGAATTGGTGTAGGAGCGCAGCGTGTCGCCGGCATCGGTCACGAAAAGCGTGATCCAGGCATGAAGGCTTGGGCTGAAGTCGATGAAGGGCAGATAGACCGGCCCCTCGTTGACATGCTGCGGCAGCTTGAAGGAGGTGATGACCACCCAATAGAGCGGGAACAGGACGAACATCGTCCAGAAGGCGAGAAGCGAATAAACGATGATCCTGGTGAGCGGCGCCATCCGGCCAATGGCCGGCGGCTCGAACAGACGGTTCCACAGCCCGCGTCTCGTTTCGTCGAATTTGACGGGCGCGCTCATGTCTTCCGCAATTGCTTGAGCACGATGAAATTGAAGAAGGACGCGCACAGCACGACGGTGACGAAAAGCAGGAGATAGGCGACGGCGGCGGAGGAGCCAAAATCGTTGGACCGCCAGGTGAAGTAGGCCTGCAGCGTCATCGATTCGGTGGCGATGCCGGGGCCCCCGGACGTCATGATATTGGTGAGGTCGACGATCTTGAAGGCTTCGATCACGCGGATCAGCATCACGGTGGCGGCCACCGGAATGACCTGCGGCCAGGTGATGTCGCGGAATATCTGCCAGCTCGATGCGCCGTCGACATTCGCCGCTTCGACATGGTCGCGCGGGATGTTTTCGAGTGCCGCGAGCATGACGACGAAGATGAAGGGGATCCATTGCCACGAGTCGGCGATGATGATGGCGGCGCGGGCCGACCATGCGTTTGTCGCCCAGGAGACTTCGCCAAGACCCATCCAGTGCCAGAACGGCTGGAACGGGCCCTTCCTGGTGTCCGCCAGCATGCGGAAGGCGTAACCGCAGCCGAGCGGCGTGATCATCAAGGGGATGAAGAAGATGACGCGAAAAAAGCTCCTGCCCCAGATCGGCTGCGAGCACAGGAAGGCGAGGCCGAGGCCGATGGCAAACTGGATTGAGCAGCCGACGAACACGTAGAAGAGCGTGGTGCCGAGCGTGCCCCAGGCGTTGCCCGAAAGCACCGTTCCCGAGAACATCAAGGCGAGGCCCACCAGCATGCCCGCCGTGATCATGCGGCCCGCGAATCCGACTAAGGTGAACTCGCGGCGGATATAGCCGAAGAGCCACCAGCCCGCCCAGGCGATGACGGCGAGGCTCACAATCCAGCCGAGCGCGCTCATCTCGTTGAAGCGGCCGAACAGGTGGATCTGCTCGTTGCCGAAAAACTGTTTGGAAAAATTCTGGAAGCCGACGAAGCGGATATTGTAGCCGTCGGCGCCCGGCCTGATGCGCGACAGTGCTATGACGATGGAGGCGATGGTCGGGAAGATCGCAAAGACCAGGATCATCACGATAGCGGGCATGATGAAGAACGAGCCGGCATGGCGGTCGATCCACTCGCTCCACGTCTCGCGGGGCACGCCGGCCGGACCTTTGAGGTCCGGCCGGGCGCTTAGCGTTTCAGCCGAGGCCACGGCCCCGGGCATCACTTGTTGGAGTAGCCCAGAGCGAGGCCGAGCATTTCGATCTGCTTTTCGCGGCCAAAGTCCTCGGTGATCTGCTCCCAGCCCGCCTCGATATTCACCAGCGCCTCGTCCGCCGTGGTTTCGCCCGCGAGAAAGCGTGCGAGTTCGGTGTCAAGCACCACGCCCGAATACTGCTGGGCGCCGGGGATGGTGAAATCCGAAGCCATGTTCAGATTGTTCAGAGCGCCTTTCACGGCACCGAGATAATTCTCGGCGAGTTCCGGCGGAAAGCCCGCCTTCACCCACAGATCGGCATTTTCGAGCTGCGAGTTGCGGTAGGCATTATAGCCGGTCCAGCCGATGGTCACATCGACGTTCGATTGCGCCGCCTGGTTCATATAGGACAGGAAATCGTAAGCGGCTTGCTTGACCTTCGGATCGGACTTGGCATTGATGGCGCCGGCCCAACCGCCGAAGGCGGCGAACGGCGCGTAATTGATGCCGTCGATCGAATGCGGCGCATTCTCCTTGGTCACCGGCACGAGCTTGCCGGTCGCCCGGTCGAGCACCTTGTTCCAGCCAAGCGCGGAGACGGCATAGAGCTTGCCCTTGATCGCACCGGCATCGGCTTCGATCTGCATCGGGCCCGGATCGCCCCATTCGATCAGCAGCCCGCAACGGCCGGCCTTGAACACCGGGCGCGTGTCGGTGATGTCCATGTTTAGCTCTTCCGGCGGACCATACTTGCCGGTTTCCTTGTAGAGCTCGAACGCCGCTTTCCAGGCCTCGTTGTTGACCATCGGCTTCATCGTCGCCGGATCGAAGTGGAAACCCTGCGACGTGCCTTGCGTTTGCACGGCGCCCGCCGCCACCGTCTGGATGGCGAAATACGACTGGGCGTTGCGCTTCTTGAAGATGCACGAACCGTAATCGGGCGTGCCGTCGCCGTTCATGTCCTTGCCGTGAATGGCCTTGGCCACCGCCAGATAGTCTTCCCAGGTCTTGGGCGGCTGCAGTCCGTTGGCTTCCAAAACGTCCTTGCGATAATAGACCATCTGGAAATCGCCATCGACCATCAGCAGCATGTTCTTGCCGCCGATTTTCTGGAAGGCGCGGAAATAGGGCGCGATGTCGTTCTCGTCGAGTTTGGTGTCTTTCGCCACATAGGGCGTCATGTCTTCGAGCAGACCCGCGGCCGCCAGTTCGATGGCCCAGCCGGCGGCGAACACGCCGACATCGATCGAATTCGTGCCCGTCGTCCAGTCGGTCTGGATCTTCTGGAACAGTTCGGCGAAGGGCACTTCGATGACGACGATCTTGGCGCCCGTGGCCGCTTCGAATTCCTTGCCGCGCTCTGACAGGCGGCCGGCGATGACCGGGCCCGGCCGCGTCAGGATATTGACCGTCACGCCGTCATATTCGCCCGCCGACGCAGCCGATGCGAGACCGCACGCGGCGGCGCCCGCCATCAGGGCCCCCAAGACCAATTTCCTTAAAGACATTGTATCCTCCCATGGTGTGACAGACGTTTTTCATCCGTCTGCCGCAACCTTACCGCAGCCGAACCCGCTGTCAATCGGCGCTCACGCTAGATCCCGTTGCCCAAAAATCAGGCAGTCCGTGGGCGCCGAAACGATCGCTCAACTCAGCTTCGCGTTTCGGGCGAGTTCCGGCTGATCGTCATAGGCCTGGTACGACGTCTCAACGAGTTCATCTAAGGAATAGTCGCGTGCTTTCCCGGCTTGCAGCGGGTAAACCAGACCCCGGATGGCTTCGGCCATTTCGGGAAAACGAAACCCAAGCCGGTGGGCCATGGCAACGCTCATCGGCGGAATGATGCGTCCCAGCGGTTCACCAAAACTCACGGGCGATGACGGCTCGGCATTCAGTCCGGCGGCCCGGAAGAGACGCCGCGAAACCGCTTCCAGCAGACGCGCGCGGGGATGATTGAAAGTGAAGAACAGCCGGAACTCGCGCCACTCTTCCTCGATCAGATCCGACGCGGCGATGTCGGTGCTCCGCTCCCTGGCCCGCAGTGCATTGAGCGACACTGCCGAGATGTCCTCGGCATCCGGGGGGGTGTCCGCAAGGCTGGCCAGAGCGCCCTTGGCCGTCACTCCGGCGCGCCAGGCCTCCAAAACGCTGCGAAGGTGATAGGCCTGCATTGGCCCCATGAGTCGTTCGTGTGCCGGGCCAGTCGCGTAGAACAAGTCAGGGCACTGACCGCGATAGAACAGATTTGGCCACACGATGACCTTGCCCGGATAGCGTTGCCGCAGCACATCCGAGCGGACGAACGAAACGGGGAAAGTGTCATGCACGAGCTGGGCGAAGATGACATCGGCGGTCTCGCAGGCGGACGTGATCGACACCTCGTCGTTTGCCTTGAGCAGTTGGACGATACCGATGCCGGTGATGATTGATCCCGGCACCAGCAGCCCGCACAGCTTGGCGACCGGTCTTGCTTGACAGTTGGCGATGACGGCGATCTTCGGCACGCGGCACCCTAAAAAAAATCGCTATGGCGCCAGTTTTTCTCCGGGGCGGCGCGCAGCTTCGACTATACGCCGTATATAACCATCGACGAGCCCTATCATCCGATCCGTGACGAGTCGCTGCTTCAAATAGATCTGGTTGTACTGCCAGGTGGTTTCGCAATCCCGGGCAATGGGAACAAAGCCGAACAGTGCCAAATAATCATTCACTTCTTTTGCCAGCCATTGACCGGCCCACGATGCCCTGCTTTCCAGTTCGACCAGGATCGCCGAAACATCCTCCTTCAGGGACTGATGGGCGCCAAAAAGGACATCCCCCACCGCGCCCTCGACATCGATCCAGATTGCCACGCCTTCCACGTTCCGGGAGATCCCGCTGCCGGCGACGATCCGATCCAGAGTTGTACATTCGCAACTGACTTCGGTGCTGGTCACTCCTGCACCGATGCGTTTATGCAGGCTGCTGACCGGATTATGTTCGGACAGCTTGATTTCACCGTCGCGCGTAGTGATCACCCTCGGGATATCAAACGTCTTTGGGCTCTCATCGGTCCCCACGGCCTTGTTGAGATATTGCACCGTGGGAGGCATGGACCGGGCGAATCGTTCATAAACATAGGGGTTCGCCTCGAACGCCATCAGCTTCGTCTGGGTCAGCAGACTGGCGAGCGACTTCGAGAAGCCCGCTTCGTGGGCTCCGATTTCGACGAACAGCTGGGGCTTGAGCTCCACGCAAATCTCCTTGTAGAGATCGCGGAACGCCTGGTTCTTGTTTCTGCCGGTTGCCCCCGTAATTACATGAAGCTGTTCCCAGAAATGGTCGTAAAGTTTATTCAGCATGACTGTCACTCAGTTGATGGCGGTTTACAAACTCGGCCGACTGATAGAGACGAACTCCGTAGCCCATCCACACATCCATCAGGCTGCCGACGTCAATGGCCATTCCACCTTGCCTCTTGATGCGGTCGCAATAGGGCTTGCCGGCCAGTCCGGCTCCTACGAAGAACAATCGCCCGTTCAGATTCCTGGAGTCCAGTTGGCGATCGATTTCCATGTACCGTTCCGGAAAATGAATGTCATTCGGCGTTCCCTTGATGTTGACGGCCTGCGGGGGAATCAAGATCGTCTCCCCGGTCGCCACGCCGCATTTTTTATGCAGGAGGTCAAGCAGGGACGGGAAACAGGTAATCAACGAGAGGTTTCCGGCCGCCCGCGCCAGCGCGTCATAGAATTGCAGAAAGGAAATATGGACGTGACAGTTGGTGATTACCGTCGTGGTGTCGGTCAACTTGTGCCGCCCGATGGTTTCGAACCAGTGCCATACGCTGGCAACCCCGGCCTTGCCTCTGATGTCGAATCCCCGCTCCGGAGGCTGGCTCAATGCCATGACACATTGCCCGTGCTGGCTGAGTGTCGGCAGTCCAAGATAGTCGGCGTTGAGGACCGCCGCGCAGAGAGCGTCGTAGAGATCATCCCAGTTCTCGTCCCGGGGACGATTTGCGCCGAACATGATGATCCAGATTTTATCCATGCAATGGCGCGCCAGGGAAGGATAGTCGTCCTTGTGAATCCCCCAGAACAACATGTTCCCTTCGCCGTCGCCAAGCCGGATGGCGGAAAATGGTTTAGCCGCCGAAATATCCGCCAGAAGCCGGTCGCGCAGCCGAAGGTGTGTTCTCTCGTCCTGCAGATTGTTTCCGCCTTTGGCTGACAGAGTTTTCTTGACGGCTTCGGTTGAACCGGCGTCCTTCAGCTTAGTTCCGAATTGGATTGCCTCGCGCCTCGCTTCCTGAAGGTTGGGAACTATTTTCATAACCTCTAATTAAAGTTGTGGAACAGGTGATCGGGTTAACTCCCATTCCGGCGCCACGCAAGCCTTAAGGGGCCTGTTCAGCCAGACGTAACGAGCCCGGCGATGATCCGCCTGGCTTCCTCGACCACGCGAATATCGTCCTGATTGGCGGCGAGCAGCTCGGCGTAAAGTTCGTCCCCTGCTTCGCGGCGGACGTGTGGCAGCCGTTCCTCCAGACTGACATTCTCGGCTGACGTGAAGTTCCTGCGAACCTCGAAGAACTGAAATTCCGGAAAGCTCCCGCGCAGCCAGGCGCTCATGCGGACGGCGCTGGCGCGGAAGTCCTCCACCAGACCGATGAACGGCAATCGTTTCAGCGCCAACATCGCCCTGTCTATTTCCGGCCCGGCGCCGGCCGGGACGAGCAGCGATAACCGGAAGGTCTGAAAGTTGCGGTTATGCCGGTCGTGAGGTTTGTCAAGTCTGGCGCGCGCATAACCGGCAAAATCCGTTTCCTTCGCAAGTTTCGCGCCGTAACTGTCCGACTTTTGTATTCGTTCAAACGAATAGGCGGAAAAAATCCGGTCGAGCGGATGACGCAGGAAAACGATAGGCAGAATTGATACTCCCTCCAGGACCGGCAAGGGAAACTCGGCCGTGTGCGTGGAAAAGGCGCAAGCCTCGGGATTGGCCAGGATCCAGCGGCCCACATCCGCATGGTTGACGCGCCCTTCAAACTCGGCGGAAAGCCAGCGGCCTGGAAAATTCCGCTGCAGGATCGCATCGACCGACGTACCCGCATTCTTGAAATAATGATAGTGGAGAATGACTGGACGCATCGATGACCTTGATACCCCTCGGCTTGCCGGCAGTCCGTTTGTGTTCGATGGATGCAGCCGGGTCAACCCCCGGGCTTCCGGCTATCATTGCCGGAGACGCGATACCTGATTCATTTCGTGATATGATGCGGCCGATGCCGCGTTCCAAAAGTATCCAGCCATGGTCAAGGTAGACTGGCCCCGCAAGCTCAGGGCGATCCTCTCCGCCGATGTCGAGGGTTACAGCCGGTTGATCGGCAGCGACGAGATGGCGGCGATCAAGCTGCTGTCGCGCTGCAGGAAAGTCCTCGATCAGGAGGTGAAGCGGTTTCGCGGAACCCTGTTCGGCGAGGCGGGCGACGGATTCATGATCGAATTCGACAGCGCCGAGGACGCGGTCCGCTGTGGCGTGGAGGTGCAGAAGTCGCTGACGAAGCTCAACGCGCGGCGCCGGTCAAGCCCGGTCTGGATGCGGATCGGGATAGCCCTCGGCGACATCATCGATACCGGCACGGCGCGGTTCGGCAACGCCATCAATATTGCCGCCCGGGTGCAGAGTGTCGCCGATCCCGGCGGCGTGTGCATCACGCTGCCGGTGTTCGAGCAGGTCGCCAACACGCTCGCCTATGCCTTCGACGAATTGGGACCGGCTAACCTCAAGAACATTCCGCGTCCGGTCGATCTGGTGAAGGTCCGCTGGTCGGAATCGTCGTCCCCCGCCCCGGCGCGCCAGCCGGCGGCCGCCGGCAAGCCCGGTTCGCGCAAACCGTCGATCGCCGTCCTTCCCTTCACCTTCCTCGGCTCGCAGCAGAGCGAGCCCTATTTCATCGACGGCCTGGTCGAAGAGATCATCACCGAACTCTCCCGGTACCGCTGGCTTTCGGTCGTGTCGAAAAGCTCGTCCTTCGCCTACAAGGAACGCCATGTCGATATGCGCCTGATCGCCCGCGAACTGGGAGTGCGCTATCTCATCGAAGGCAGCCTCAGGCGCGACAATTCCAATCTCAGGATCAACCTGCACTTGATTTCAGGCGAAAGCGGCGAGGGCCTGTGGGCCGGCCGGTTCGACCGGCCGACGCAGGAGGTTTTCGAGCTGCAGGAAGACATGGTGCTAGGGATCGTCGGCGCCATCGAACCCAACGTCAAGTCGGCGGAAATCCAGAGGTCGCGCAAGATCCCGACGGAAAGCCTGACCGCTTATGACTGCTATCTCCAGGCGCTTCCCTATCGGGGCGCGATCTCGTCCAATGACAACCAGGCCTGTCTTCGGCTTCTGGAAAAGGCGATCGAACTCGACCCGCGCTTTGCCCCGGCGCTGGCGTTGGCCTCCATGTGCTATGCGACCCGCAAGGACCAGGGCTGGGGCGCTCTCGATCGAGTCGAGATCGACAAGGCGCTGCAACTTGCCCGCTCGGCGATCGAAGCGGATTTCGACGATCCGACCGTGCTTCATCTCAGCGCCCACACCATCGCGTCGGTCGGGGGCGATATCTCCGGCGCCATCTCGCTGATCGACCGGTCGCTGCAGATCAGCCCAAGTTGTTCGGAAGCCTGGGCGCGCAGCAGCATGATCCGCATTTACGGCGGCGATCTGGCGACCGCCGAACAACACGCGCGGAACGCCATCCGGCTCAGTCCGCTCGACGACCGCATCTTCCTGCCGCTGTGCGCGCTGGGCTATTGCTACCTCTTCTCCGAGCGCTATATCGAGGCGGTCGAGGCGGCGCGGCGGGCTTTGCTGGGACGGCCCCGGCCGCCCATGGCTTACAAGGTGCTGCTTGCCGCCTGCCATATGCTGGGCGATGGCGAGGGCGTTCGCGAAGCGGTGGTGGCGCTCGCCCAGGCAGCGCCCCACTACCGGCTTGAAGACTGGTTGGCGCAAAGTTGCTTTGTGCAGGAAAACCAGCGTAAGATATTGCGCGCGGCTTTTCGCAGCGTCGAGCTGACCGATTGAGCCTGCAGGGTGGGGAGGGCAAGCAATGGCCGAATCTTTTCAAAGCACCTTTGGTGGTTTGCTGGTACGGATTAAACCGGACGTGGGTGGTGACTTCGGCGGGAAAATCTATCTGATTCCCGAGAATTCGCTTCAGCAGTTTGAGCTCGTCCCGGGGGATGCGGCGAGCTTCAACAAAGTTCTGGCCGGGAAGTCCATCAACATCGACTATGCGGTGTTCCGCCAGGATATGTCGATCAACGGAAACGCTGGATAGATCGGCATTTCGACCAAGGCCTACAGGTGGGGCACGCATCGGCTGCGCGACCCGAAACTCACGGCGGCAAAGGTTCAGGCTTGCGCCACCGAGCTTGGAATCACGCGGGTGGCGCGGCTGACCGGGCTCGACCGGATCGGCATACCGGTCGTCATGGTGGTCCGGCCCGCGTCGCGCAATCTCAGCGTCATGCAGGGCAAAGGCCTGACCGACGATAGCGCCGTTGCATCAGGTCTGATGGAAGCGCTGGAATCCTTCTGCTCGGAACGGATCGGTGGCAAAACCGAACATGTGACCCTGCCATCGGCATCGCGCGATCCGGCATTCGCCGTCCCGGACCTCATGCTGCATCGCGTTCCCCCGCAAGACGAGCCTATCCCCTGGACGCAAGTCGCGGATATGTTCGGCGGCCCGGCGCGGTGGCTGCCGAGTGAACTCGTCTATGCCGACTTTTCCTCGCCGCCCCCTCCCGGCCAAGGCCATTTCGTCACCACGACCAACGGCCTGGCGGCGGGCAATTCGCGCCATGAAGCACTGCTGCACGGGCTCTGCGAAGTGATCGAGCGGGACGCGATCGCGCTCTGGATGACCGGGAACCGGCAGGGAAGAGCCGGCGCTCCGCTCGATACCCGCACATTGGCGGGCCCCGGATGCCTGCACCTGCTGGAACTGCTCGAAGCGACAAACCTCCGTTTCGACATCTGGGATGTTACCTCGGATATCGGCATTCCATGTTTCCTGTGCGTACTCGACGATCAGCATGACGGAGGAAACGTCAGCCTTGGCCGTATTGCCGGTGCTGGATGCCATCCCGATGCCGACATAGCACTTTGCCGCGCCATGACCGAGGCAGCACAGGCCCGCCTCACCATCATTTCCGGCGTGCGCGAGGACGTCGAAGCTGACCTTTACCGCATGATGGAATGCAATCATGTGCTGGCCAAGGTGTTTTCCACTCCGCGCGCATGCCAGCCGGTGCCGTTCGAGGATCGCTCGATGTCTGGCGACACGATTGCCGGGGATCTGCAGGTGGTGCTGCGCCGCCTTGAGGCCAGCGGACTCGACACCGTTTTATCCGCCGACCTGCCTTGTCCCATTGATGGCCTGAGTTGTGTCCGTGTGCTGGCGCCGCAACTCGAGGGCGTCTTCGAGAAACCGTGGTACCAGCCCGGAAGGCGCGCCCGTGCGCTGCTGGCATCGCCGCCATGAGCGCCGTGGTGCTTGCCGGACCCAGCCTTCATGGCGTGGCGCCAGACCTGTTGAGAGGTTTGACAGTATTGCCGCCGGCGGCCTGTGGCGACGTTGCAAGAGCCGTGCGCGATGGGGCATCTGCCGTCGGACTCGTGGACGGCCTGTTCGAGTCGATACCGTCGGTCTGGCACAAGGAACTGTTGTGGGCGCTGTCGCAGGGTGTTCCGGTATTCGGATCGAGCAGTTCAGGCGCACTTCGGGCAGCTGAGATGTGGCGGTTCGGCATGCGGGGCGTCGGCCTCGTCTACCGCCTCTACCGCGGCGCCACAATCATCGACGACGATGAAGTGGCACTGCTCCACGGACCGGCGGAAACCGGCTTCATTCCCTTGACCCACGCCCTGGTGAACATTCGCGCCACCCTGCGCCAGGCCAGGAAAACAGGTCTTGTTGACAACGACACAGAAAAGACAATCCTGCGCGCCGCCAAATCCCTGTTCTACAAGGATCGGACGCTGGATCGAATCCTGGAACTGTCTCGCGGGCAGTTAAACCCGGCGACGGATATCTCCCGGCTACAGGGCGATCTAACCCGGGTATACCGCGACGTAAAGCGGGAAGACGCAACGGCCCTGCTGGTGAAAATTGGCAGCCCGTTGAACCAGGGTTTAGAACCGCCAGCCGCCGAATTCATCCGGACAAGTTTCTGGCAGACATTCGAGGACGAGTATTTGAAAGTATAGACCCGCTGACGAAGTCGGATTGGCCGGTTGTTATTGCGGCGTGGCTGTTTCAAAACCTGTTCTTGCTTGACCAGATTCGAGCTTCGTGCAACCGTTTGCGCAATCGATTACTGCTCGTAGAGCGGGGCCATGCGCGAAACGAGTGCAAAGTTGTTCGTCCCGACCTACGCAAGAGACGACGCGGCGGCTGGCCACAACCAGTTCCCCTTGCTCCTCTCGCCTTTCGCCATCGGCCCGGTGGAATTGCGCAACCGTTTCGTGTTCCAGCCGCATTTCACCGCACTCGGCGATCTCGACGGCATGCCGTCCGATGCTCACGCCGCCTATCATGAGGAACGCGCCAGGGGTGGTGTCGGCCTCATCATCTTCGAAAGCCAGGCGGTCCATCCCACCGGCAAGATGTCGCGGCGTTTCGTCGATGCCTGGGACCCCAAGATCATTCCCGCCCATCGCCGGATCACCGACAGCGTCCATGCCCATGGCGCCAAGATTTTCGGGCAACTCACTCATGGCGGCCACACCTCGCTCGAACGTCCCCCGCATATCCTGTGGGCGCCGACCCAGATGCCGGAACCGTCGAGCCATTTCAGCACCAAGGCCATCGACGATGACGACATCCGCGCGCTGATCGACGGCTTCGCGGCAAGTGCCCGCAACCTGGTCGAAGCGGGCTTCGATGGCATCGAGGTCAAGGTCGCCCATGACGGATTGCTGCGCTCCTTCGCCTCGCCCTTCTTCAATCATCGCACCGACGCCTATGGCGGCAGTCTGGAAAATCGCCTGCGCCTGTCGATCGAGGTGTTCGAGGCGATCCGGAAGGCGGTAGGCACTGCGGTACCACTTGGCGTTCGCCTCTGTGTCAACGAGTTCACCGTGTTCGGCTACGACTCGGAATACGGCCTCCAGATCGCCGAGCAGTTCCAGTCGAGCGGCCTCGTCGATTACTTCAATTCCGATGCCGGGTCGTTTTCCAGCTACTGGATGGAAATTCCTCCCGCCGCCGTGGCCCAGGAGGACTTCCGCAAGATCAACAAGGAACTGAAGGACATGAGCCGCCTGCCGGTCATCGCCTTCGGCCGCATGAACTCGCCGCAACTGGGCGAGGAGGCCCTGCGCGCCGGCGAGGCCGACTTGATCGGCATGGCGAGACAGCTCATCGCCGATCCCTGGACGCCGGAAAAGACCCGCCGCGGCCGCGCCGACCTGGTGCGCCGCTGCATTTCCTGCAACGACGCCTGCCTCTACCAGGTGGGCCAGGAAAAGGCCGTCCGCTGCATCCAGAATCCGGGGGCCGGCCGCGAGCGTCAGGTCAACGAACGGCTGCTGGCGCCGGTCGCTTCGCCCAAATCCATCGTCGTCGTGGGCGGCGGCCCGGCCGGACTCAAGGTGGCCGAAACCACGGTCCGGCGCGGCCACAGGGTGATGCTTCTCGAGCGCGACCGGGCTTTGGGCGGCCAGGTCCGCTATGCTGAAAAGCAGCCCGAACATGCCAATATCGGCGAGGTCACAAGCTATCTCGAAATCATCGCCGATGAATGCGGCGTCGACATCAGGCGGGGTCAGGCCGGAACGCCCGACAGCATCCACGAACTCAGTCCCGATATCGTCATCGTGGCGACGGGGTCCGAGCCCAATCTGCCGCGCGGTTCCAGCGCCGATGTCGCGGTGTCGCGCTCGCTCGGACGCCAGGTCCTGCCCGAGATCGAGGGCCTCGACCAGGATTTCGTGGTGTCCTGCGATGACGTCCTGTCGGGCAAGGTCGAGCTCTCCGGCAAGGTCGTTGTCATCGACAACAACGGCCACTGGGAAGCGGCGGGCACCGCTGAATTCCTCGCCGACAATGGCTGCGAGGTCATCGTGCTGGCGGCGCATGCCGTCGGCAGCGAGCTTGAGTCGGGCACCTGCACGCTGTTCTACCGGCGCGCCGCCATCAAGAACATCACGCTCCGCTCGGGCCTGTCGCTGACCGGGATCGGCGATCACAGCGTCACCGTGGCGCCGGTCATCAGCGGCAACGATGCCATCGGCTGGGCCAAATACGTGCTGATGCCGGGCGACGAGGAAGTGATCGACGGCATCGACTGGGTGGTGCCGGTGATCGGCCGCCGGTCGCGCGAGGATCTGTTTCTGGCGCTCAAGAAGGATCCGCGTTTCGCCGGTGTCAGGGTCGAGCGCGTGGGCGATTGCGTGGCGCCCCGCCTCATCGAAAGCAACATCGCCGAAGCCTTCCTGCTGGCGCAAACCCTGTGACTGGGAACGCGCATGAAATTCGGCCTGAATCGGTCCAGAATTTTTTCATGGTCGATAGGAATTGTTTCACGTGAAGCATTGAAAGATTTTGACGGAGATTCAGGGCTTTGCGGCGCTCGGGCGGGGCGCCGGGGGGTGGCGTGGCGGCACGAATGGGGCGACAAAAGCTGCCAAAAAGTCGAGTTTCGCTGACAAATCAGCCGGCGGCGAGCGGCATCACGATGGTCTGCATGATGCGGTCCGTCTCGCTCAGGATTTTGACGATCTTCCGGTAATGCCGGATGTCCTCCCAGCCGAGCGCCCGGCCTTTCCGGTTCTTGAGCCACTTCTGGGCCGGCTGGTACCCGCCGATATAAAACTCCCATGACAGCCGGGGCACGTTCTCGAAGCATTGGGTCTCGTTGATGTAGACGGCCCCCACCGAGGCGCCCTCCGGCCTGAAGGCAACCTTGCCCACCACGGAGTCGCCCTCGCCGGTGAAGGGATAGGGCGTCTCGCCGATGGCGGCCTCCTCCATCAGATGCAAGCGGCGCAGTTCCGTGCCCCTGCCCGAGACATCCCGGAACACCTCGGGCGAAGGGGGATAGGGAATGCGCGACTTCGTCCGGGCGGCGAGTGAACCACTCACCACAATCGGCCTCGATATCCCTTGTCAGAACGAAAAAAGAACGATAGCACCATTTTTCTAGGGAGTCTCAAATCATGAGTCGGAAACCGAACGTAATCGCCTTCGAGGGAACATACCCGAACCTCCCGGCAGCAGATAACACTTCAGAGGCATTGAAGTCCTATCGAGCCGCAAACGAATGGTTCCGCAAAAATCCTTGGCCCTCCCCCTATGACAAAACTAAGCACCAACTCTACCTCGGCGATGCACGAAATCTTTCACACATACCTGACAAGTCTGTCCACCTAGTGGTCACGTCTCCCCCTTATTGGACTCTTAAGGAGTACGTGGGCGCGACAGGCCAGCTCGGCGCGATTGAAAACTACGAAACATTTCTCAAAGAACTTGACAAGGTTTGGGCGGAATGCGCCCGTGTACTTGCGCCCGGAGGCCGGGTCTGCTGCGTTGTCGGTGACGTGTGCCTTCCCCGCAAAGCCAACGGTCGACATTTTGTGATGCCGCTACACGCCGATATCCAAGTGCGAACGCGGGCTGTTAAACTTGACGTTTTGACCCCGATCCTGTGGCACAAGATCGCGAACAGTGTAACCGAGGCTGAAGGTAATGGCGCGGGTTTCTATGGCAAACCTTATCAGCCAAATGCCATTGTGAAGAACGATATCGAGTATATCTTATTCATGCGAAAGGGTGGCGCGTATCGGAAAGTAAGCCCACTTCAAAAGGCGTTATCAATGCTAACAAAGGACGAAATGCAACGTTGGCTGCGATCAGTCTGGACCGATTTGCCTGGAGCTTCTACGCGTAATGGGCACCCGGCGCCCTACCCGACAGCGTTGGCTGACCGGCTTATTCGCATGTTTTCGTTTGCCGGAGATACGGTCCTTGATCCGTTCGGCGGAACGGGCACTACGAGTGTTGCGGCAATTTCAGCCGGGCGCAATTCGATCTCGATAGACATTGAACCGACTTACGTCGCCATTGCTCGCGATAATATCAGCAAGGCAGCGTACATGGCTGGAGCGAGTTTCAAGGACGGTCAAATTGAAGTACGAGCTACTCGACAGATTTGAAGGATTGTTCTCAGGACAAGCGTATCTGCATCGCAATTCCGCAAATGGCGATTCCGTTGCGGTGCGCCTATGCGAAGACATCCTCACGCTGAACCGATCGCCGAAGTTCGTCGCCCGCGTTAAATCGCGAATGTCAGTACAAAATCTAGCAAACGCTCGACGTGGCATTCGATCGCGACGTGGGGATGGCACTTTGGGCGAAATCGTCCCTGGCACCGACCCTTGGATTGATCCTCCATTCCGGGTGGCGCGTGGAGAGGTAGCAACAATCGAAATTGGTGTAGAGGTCAAGATTCTGCTTAAAGCAATGATCAAGCAGATTGATCGGGTCATCGGGGATCTGCGGAAGCAGGTTGACCAATTCAAAGCTCATGGCAGCCGCCCGATTTCCGTTGGAATTGTCGGGATCAATCACGCCCCTTATACGGTCGGGTATGAGAAACTCCGCATTTATCGCACGGGGCAAGGCGTAGGTCCTCATCCAAATCAAGAAGCTGCTGAAGCAGAGCGGCGACTGTTAAGCCAGGCTAAGCCCGCTTTCGACGAGTTCATACTCTTGAAGTATAGCGCTACAAATGACAATCCGTTTGCGTTTTCGTGGGTCGACAAGCGTGCAACAGAACTCGACTATGGCGCTGCACTCGCCCGGATCAGCAGTGAGTATGAAAAACGTTTTTGATGCTAAGGACACGGCTTACTTTGCCCGACCGTGATGGACCCGCGATGGAAAACGAAATCGGGCCGGCCGACCTTGACCGAGCGCGGTTCGTTCAGCGCCTTGACGTTTTCGGCGATCGAATCGAACAGCGATTGCAGCGCCGGATGATAGGAATGCTCGGTCGCCTCGCCGGTCTTGTAGATGCGGTTGACTTCCGTCAGATAGCTGGCGACGTCGAGCATTGGAGGTCTTCTCTCAGATGTCGAAAGCCTCGATATTGGCGAAGGCCGTCCGGAGCGCTTTCGACCATTCGCCCGACAGCATCTTGAAATAGGGATCGTCGGGTCCGATGCGCTTGGTGTGCTCGATGCGGAGCGTGCCGGTCTCGTAGGCCAGCATGTCGATCGGCAGGCCGACGCTGAGGTTGGAGCGCAGAGTCGAGTCGAAGGACAGCAGCACCATCTTCGCGGCATCGCCCAGCGGCATGTTGTTGCGGGCCACGCGGTCGAGAATGGGCTTGCCGTATTTGTGCTCGCCGATCTGGAAGAATGGCGTGTCGGGCGAGGCCTCGATGAAGTTGCCTTCGGCATAGACCTGGAAGAGCCGCGGACGCTCCTTGCCGATCTGGCCGGCAAAAATGAAGCTCGCGGCGAAAGCATCGCTTCCCGTCGACAGCGTCTCGCCGTCGATCTTCTTCACTTCGCGGATGGCGCGGCCGAGAATGCGCGCCGCCTGGAACATGGTTTTGGCGGCGAACAGGTTGTCGGCCGGTTTGCGCTTGGACAGGGTGCCTTCGCTCAGCATGCTGACGACCGCCTGGGTGACCGCGAGATTGCCCGCCGTGAGCAGCACGAATAGCCGTTCTCCCGGCTTCACCCAGCAATGCAGCTTCTTGAATTTTCCGACATTGTCGACGCCGGCATTGGTGCGCGTGTCGGCCGCCATGACGAACCCATCGTCGATCAGAATCCCCACGCAATATGTCATGTTCGCTCGGCACGGTTTCGCATGCGGCTATTGTTGGGCGATCTCGACCTGGACTTCAACCCTCATGCGTTCGGCGGCACCCCCCTTGCGGCTGCCGCGAATGGGATTGACGCCCGAGGCATCGATGCCGCCGGCCACGCGCACATAGTGAGCCGTCGGGCATGTGCCGTTGGCCGCGTCGAACCCGACCCAGCCCAGATCCGGCACCAGCGCCTCGGCCCAGGCATGCGCCGCCGTCGCCGATCCGCCATCGCCCGTCACCAGATAGCCGGTGACATAGCGCGACGGAATGCCGAGCGAGCGCGCGGCGCCGATGAAGATGTGGGCATGGTCCTGGCACACGCCGCGGCCTGCCGCGAAGGCCTCGGCCGCCGTGGTCAGCGCATCGGTCGTTCCGATCTCGTAGGCGACGCGGGAATAGATTTCGCCCATGAGACGGTGGAGTGCTGCGAGCACCGGCGAGCCCGAGACTATCTTTTCGGCAAGCGCGCGGATCGAAGCACTCGGCGAGGTGAACCGCGTCTGCCGGAGGAACACGGCATCCGGCGCCGGGCAGGACAGTCCCTTCACCAGGCCCGCTGCGTCGGTGCAATCGACGAGCCCCTCGGCGCCGATCACCACCGGTCCCTCATGGGCGTTGAAGGTGACCAGATGGATGCGGTTGCCGAAGCCGTCGAGATAACTCAGCGCGCGCTCGATGCCGGGCGCTGTAATTTTCCACTCCACCACTTTCTGGGCGGCGTGATCCAATGGCGTCAGATAGAGCCGCTGCACCGAATAGATCAGCGCCGTATCGTAATCGTAATGCGTGATGTGGCGGACGGAGAGACGCATGGGGCTCAGGGGAAGTTGAAATTCTTGGCGACGACGCGCGACAGATCGGTGTTGGCGGCCATGAACCGCTGCAGGAATTCATGCAGGCCCGACTGGAAGATCGCCTCCATGTTGCCGGCCTTGAGGCTGTTGTAGGTGGCGGACGCCATGTCGTGACAGTCGTAGCGGCGGCCGTAGAGTTCCGCCAACCCGTCAAGCGCTGTATTGACCCAGTGATAGGAAAACACCAGCGAGCGCGGCATCTGCTCTTTCAGGATGAGAAACTCCGAAACGAGCCACGGCCGGTAGCGGCTGTCGCGATAGAACCAGCGATAGGCGCGATGCGCCGAGACCGAGCGCAGGATCTGGGCCCATTGCTGCATGTCGAGGTCGCTGCCGACATCGCCCGGCCTGGGCAGCAGGATGAAATACTTGACATCGAGGATGCGCGCGGTGTTGTCGGCGCGCTCGATGAAATTGCCGAGCTGGCTGAAATAATAGGTGTCGTTGCGCAGCATGGTGCCAAGCAGTGCGCCGCGAAACGCCATGGTGCGCTGCTTGATCCATTCGAGAAACACCGGAAGCCTATCGGCGGTGATGCTGCGGGGCTGGACCTCCGCCAATTCGTTCCACGTCGTGTTGAGACTCTCCCACACGTCACGGGTGAGGGCGGTGCGCACCGCCCGGCCATTGTTGCGGGCGGTGCCCAGGCTCGACTTAATGCTGCTCGGATTTTCTTCGTCAAACAGCAGGAAGTCGATCACCTGCGGCGCGGTGATGTCCTTGTGCTTGGCGTCATAGGCCTCATCGCAGGCGGCGCTGGTAAGCGTCGAGCGCCATTCGTCGCGGTGGCCTTCGACCGCGCCCGGCATCAGCGAAATGCGATATCCGACTTCCAGGAGCCGCGCCATGTTCTCGGCGCGCTCGACATAACGCGACATCCAGTACAGCGCCGAGGCGGTGCGTCCGAGCATCAGTCCTCCAGCACCCAGGTATCCTTGGTGCCGCCGCCCTGACTGGAATTGACCACCAGCGAACCTTTTTTCAAAGCCACGCGCGTCAGTCCGCCGGGCGTGACGCGGATACCGTCGCCCGACAGCACGAACGGCCTCAAGTCGACATGGCGGGGCGCCACGCCCGTGCGGGTGAAAGTCGGCACGGTGGACAGAGCCAGCGTCGGCTGGGCGATGTATTTGCCAGGCTGTGCTTTGATCCGTGCACGGAACGCCTCGATGGTCTTGCGCGATGACGTGGGGCCGACCAGCATGCCGTAACCGCCCGAGCCATGCACCTCCTTGACCACCAGTTCAGCCAGATGATCGAGGACATAGGAGAGTTGCTTGGGGTCCGAGCAGCGCCAGGTCGGCACGTTGTTCAACAGCGGTTTTTCGCCGGTATAGAATTGAATGACGTCGGGAATATAGGTGTAGATCGACTTGTCGTCGGCGATGCCGGTGCCCGGCGCATTGACCAGCGTCACCCGGCCGGCGCGATAGAGATCGAACAGTCCCGGCACGCCGATCGTCGAATCCGGGCGGAAAGTGAGCGGATCGAGATAGCTGTCGTCGATCCGGCGATAGACGACATCGACGCGGAGCGGCTCCTGCGTTGTCCGCATGTAAAGATAGCCGTCGGAGACGAAGAGGTCGTCGCCTTCGCACAGTTCGACGCCCATCTCGTCGGCGAGGAAGGCATGTTCGAAATAGGCCGAGTTGTGAATGCCGGGTGTCAAGACCACGATCACCGGCTCGCCCTTGCAGGCGGGGGGTGCCACGCTCTCCAGCGTCTTGTGCAGCATGGCGGGATAATTCTCGACCGGCGCCACGCGCTGCTGCTGGAACAGGTCGGGAAACAGATACATCATCGCTTCGCGGTCCTCCAGCATGTAGGAGACGCCCGAGGGGGTGCGGCAATTGTCCTCCAGCACGTAGAATTCGTTCTCGTTCACCCGCACGATGTCGATGCCGAGGATGTGCACATAGATGCCGCGCGGCGGATCGACCCCCACCATTTCGGGCACGAACATGTCGTTCTGGACGATCACCTCCGCCGGAATGATCCCGGCCCGGAGAATTTCCTGGCGGTGATAGAGATCGTGCAGGAAGGCGTTGAGGGCGCGCACGCGTTGTTCGATGCCGGCCGAGAGGCGGCGCCACTCGGCGGCGGCGAAGACGCGGGGAATGATGTCGAACGGGATGAGGCGCTCGGCGGCTTCGCCTTCGCCATAGACCGCGAAGGTGATGCCCTGGCGCCGGAAAATCGCGTCCGCCTCGCGCACCGCGCGCTCGACATTCTGCCGGTCAAGCTGCTTCAGCCAGTGTTCGATGCGGGCATAGGGCGGGCGAACGCCGCCGCCCCGGCCGATCATCTCGTTGAAAACACCATCCATGCCCAGTCCCGTGCTGCGCTGCGATAAGATCGCAATTCACGAGAGGTGACAAGCACAATTCAGGCTATCAGGCGGCCAGGAGCGCCGTGTGCAGCGTGGCCGCCCCGATGGCGATGGTCGTCGCTCCGATCACTCCCTGGAGGCCGCGATTGGCCCAGGTGAAAAATTGCGCCGAGAACGTCAGGGGCACGCCGATCGCCGCGGAGACGGCCGCCATGCCAAGCATCGACCCGAGGCCGAACACCAGGACATAGGCCAATCCCTCCCAGGCACTGGCGATCTGGGTGACGGTCAGCAGCAGGAGCGCCGCCGAACCCGCCATGCCATGCGTCATGCCGACCACGAGCGCCCGCCATTTGAAGCGATGGGCGTGGCGGTGTGGCGAGGACGCATGCCGCAAACGCTCGCCTGCGTGGCTATGGGCGTGGAAATGCGCTTTGCCATCGCCGTGATGGTGGGCGTGAAAATGGATGCGGTCGCGCCACACCCGCCACAGCACATGGGCTCCAAGACCAACAAGCATGAGGCCGACGGCGGCCTCCAGACGCGTCGCGTAAATCTCCGGGATCGCCTGGCCGAAGACAAGCGCCGCGCCCGCGAATAGGAAGAGCGTCAGCGTATGTCCCGCTCCCCAGGTCAAGCCGTGCCCGACGATATCGGAAACCCTCGTCCTGCCCGAAACCAGGCTCGACACGGCGGCGACGTGATCGGCTTCCAGAGCGTGGTGCATGCCCACCAGCAAGGCCAGCCCCAAAAATGTCAGCATGTCCACGCCTTGAAACGGACTCTAGCCCAGCATCACGACGCGGGTTCCGAT
>JANNSP010000228.1:0-9760 GCA_031402975.1 Hyphomicrobiales bacterium
CACGGCCACCCAAGCGGCCCAGTCCTCTTCGGTCATGGTGCGTTTGGCGTATTTGAAGAAGCGCCGGTTGAGTTGGGGCGCGCCGTTCCGTTCCCACTGCGGATGCCAGGCGAGTGCCGCGAGGCCGGCGCCGCCCACAACCGGCCGGGGGATCAAGGTACGGTAGGGAAGGAGGCGCGCGAATTCCCGGGTTTCGTCGGCGACAAAGACGGCATCGTAGTCGCCGCCGGTCAGCAGCCTGACACTGTTCTGGTCGCGCTGGCGGGGATCGCTGCCATGCACATAGGTTCGGACCTCCGACACGGTGATGCCGAACTTCCGCGCCGAGGCCTCGAAGGCTGCGGTTTCCGCCCGATCGGCAGTGGATTCGCTGGTGAGAACGAGGATGTTCTCCCAATTCATGACCTTCAGATATTGCGCCAAGGCATCGCTCGACATGGTGGCGCTCGGGATCACATGGAACAGCGACGTGGCGCAGGCCTGTTGGCGCAAGGCCGGGCCACGATGGCGGATATTGAACATGGCGACGCTCCGGCCAAGAGCGGCGGCGACAGCCACCACATCGGGTTCGGGCAGGTCGAGGATGACGGCTGAGGGTTTATCGCGCTCGATCAGCTTCCGCACGAAATCCGGCGCATCGCCGGTCTCCTCGATCGTCGCTCGAATGAGCTCAAATCCGACTGCCACCGCGCGGCCGATGACCTTCGCATCCTTGATGCCAAGCTCGGCGCCTTGAACCGCGGGCTGGCGCGTCGCGTCATAGATGCCGCCATAGCTTTCGCGGGGCGCATAGAAGGGATCACCGGCCCGATCGATATAGGCAATGTTGACTCGCTCCTGGGCCGAGGCGTTGCCAGCCGAGAAAATGAACATCAGAACGATTGCCAGAAGACGCCACCGAAAACTACTCGTCATCGATCAGCATTCCGTAAGGGACCTGGCCGACCGGCACCGAGATGAGGCCGGCGTTGGTGTCGGTGTCGATGATGGTGATGTCGTCGGAGAGGCCATTGGCGACATAAAGCAGCGATTCGTCACGGTTGAGCCGGAGGCCCCACGGCCGTTTGCCGACCAGCAGATAGTCGAGCACCGCGCGCGACTTCACATCGACCACCGCCACATGATTGGCGCGGCCCAAGGCCACATAGGCTTTCGTTCCGTCCCGGGTGATCAGCACATCGACCGGCGTCACCTGTTCGCGGCGCATGCCCTTGGGGAGAAATTCGACTTTGCCGAGCGAGGTGAGCGTGGCGACATCGATGATGTCGACGATGCCGGAGAGTTCGGCTGAAACCCACAGCTCCCGGCCATCGGGCGTCAGCGCCATGCGCCTCGGCCTGGTGCCGGTCACGATATCCTTGATGACCTCGGCCTTGTCCGTATCTATGACATGGATGAGGTTCGCTGCTTCCGAAGTGGCGAAGGCGAGTTTGCCGTCGGCGGTGATCTGCACCCCCTCCGGTTCCTCACCCGTCTCGAATTCCGCTTTCACCTCGCCGGTTTCGGTATCGATCACGGTGACCAGCGCGTCATCCTCGTTCGAGGCATAGAGATGGCGCCCGTCGGGATGGAGATCGAAGGTCTCGGGATCGGGAATGTCGCGGAACCGCTTGATCAGCTTGCGCGATGCGATGTCGTAAACGGCGATCGTGTCGTCGTCGCCGCAGGCCAGAAAAAAACCCTGATGATCCGCGGTGAAGTGCATGCCGCGCGGCCGGCCGCAGGTGGGGAAGGACTCAACCACCGTGTGATTCCCGTCGAGAACCGTGATGTTGTTGCTTTTCTCGTTGGCCACGAAGACCAGGCCGGTGCCTTTTGCATCCGCCCACTGAGCCGTCAAAAGATATCCCAGGGCACACAATGAAACGCACGAAATCCTGATTGGCAACGAATTTCTCCCGGCGCCATGTGCAGTGCACCGTTACTTACATCTTGACGAGACCTTCGCCAAGCGAGCATTGTTTTCACAGCGGCGGCACGGGACGGTGAACGAATCCGGCATGCCCGCATCAGGGAGGAAAATCCAATGACATCGAACAAACTTCGTGCCCTCTATCTTGGCACGGCGGCGGTGGCGCTGATGGCTGCCAGCCTGCCCGCATCCGCGCAGGAAGTGATCGGCGGCACGCTCTATGGCGACATGACCGACGTGTCGCAGGATCTGCTCAATCGCGCCGAAGGTGACGGCAACAACTTCCTGCACACCAACGGCAACTACGATCAGACTCGCTATTACCCCAACGGTCAGATCAACACCGGCAATGTCGGCAAGCTGCGTCCGGCGTGGATTTTCCAGACCGAAGTGACGGAGTCGCTCGAGACCTCGCCAATCGTGGTCGAAGGCATCATGTATGTGACGACCTCGTTCAACCACGTCTACGCGCTCAATGCCCGGACTGGCGAACAGATTTGGCATTTCAAGCACAAGATGGGCCCGATCGCCACCTATTGCTGCGGACCGAACAACCGTGGTGTCGCAGTTTATGGCGACATGGTGTTCATGGGTACGCTCGACGCGAAGCTGGTGGCGCTTGACGCGAAAACCGGCAAGCTGATCTGGGAGCAACAAATCGCCGACCCCGAGCTTGGCTATTCCGAGACCATGGCACCCACCGCCGTAAAGGGTAAAATTCTAATTGGCACCAATGGCGGCGAATACGGTGTCCGCGGATTCCTCAAGGCCTTCGACGCCAAGACCGGCCAGAACCTGTGGACCTTCCACACCACCAAGGAGGATTCGACCGGCGTGTGGGCGACCCATGACGCGACTGGCCGCGACATGCTGCGCGACATCGCGGCGGAAAAGGCGGCGCTCGCGATCCAGGGCGATCCCTACAAAACGCTGGGTGGCGGCGTGTGGCAGAATCCGGCGGTTGATCTCGAAACCAACCGCGTTTATTTCCTCGCCGGCAACCCTTCGCCCGACCTCGATGGCTCGCTTCGCCCCGGCGACAACCTCTACACCAACTCGCTGATCGCGGTCGATCTCGACACCGGCAATTATGTCTGCCACTTCCAGTATATCGCCCACGACGTGTGGGATCTGGACGCGGTCAGCCCGGCGATCCTCACCGAAGTCGCCGACAAGGATGGAAAGAAGGTCAAGGGCGTGCTGCATGGCGGCAAGACCGGCCATGTCTATGCGCACAAGGCCGACGACTGCTCGCTCATCCGCTTCTCCGAGGCCATGGTGCCGCAGGAGAACATGTGGGTGCTGCCGACCAAGGAAGGTGCGCGCATGTTGCCCGGCGCCAATGGCGGCGTCGAGTGGTCGCCCATGAGCGTCGATGAAGGCAAGGGCCTCGTCTATGCCATCAACCTGCATCAGCCGATGACCTATCACGTCGAAAGCTCGCCCTATCCGGGCGGCTCGAAGCTGTGGCTCGGCGGCGCTTTCAAGGTTATCCCGACCGAAGAACAGTGGGGCAACGTGACCGCGGTCGACTACAACACGGGCAAGATCCGCTGGCAGGTCAAGACCGCGCAGCCGATGATCGGCGGTATCCTGACCACCGCCGGCGGCCTCGCCTTCACCGGCGAAGCAAACGGGCTGTTCAAGGCCTATGATTCGGCTACGGGCGCAATGCTTTGGAAGTTCCAGGCGGGTGCCGGCGTCAACGCGCCACCGTCCTCCTATTCGGTCGATGGCCAGCAATATGTCGTCGTCGGAGCGGGCGGCAATGCCCAGATCAACTCCAAACGCGGCAACTCGATCATCGCTTTCACGCTGGCCGATTGATCCAAGCTGATTGAGAATAATTTGAGCGGGGCTGAAACATTTTGGCCCCGCTTTTCATTGACCCATGAGCCGTGAGTGATAACCCATGACATCCAAGTTGTTTACCTCTTTGGCTGCTGTCGCCCTGATGGCAGTCCCAGCCGTGGCCCAGGAAACCATCGAGGAGAAGGCCGCGATCTGCGCATCGTGCCATGGCGAGGATGGCGTGCCGGTGATGCCGGAGGTGCCGATCATCTGGGGCCAGCATACTGGTTACCTGTATCTGCAACTCAAGGACTACAAATCGGGTTACCGCAAACACGAAATCATGAATCCGATCGCCGCTGAGCTTGAGAAGGCCGACATGATGGCCCTGGCAGAATATTTCTCGCAGAAGGAATGGCCGCGCACCGGCTACCAGACCGAAGAGGCCGACCGGATCAAGGGTGAGACCGTGGCGTCCGCCGGTCTCTGTTCTGAATGTCATCTGGAAGGGTTCCGTGGCGACAGCACCATTCCGCGTGCCGGCGGCCAGACAGTGACTTATCTCGAAATCACCATGCTCGCATTCAAGACTCGCGCGCGCGGAAACAATCCAGACAAGTCCAACCTGCTATCAACCTATTCCGATGACGACTTGAAGGCGATGGCGCGCTATCTCGCGGGAATGTAAATTCCATTCACTTCCCTGCCAACGCCGCCTTTACATCTTCGCGCATCGCAAGCTCGGCGGCGGTTTTCCCCTGCTTGTCTTTTACGTCCCGTATGGCGCCCCTATCGATCAGCAGGCGGACGATTTGAGCGTGACCCGATTCGGCAGCGATCATCAAGGCGGTGCGGCCGCGGTCGTCGGCATCTTCTATCCTCGCACCCTTGCTGACGATAAACTCAGCCAGCGCCTTGCCGTCGTCCTCCGGAACATCGTTGGCATGCCCCGCCGCCCACATTAGCAAAGTGAGGTCGTGCGCATATTTCTGATTGGGATCGATTCCGGTTGAGAGCAGACGCTCGACGATCGGCTGAAAACCTCGGGCCGCCGCATAGAGGATCGGCGTCTTCCCCGACAAGTCGATGGCATCTGGATTGGCTCCCGCGTCCAGCAACATATCGACCAGTGGCGCGCTGCCATTGAACGCGGCGGCAGCGAGTGGCGTTGTATCGGAACGGCCGGGCGCTCCGGCCTTGGCGCCTCGGGCGAGAAGCAGTTTCACCATCGCTCGGCGCTTGGCTTCGGCGGCGAGAAAGAGCACTGTTGCGCCTCGCATGTCACGGCGCTCGATTTCGGCGCCCTTGTCGAGCAGAAGTTCCGCCATCTCCGTTTCGCCGGCGGCTGCCGCCACATGCAGCACAGTTTCACCTCCGCGCCTCCTGGCATGCGCCTTGGCGCCGTCTGCGATCAGCTCCGTTGCCATGTCGATGCAGCCGTTTTCCGCTGCCTGAAACAAGAACTCGTCGCGCTGCCGGTCGTCCGTCGTGGCCTGTTTCGCGAGAACCTGATAGTGCAGGTCCAGGCACTCCGCTTCCGACGCGAGGGTTCGTTCGCCCCCGAACATCTTAAGCATGACGAGGACAATGACGAACCTGACCATCACGCGCCGCCGAACTGTTTGCCGGCGTGTAACACTAGGAAGTCTCTGGCCGCGATCTGGAAGTTTCCTTGAAAAACTAAGTATCATGCGTTTGTAGAGAATCCATGGGATGGCCCAAAGCTCGATGAAGGCGATGACGACGACGGTAATGCTGGCGAGCCAGAAATCCGGAATGAGATAGGGCAGGGTATGGCCTTGCCCCGGCCGCCGTCAAGACGCCCGCTGCGGTGCCACGGATCAGTGGGTGACCGCGGCCTGTCAGATTGCCATGCGTCGGAGAGTCCCTCCGCCAGCCCCAGTGAAATTGCGGCACCGGCCGATGCGGTCAAATCGGTTCGCCGAGGCAATGGCGATCCCGGCGGAACAGTTTGGCCAGAAGCAATGAGGCGCCGAGCCCAGCGCCTCGATCGCCTCGTGATAGGCCGTGGTGGCACTCATCGCGAGAACCCGGCGGGCGTGCGCGGCGGCCCCCGTTCAACGATGACAGCGCTGCCCGCAAGCTAGGCTGGAATGGCGCGTGGCCCGGCGTTCCATCTGACCTCCACATGCGCGGCGAGCGCCTTGAGCAGCGGCCGCCAGACCGGCGACAGTTCGGTGATGCCCACGATCTCGACCGGACCGAACAGCGCGTTGGCATGCCGCAGACGTTGCAGCGCCGCCACCACGAGGTCGGGCGGTCGCATCATGGCCGGCGGCAGAAGGGCCAGCACGGCCTCTTCCAGCCTGGCGACCGATGCAAGCCGGGGATGGCCGTCGCGGCGCGCCTGCAGGTCGATGCCCGCCCGCCACACTTTGCGCAGCGTGTCCGCCGTTGCACCTATCACGCCCGGCAGATCCTTGATGGCATCGAGGCCGCCATGCTCCTTCGCCACAGCGAGCTTGGCACATCCATGATGGTAGCGAGTTTAGGCCAAGGCACAGCGTCGAGGCTACTCGTCGAGAGCCGGAAGGATATGACCATTGCCGATCGCCATCGCTCGAGTCTTTCTTTCTTTCTTTCTTTCTAAAAAGAAGAAAGAAGTAAGTAAGTATTAGGGCGATGGCATCGGGTACGCATTTCATGTCAAGTTCCGGCTCTCAACGAGGCGAAGCTGTCAGGAAGCAAAGGGGAGCTCACAGGCAGCTTCCGGCCCAGCGAGCTACCAAGACATCAAAAACCAAGCGGACCCTGCTAGGATCGATCCTTATGCAATCCTTTGTGCTATCAGAAGCAGGTTAAGACACCACCGGCGAGTTGGGGCCGTTCGAGGCACAGAGCTAACTTCCCACCATCGGTCAACAAGCGGACCACCAAGTATAGATACTCGATCGCGAGGGACGAAGCGGAGTGCCGAGAACTTTAGTCGCGCAGCGCCGCAGCCAACATCGAGGAGGGCCACTTGCCAAGACACGATTGGAGAACCAGGTCTGGCGCAGGAACGGCTAGCCCGATCTATTCACCAGCCTGATACGATCTGTATACGGATGATGACATGTAAATGACCGGCGCAATTCTTCACGGCGCTCAGAGGCGCCGGTTTTGATGTTGTGATGTGGAAGGCGTTGGGGTTGGCGTTTGTGGGTTTGACCGGGGCACACCGCCCCGAAGGTCATGGGCCTGTGGATGCGAGACGGCCGGCGAGAAGCAGGAAGAGTTGCGCGTCTGGACATGCTGAAGCGAGATGGACGCGAATGCGCGATGCGGTTTCGATGATGCGGGCGCCGATCTTGAGGAGTCTTATGCGCAGCGTTGCAAATTCGGTTTTTGCCAAGGCGTGCGTGGCCGGAATGGCGTTTCGCAGCGCCAGCATCAGCCAGTAGGCTCCGGTGTGCTCTGTCCCATGAACCGGGGTGGCGTCGGCGCCCGCTCGCTCAATATCGAACTACAGGCCGCGCTCAATCCCGCGGGCGAGCGCAAGGTGGAGCGGTTTGGCTGGACCTTCGCACCCGGCGACAAGGTCATGCAGATCGAGAACGACTACGACAAGGAAGTCTACAATGGTGATATCGGCTACATTGATGACGTCGATCCCGACGCAGGCGAACTGACGGCCAGTTTCGATGGCCGGTCCGTGATCTACGGTTTCGGCGAGCTCGACACCCTGGTGCCCGCCTACGCCGCGACCATCCACAAGTCACAGGGCTCGGAATACCCCGCTGTTGTTATCCCGGTGATGACCCAGCACTACGCCATGCTTCAGCGCAACCTGCTCTACACTGGCGTGACCCGAGGCAAGATACTCGTTGTACTGGTCGGCCAGAAGAAGGCCGTCGCCATTGCCGTGCGCAACGCCTCAGGCCGGCGCCGCTGGTCGAAACTCAAGGACTCGCTGAATGCATCATAATATATGCGCGTTTTTACACAGCCTGGACCCATTTCGGACATCGATCGATTGCCGCGTTCAGACCTCGCTATCCCATTAGGGAGCCGCCGCTTTCCTAACTCCTTTCATTCAGGCAAGCCGGCTTTTCTCAAGCCCTCAACCCAGTGTTCCAAGTCTTCCGATCGGCGGATCGGAACATGGTCCCTGAGATTGGAAATGCGCAGCTCGGGCGTAATTTGACACAGGCGCACCATAGCCTTCTTTGCTGCAGCGTCGTTCCCGGCGAGTGCGGCGCTGGCCGCTGCCACAAATGCCGAGAGGAAGTAGTCGGGTTGGCGGCGAATTGACATTTCGGCCCATGACAGCGCCTCGGCGTAGCGGCCCGCAAAGAAATGTGCGGCCGCAGTGCCGGCCTGCATGTTGAAGATTTGAGGATCGTTCGGGCTCAGGCGCATGGCACGCGCTGCGCGCTCGATCGCCACCTCCGACTCACCGAGCCAGACCTTGACCCAGCTGCTCTGCAGCCATGCCAGGGCGAGGTTCGGATTGAGCACAAGAGCCCGATCGATGAGTGCGTCGCCGTCATCAAGATCGCCGAGGACGAGAGCGAGGGCAACGCCTGCCGAACAGAGAGCGACTGCGTCATCCCGCCCCAAATCCGCGGCTCGCCGCGCCAGCCGCGTGGTCTCCGCAATCTCCTGTGCGCGGTCTGTCACCCAACCGTTCGTCTTGCGCCGGAGGTAGCATCGCGCCGCCAAGCCATAGGCCACTGCGAAATCGGGGTCGCGTTCAATTGCTTTGTAGAACAATTGCAGCGCTTCGTTGTTGCTGTTCCTTGTCCACAGGTGGAGAGCAGCCAGGCCGCGCAGAAAGTAATCGTAGGCGTCGAGGCTTTCGGTCGGCTTCCGCTTCGCCCGTTCGATTTCTGCTTGCTCCAGCTTTGGCGCGATGGCACCGACGACGCTGGCGGTAACCTGGTCCTGCAGATCGAAGATGTTCTCTAGCTCGCCGTCGAAGCGTTCCGCCCATAGATGCGCATCTGTCGTTGCGTCGACGAGCTGGCCCGTGATGCGCACTCTGTTCCCCACCTTGCGCACACTGCCTTCGAGCACGTAGCGCACGCCAAGTTCCCGCTTGACCTGCTTCATGTCGACGGCCCGACCCTTGTAGGCAAAGCTGGAATTGCGAGCGATCACGAATAGGCCATGAAAGCGCGAGAGGGCCGTGATGATCTCTTCCACCACCCCGTCCACGAAATATTCCTGCTCAGGATCACCGCTCATGTTCTGGAATGGCAGCACTGCGATCGACGGCTTGTCAGGGAGTGGCGGCGCGTTCTTGACCAACGATCTGGATGCGGCATCGGACGTATGTTTCGACAACCTCACACGGTAGGCATGCACCGGCTCCAGAATGTTGTGCATCCGTTGCTCACCGAGGTCGGAATACCCATAGTCGAGTTTACCCTTGACTTGATCATAGACATTGCGTCCGATGCAGACGCTGCCGGGTTCGGCAAGTTTCTCCAGTCGCGCAGCGATGTTCACTCCATCGCCATGGATCGTGTCACCTTCGGCAATCACGTCGCCCAAGTTCACGCCAATTCGGAAGACCATGCGCCTTTCTTCCGGCAATTGGGCATTCTGATCGGCCAGCCTCTCCTGCGCCTCAACTGCGCACTGAACAGCATTCAGCGCACTGGCGAATTCTACAAGTAAGCTGTCGCCAGCCGACCCCACAATACGTCCATGGAACTCGTTTATCTTGGGTTCGATCACTTCCGAACGGAGTCTCCTGAGCAGGGCGAGCGTGGCTGATTCATCGGCTGCCATCAGCCGTGAATAACCCGCCACATCGGCGGCGAGGATTGCCGCTAGCCTTCGATGATCGTGCTGCAAAGACTGGTCTCCCAACGGAGCATTCTACCGCAATTGACAGCTCGAGCGAGAAACTAATATGATTAGACAAGGGTCCGGTATTGTGTATTGCGCAGGTTTCTCGGACGCCTGCATCACGGAACCATCGACGCGCTCCGGCGGCAGGCGTCCGAGAAACCTGCGCAATACACAATACCGGACCCTTGTCTAATCATATTAGTTTCTCGCTCGAGCTGTCAATTGCGGTAGAATGCTCCATTGGGAGACCAGTCT
>JANNSP010000229.1:0-3886 GCA_031402975.1 Hyphomicrobiales bacterium
CTGCCGATGAAGGACGGCCTTCCCAAGCAGAAGGACGTGCCGAAGGAAATGGGCGGTTCGGGACAATTGCTGCCGGAATAGGGAGCCGAAACACTCCCCGTGTCGTCTTTCCCGCGAAGGCGGGAATCCCGCTATTTTTCAAGACGTTAGCGGGGCCCCCGCCTGCGCGGGGGTGACGTCTTTAGTTGGAATGAAAAAACATAAACTTTGATGGCCTGCGGGATTTTCGTAAAAGCACCGCCACCATGACTGAACCGCTCTCCGGCCCCGACATCATCCGCGATTTCGTCACCAGGCTTCCGGGGAAGCCGGGGGTTTATCGCATGGTCGATGGCAAGGGGAATGTCATCTATGTCGGCAAGGCGCGGAACCTGAAGAACCGGGTTTCGAATTATGTGCGCCTCGGCGGGCATACCAGCCGGATCGCGGCGATGATCGCTCTCACCGCGACGATGGAGTTCGTCACCACCACGACCGAGGTGGACGCGCTGCTGCTGGAAGCGAACCTGATCAAGAAGCTGAAGCCGCGCTTCAATGTGACGCTCCGTGATGACAAGTCGTTCCCCTATATCCTGATCGCCCGGGATCACCCGATCGCGCAGCTTGCCAAGCATCGGGGTGTCCGGAACCGCGAGGGCCATTATTACGGGCCGTTTGCGTCGGCGGGGGCGGTTAACCGCTCGATTAATACCTTGCAGAAGGCTTTTCTCATAAGGTCCTGCAACGACAGCGTTTTCCAGAACCGGACACGGCCCTGCCTGCTGTTCCAGATCAAGCGCTGCTCGGCGCCTTGTGTAGGATATGTGACAGCGGAGGCACATGACGAGCTGGTGCGCGAGGCGGAGGCGTTTCTCAACGGCAAAAGCCAGACGGTGAAGACCGAGCTGGCGCGGCACATGGAGGAGGCGTCTTCGCGGCTCGATTTCGAGCAGGCGGCGCGCATTCGCGACCGCATCCAGGCGATGAGTTTCGTCACTTCCCAGCAGGGCATCAATCCGCAGACGGTGGAGGAGGCCGACGTGTTCGGACTGGCGCAGGAGGGAGGCCAAACCTGCATCCAGGTATTCTTCTTCAGGACCGGGCAGAACTGGGGCAACCGGGCCTATTTCCCCAAGCCCGGCATCGCCCATGAGCCGGCCGAGCTTCTCGCTTCGTTCCTGGCCCAGTTCTATGATGGCAAGCCGGTGCCGAAGCTGATCCTTCTCTCACACGAGATCGAGGAGCGGGAGCTTCTGGAGGAGGCGCTGTCGGTGCATGCCGGGTCTCGCGTCGAGATCGCCGTGCCGCAGCGGGGCGAAAAGCGGATGCTGGTCGAGCATGCCGAGACCAATGCGCGCGAGGCCATGGCGCGGAAAATGGCCGAATCGGCCTCGCAGGCGAAGCTGCTGGAGGGGGTGGCAAAGGCTTTCGGGTTGGCGGAGGTGCCGAAGCGCATCGAGGTTTACGACAATTCGCACATCATGGGCACCAATCCGGTGGGGGCGATGATCGTCGCCGGCCCTGACGGATTCATCAAATCGCAATATCGGAAGTTCAACATCAAAGGCGAATTGGTGGCCGGAGACGATTTCGCCATGATGCGCGAAGTGCTGACCAGGCGGTTTTCGCGCCTGCTCAAGGACAGTGGCGAACGCGAACAGGGTGGCGAGGCCGCCTGGCCCGACCTTGTGCTGATCGATGGCGGACAGGGGCAATTGAGCGCCGTCAACGCCGTTCTGGCCGATCTGGGCGTCACCGATCTGTGCGTGGCGGGAGTGGCCAAGGGGCCGGACCGCGACGCCGGGCGCGAGCATTTCTACATGACGGGCCGGGGCTCATTCATGCTCGAAAGCCGCGATCCGGTGCTCTATTACATCCAGCGCCTGCGTGACGAGGCGCATCGCTTTGCGGTGGGCTCGCACCGGGCGAGACGGGCGAAATCATTGGGCGCCAATCCGCTCGACGACGTTCCGGGCATAGGACCCTTGCGCAAGAAAGCCTTGCTCGCGGCGTTTGGATCGGCCAAAGCGGTTTCGCGCGCGAGGGCCAGCGATCTCGCGGCCGTCGAAGGTGTCAGCCACGCATTGGCGCAGGCAATCTACGACCACTTCCACGAGGGCGCAGAATGAGTGACGTTATGACCGATTCCCGGGTCGATAAGGCCGTCGCGTTTTCGAAGGTGTGGAACCTTCCGAATATCCTCACCTATGGCCGGATCGGCGCCGTGCCGGTGGTGGCGGGGCTCCTGATGTGGGGCGGGCATGGGGCGCGCTGGGCCGCGCTTTTCATCTTCATCGCCGCGGCGATCTCGGATTTCTTCGATGGCTACCTGGCGCGCAAGTGGCAGATGCATACCTCGCTCGGACGCATGCTCGATCCCATCGCCGACAAGGTGCTGGTGGCCGTCGTGCTGCTCATCCTGTGCTCGGAACAGATTCTCGACGGCGGCCACCGCTGGGCGGCGGTCATCATCCTGTCGCGCGAGGTGCTGGTCTCGGGACTGCGCGAATATCTGGGTGAATTGCGGGTCTCGTTGCCGGTCACCCGGATCGCCAAGTGGAAGACCACGGTGCAACTGGTGGCGGTCGGTTTCCTGATCGCGGGGCCGGCCGGCGACACGGTGATCCCGCATGTGACGGAAGCGGGCATAGCACTCTTGTGGATCGCGGCGGGACTGACGCTTTACACCGGCTACGACTATTTCCGCGCCGGGCTTAGGCATGTGGTGGATTGAGATTGAAGATCCTCTATTTCGCCAGGGTGCGGCAGATCGTTGGGCGGGGCGAGGATCAGATCGATCTTCCCACACAGGTCAAAACCGTCCGTGAACTTATCGATTTTCTCAAGGTCCGCGACGAGGCTTGCGCCGCGGCCTTCGCCGACCTCCGCACTATCCGCGTGGCGGTGAACAAAGCGCATGCGGCACTGGATGCGGATTTGGCTGAGGCGAAGGAAGTGGCGTTCTTCCCGCCGGTGACGGGGGGTTAGGGTTTCCGGCACACCCTAATCAGGCCTTCGAGGTCTGCGTCGGTCAGGGGATAGATGATCTGGCTGGCGCCGGCCCTGACCGTGAAGCGGTCGGATTTTTGCAGGGCGGCGAAAAGGGGCGCGCTGGCGGTTAGCGTGGTTTCGACGCTGGTGCTGCCCGCCTCCTCGTTGGCCATGGTGCGGCCGGTGAGAGAAAATTTTTCCGTACCCGCCTCGATCGTAAAGTCGAGCGTCTGCTCCGCTTCAAGCGCTGCGTCGGTTTCCGGAATGAACAGGCGGACTTCGCCCGACTGCATGGTGCACCAGAAACTGATGCCGACATCGTCCGAGTCGGGCACGCCGAAAATGAGATAGGCGTCGTCCTCGGTCGAATCGAGAAACCATTGGCGTTCCTGGGCGGACGCCGCGGTGGCGGTCAGCAGCAGGATGAAAAACAGGCGGGCGATCATGGGCCGGACAATAGCGCAAGTTTGGGCGATGGCAATTGACGCCGGTCTTCCCGCGCCCTAACTGAGCCCTGCCAGCCGGCTGGATGACCGCTGCCGCTAGGCCCGAAAGGGCGCGGGGGAGGAAAGTCCGGGCTCCATGGAAATACGGTGCCGGGTAACGCCCGGCGGGGGCAACCCCAGGGAAAGTGCCACAGAGAATGAGACCGCTGGTGGAGCGATCCATCAGCAAGGGTGAAACGGTGCGGTAAGAGCGCACCGCGCCTCCGGCAACGGCGGCGGCACGGTAAACCCCACCGGGAGCAAGACCGAATAGGGGTGGCGCGGAGCGCAAGTTCCAGGGCTGTTTCCAGTCCGCCACCCGGGTAGGTCGCGCGAAGCGTCCGGCGACGGACGTTCCAGATGAATGGTCATCCAGTGAGGTTGATCCCTCATGGACAGAACCCGGCTTACAGGCCGGCTGGCATTTTCCG
>JANNSP010000230.1:0-2999 GCA_031402975.1 Hyphomicrobiales bacterium
CAACTCGAACCCGGCGGCAAGCCCAAATTCGTGTTCGCGCATTTTCTCATTCCGCATCCGCCTTTCGTCACCCATGAGACAGGCCGCTGCATGGAGCTCGACGAAGCACTGGCGCGGACACGCGCCGAAAATTACGTGGGCCAGCTCAAATTCGCGAACCAGCGGATCATCGCGATGATCGACCGGCTGCTGGCGGCGCCCGGCCTGAAACCCATCATCATCCTGCAGGCCGACGAAGGTCCGTGGCCGGAGAAATATGCCGGCAATGAAGTGTCGTTCATGGGCCGCGACGTGGGCGGCGTCGAATGGCTGAAAGCCAGCCCTGACGAACTCCGCGAGAAGATGGCGATCTTCAGCGCCATGTATCTGCCGGGCGTCAAGAGTGATGCGATCCCGCCCTCGGCCAGTCCGGTCAACACCTTCCGCCGGGTGCTCAAGACCTATTTCAATGTGGCGATCGAGGCGCTTCCCGACCGCTATCTGGTGTATGAAAGCAACGCCAACCTGTATCGCTTCCACGATGTGTCGGGTGCCCTGCTCACCCGCCAAATCTCTGATCTGGATTGATTTTCCAGCTGCCCCAATGATTAATAAATAGTTAAAACCCTTGTTTTCATGGCTTTTGGCCGCGGGTGTTTGAAAAAAGCCCGAAAAATAAGGGTTTTCACGAATCACCCCTTGCGCTAACGCTTTCTCCAGCCGATTCGGCAAAGGAGAAAAACATGGCTGACGAAAAAGTACTGACGATCCCGCTGTCGAAAGTCGCCGCCGAACTGGCGGACAAGCACGACATGTCCAAGAAGGCGGTGGGCGAACTCCTGGGCGCCTTCGTCGATCTCACGGTCAAGCATCTGAAGAAGGGCAACAAGGTCAGGGTCACCGGACTTGGCATTTTCCAGGTCCGCAAGCGCCAGGCGCGCATGGGCCGCAATCCCGCCACCGGCGAAGCGATCAAGATCAAGGCGTCGAAGAAGCTGGCCTTCCGTGCCGCCAAGGAAGTCAAGGACGCGATCTGACAACGAGCGCGTTCGGTATCGAATGGCCCCGCTTGAGAGCGGGGCCATTTTTTTGTTCCCCTCTCCCCATGGGAGAAGGGATGTGAGAAGTTTTCACCGGCGGGGGCGATTGCGGGCTTTGCCGGCACTCGCTATGGACATGCCCACAATCCCCGTTGCGCAAGGACGTTTCCCATGAAAACTCAGGCTCGTGTCGTGGTCATCGGCGGCGGCGTCGTCGGTTGTTCGGTGCTCTACCATCTCACCAAGGCGGGGTGGAAAGATGTGGTGCTGGTCGAACGCGACCGGCTCACCTCGGGTTCGACCTGGCATGCGGCGGGCGGGTTTCACACCCTCAACGGCGATCCCAACGTGGCCAAGCTGCAGGGCTATACGATAGCGCTCTATGACGAGATTGAGAAGATTTCCGGCCAGGCCTGCGGGCTGCACCGGTCCGGCGGATTGATGCTGGCGGACACGCCCGAACGCATGGAATGGCTGAAGATGGCGCATGCGCGGGCGCGCTATCTGGGCATCGAAACCGAACTGATGTCGATGAAGGAAGCGAAGGCGCTGCATCCCCTGCTCGACGAAAGATATTTCGTCGGCGCCATGCTCGACGCCGCCGACGGCAATCTCGATCCGGAGGGAACAACGCACGCCTATGCCAAGTCGGCGCGGATCGGGGGGGCCGAAATCTACCAGAACTGCCGGGTGACCGAACTCAATCCGCGCACCGACGGTTCGTGGGACGTGGTCACCGTCAACGGCACCATCCATGCCGAGCATGTGGTCAACTGCGGTGGGTTATGGGCGCGCGAAGTGGGCCGCATGGTGGGGCTCGAACTCCCGGTGCTCGCCATGGAGCACATGTATCTGGTCACCGACGAAATGCCGGAGGTCGTCGCCTACAACAAGGAACGCGGCCGCGAGCTGCCGCATATCATCGATTTCAAGTCCGAAATTTACATGCGCCAGGAGCGGAGCGGCATCGTGCTCGGCACCTATGAGAAGGCCTGCAAGCCGTGGCAGCCGCGGCAGACGCCTTGGGATTTCGGCCAGGAGCTGCTGGCGCCCGATCTCGACCGGATCGCGCCGTCGCTCGAACTTGGCTACAAGCATTTCCCCGCACTTGCCAAGGTGGGGATCAAGCGCGTCATCAACGGGCCGTTCACTTTTTCGCCCGACGGCAATCCGCTGGTCGGGCCGGTGCAGGGCCTCAGGAATTTCTGGTGCGCCTGCGCGGTCATGGCGGGCTTCAGCCAGGGCGGCGGCGTGGGGCTGGCGCTGTCGCAATGGATGACCACCGGCGATCCGGGCTTCGATGTGTGGGCCATGGATATCGCGCGCTTCGGCGACTGGGCGACGCGGAGCTACACCAACGAAAAGGTGCGGGAGAATTATTCCAGGCGTTTCTCGATCAAGTTTCCCAACGAGGAATTGCCGGCGGCGAGGCCGCAGCAGACGACGGCGCTGTATGATGTGATGATCCCGCAGGGTGCGGTGATGGGCGATAGCTGGGGGCTGGAAACGCCGCTGTGGTTCGCGCCCAAGGGGGTGGAGCCCAGGGATATCGTGTCGTTCCGCCGCTCCAACGATTTCGCCCATGTAAAGGCCGAAGTGCTGGCGACGCGCAATGGCGTGGGCGTGACCGAGATCGCCAATTTCGCCAAGTACCGCTTCACCGGATCGGGCGCCGAGGCCTTCCTGTCACGGCTGATGACCAACAAGATGCCGAAGACCGGGCGGCTGATCCTGACGCCGATGCTGAACCCGCAAGGGCGTTTGATCGGCGATTTCACCATCGCCAAGGCCAAGGACGAGCGCTTCTATATGTGGGGGTCGAGCCAGGCGCAGAAATATCACATGCGCTGGTTCGAAAACTATCTGCCCACGGACGGATCGGTGCGCATCCACCGCTACGACATGGGGCTCGTGGGCCTGTCGATTGCCGGGCCGAAATCGCGCGACGTTCTCCAGGCGCTGACCGACGAGGATGTGTCC
>JANNSP010000231.1:0-2827 GCA_031402975.1 Hyphomicrobiales bacterium
GAGGGCCAGGTCTTCGCCCAGAGCGTCGATGCCGAGGGTAATCCCGGCTACTGGTCGCTCATCCTCGCCCACAAGGACAGCCCGGTCTCGAGCGTCGAGGACGTCCTGAAATGCGACAAGTCGCTGTCCTTCGGCAATGGCGATCCGAATTCGACCTCGGGCTTCCTCGTTCCCTCGGTCTATCTGTTCTCGGCCAAGGGGATCGAGCCCAAGGATTGCTTCCGCGCCGTCACCAACGCCAATCACGAAACCAATCTGATGGCGGTGCTCAACAAGCAAGTCGACATCGCCACCAACAACACCGAAAGCCTGCGCAATTTCACCAAGAAGGATCCGGTGAACGCCGCCATGCTGAAGGAAGTGTGGCGCTCGCCGCTCATCCCCTCCGACCCCATCGTGTGGCGCAAGGACCTCGATGACGAAACCAAGGCGAAGGTCATGACCTTCTTCATGACCTACGGCCGTCACGGCACGCCAGACGAAGTCAAAAGCGAGCGCGAGATTCTGAAGGCGCTGGGCTGGGCTCCGTTCAAGCCGTCGTCGGATGCCCAGCTCTATCCGATCCGGGTGCTCGAACTGTCCAAGAACATCAACAAGGTGAAAGCCGACGAGACGATGGCCAAGTCCGACAAGGATGCGCAATTGAAGGAGCTCGAAGCGAAGAAAGCCGAGTTCGAGAAGCTGATGAGCGAAGTGCCGCAAACCTAATTTCCAATTTGTCCATGGATGGGGCGGAGCCGTGGCTCCGCCCTTTTTCAAGGCTGGCAGGATGAGCGACAACGCATTGGTGCCGGAACTGGCAATCCCCCCGGTTCCCGCGAAGGAAAGATGGGGCCGGTATCTTTTCTGGGCGGCGCTGGCCGGGCTCCTGGCCTGGAGCTTCAATCCGGCCGAGATGTACCGGGCGCCCGGGTTGATCACCGACGCCGGCAACATGGCAAGCTACGCCTCGGGCTTCCTGTCGCCCAATTTCAAGGATTGGCGCTACTATCTCTCCGAACTCGTGGTCACCGTGCAAATCGCGGTATGGGGCACGTTCCTCGCGGTGATCGTCGGCATGCCGCTGTCGCTGCTGTGCTCGAACAATGTGGCGCCGCCGTGGATCGTGCAGCCGATGCGCCGCTTGATGGATGCCTGCCGTTCGATCAACGAGCTCGTCTGGGCGGTCTTTTTCGTGGTGGCGGTGGGCCTCGGTCCCTTCGCCGGCGTCATGGCGATCTTCCTCAACACCACCGGCATTGTCGCCAAGCTGTTCTCTGAAGCGGTCGAAGCCTCCGATCCCCGTCCCGTCGAAGGCATCCGCGCCACCGGCGCCTCGCGGCTTCTCGAAGTCCTGTACGGCATCGTCCCCCAGGTCATGCCGCTGTGGCTGTCCTACAGCCTCTACCGCTTCGAATCGAATGTGCGGGGCGCCACCGTTCTCGGCATTGTGGGCGCCGGCGGCATCGGCCAGGTCCTGTTCGAGAACATCCGCGGCTTCTATTACGCCGAAACCGCGGCGCTGATGATCATGGTGATCGCCACGGTGGCCATCGTCGATATCATCTCGCAGCAGCTTCGCAAGGTGATGGTGTAGCGATGCGCTACGCCATCTACCACGCTCCGGCCCTCGGCGGCACGCTGCACGTGCTGGGCTCAAGCTGGCTCGGGCGCGACGCCTTCTCCGGACAGCCGATCAGGCAGCCTGAGGTTGAGGGTCTCCCGGAGGTGACGGCCGCTCCCCGCCGTTATGGCCTGCATGCCACGCTGAAGCCGCCCTTCGCGCTCAGCCACGGCCGTACGCGCGGCAGTCTCGGCAATTCCGTCGCGGCACTTGCCGGCCAGGCCGAGGTCATTCCCGGAGTGAAGCTGGAGCTTGCGCTGCTCGATGGATTTCTCGCATTGATCCCGGCCCTGCCCGACGCGCGGATCGCCGAGCTTGAGCAAGCCTGCATCCGCGATCTCGACGCTTTCCGCGCGGCCGCAAGCGAGGACGAGTTGAACCGCCGGAGATCGACCGGTCTCACGCCCCGTCAGGAGCGCTATCTTGAGAGATGGGGATACCCCTATGTGCTCGACGAGTTCCGCTTCCACATCACGCTGACAGAGCGCCTCGATCCGGCGCGCATCGAGCGGTTCACAGCTGCCGCCGAAAAACATTTCGATGACGTGCTCCGCAACCCCATTGCAATAGGCGAAATTGCGATCTTTCGGCAAACCGCGCCCGGCGCCGACTTCATCGTCGAGGATATGTTCCAGCTACGGCCGATGAGCGCGGCACGGGCGGCGTCATGAGCGGCCTCCATCTCGCCAATGCCCGCATCGTGCTGCCCGATCAAGTCATCACCGGCTCGCTCGAGGCGGCGAATGGACTGATCGCCGGCTTCGACACCGGCGGCAGCGGCCGGCAGGCAGACGATCTCGACGGCGATTTCCTCATTCCCGGGCTTGTCGAACTCCACACCGATCACCTCGAAAGCCACTACCATCCCCGCCCCGGCGTCGAATGGCCGGCCATTCCGGCGGTGATCGCGCATGATGCGCAGATCGCCGCAGCGGGGATCACCACGGTCTTCGACGCGTTGCGCGCCAGCTCCTTCGATCCGGGCGATCTCTCGGCCCGCAATGGCGAGTTCCTGGCCCAGGCCATCCATGCGGCGCAGGGGCGCCAGCTCCTGCGGGCCGAGCATTTCATCCATCTGCGCTGCGAGCTGCCCTGCGCCGATACGATCGAGGTGGCGGAGCGGATTATCGCGGAGGGCGGCACTAGGCTGCTATCGGTCATGGATCACACCCCTGGCGCCAGACAGTTCACCAGCCTCGACAAGTTCAAAGAATACTACCTTGG
>JANNSP010000232.1:0-4494 GCA_031402975.1 Hyphomicrobiales bacterium
CGCTCCTGCTCCAGACCGAACTCTCGGTCATCGAAGTAGCCCTTGCCTGCGGCTTCTCCAGCCCCTCGCATTTCTCCAAATGCTACCGGGCGTTCTACGGGCGGACACCGTATCGCGAGAGGGGGATGCCGGTCGTAGGGGAAATGGCGATGCACGGGTCATGACAGCGACATCGCTAACGAAAAAATGACTCTATAAGCACGTCGCGTACTTCGGATACCCGGTGCGGAGTAACAGCATTCCACACACAGGATCACCCCGTGCACACCGTGGACTCCAAGCCCAAGGGCGGAAGCATCGAGGCCCGCGCCCTCGCGGTGCCGCAACACGATCGGTCAGCCGCCCTCTCGATCAGTGTACTGAACAATCTCAAGCTGGCCGTTACCGTGATCGGCGGCGAAAATGTTGTCCTCTACAGGAATCCGGCTTTTGGCGAGCTGTTCGGTGCCGGCGAGTTGCCCGTTCCACTGCGCGATCGCATGAGGGCTACCGCGCCGGGGAACGATCATTCCGGATCGGATGAAATCGCCTGGGAGGACGGCCGCACCTTCTGCATCGAGACTTACAACTTGCCGGAAGGGCTGCTCGTCACCGCCGAAGATGTTTCAAGGCGGGTGGCCGATCTGGCGCAATCGACCGGGCTGGCGCGCACCGATCCACTCACTCTTCTCGGCAATCGCCTGATGTTTCGCGAGCGCTTGTGTGAAGTCATGGCAAATCTCGATCCGCCGGCGGAAATGGCGGCCGTGCTGAGTATCGATCTCGACCGCTTCAAGACGATCAACGATACGCTCGGCCATCTGGTGGGCGATGCACTGCTGCGCGGCGTCGCGAGCCGGCTCAATTCGGCCGTGAGGCGTGGCGATATCGTGGCCCGCCTGGGTGGAGACGAATTCAGCATTGTGCAGACCGGCCAGCCGCAGCCGCAAGCCGCCGCGGCTCTGGCCCAGCGCCTCGTCGATCTGCTTGGCCGCTCTTATCTCATCGACGGCAATCTTCTCAACATTGGCGCCAGTGTCGGCATCGCGCTGATCCCGGGCGACGGCGTCGACGACGATCAAGTCTTGAGGAACGCCGATCTCGCTCTTTACCGCGCCAAACATGACGGACGCAGGACTTACCGCTTTTTTGAAAGTGCCATGGACGAGCAGATGCAAGCGCGCCGCAGCCTGGAAATCGACCTCCGGCGCGCTCTGGCGATGCGCGAGCTCCACCTCGTCTACCAGCCGCAAAGCAGTCTGCGTCCCAGTCGCATCACCGGCTTCGAGGCGCTGCTGCGCTGGCATTGTCCTAAACGCGGGCTCGTGTCGCCCGCCGAGTTCATCCCACTTGCCGAGGAAATCGGGGTCATAGTGCAGATTGGCGAGTGGGTTATCCGCGCTGCCTGCCGGGAGGCCGCCGGATGGCCGCAGCCGCTCGACATTTCGGTCAATGTTTCTACCCTGCAGTTCGGCAGCCCGAGCCTGGTGCCCACCATCCTTTCGGCGTTGGAAGAGACCGGGCTTGATGCGCGCCGGCTCGAACTGGAAATCACCGAGAGCGCGCTGATGAAGGACAGCGCGGTCGCCCTCGATGTGCTTAACAAGGTTCGCAAAGCGGGTGTCCGCGTCTCGATGGACGACTTCGGGACTGGGTATTCCTCGCTCTCCTATCTGCGCAGCTTTCCCTTCGACAAGATCAAGATCGACAAATCCTTTATCAGCGGCAACGCCGGTGATCCCAACAACGCGGCGATCGTCCGCGCCATCGCGGCTTTGGGCAGGTCACTTGGAATGTCGACGACCGCGGAAGGGGTCGAAACGGAAGAGCAACTGGCCCGCGTAAAGGCGGATGGCTGTACCGACGTCCAGGGCTATCTGATCAGCAGGCCGCTGCCGCCGGAACTCATTCGCGAATTTCTGCAGTCGCATCCGGCCCGGGCAGCAGTTGCCGCCGCGGCCTGAAGCTTCAGACGCCAAAACAGGAGGGTGACTCAATGACGTCCGATGTCTTTCGACTGGTCTATCACAGCCGGAATCTGATCCCCGGCACAGCGACCCAGGTCACGGTGGAGGTGGAGAGGATTCTCGAAACCTCGCGGCACAACAATTCCCGCGACGGAATCACCGGCGCGCTCATTTTCAATGCCGGCATTTTTGCCCAGGTATTGGAGGGTGGGCGTGTGGCTATCGAAGTGACGTTCGAACGCATCCAGCGCGATGAACGTCACGGCGCCGTTGAAGTGCTCGCTTTCGAGAAAGTGGCAAGTCGCGGCTTCCCGTCATGGTCGATGGCCTTTGTGGGCCATTCCCGGGAAGGTCAGGTGATGTTTTCCCATATCGGCGAGGAGACGGGATTTGAGGCAAAGCGCCTGGAAGGCGAACGCATCTTCGCTATCATGCGCGCCATCGCCATCGACGAAGAAGCTCGCGCAGCATGATAGGGAAGGAACAGTCGCCGCATGGAATGCGGCTCGTCCAGCGAGCATTGAGCTTGGCCCACTGCGGATCGTTTCACCCCCTCAAACCGCCGCCGGCAGCTTGAGCTGGATCATCAGCCCGCCGAGCTTCGCGTCGCCCAGGCTCACCGTGCCGTGATACATCGTCGCCATGTCGGTGACGATCGACAGGCCGAGCCCCGAGCCCGGTTTCGACTCGTCCAGCCGGTGTCCCCGCTGCAGCGCCTCGACACGTTTGTCAGGCGGCAGGCCCGGGCCGTCGTCCTCCACCGTGATGATAAGCCAGCTCCGGCCGATGAAGGTGATCTCGGTCACGTGCCGGGCATTGATGCGGATTCTCTTCGCCGCCCATTTCGAAGCATTGTCGAGGAGGTTGCCGGTCATCTCCTCGAGGTCCTGGCGCTCGCCCCGGAATTTCAGGCCGGGATCGCACACCACCTCGAATTTGAGCGCCTTCTCCCAGTAGATGCGCTGCAGCGTCCTGGCCAGGCCCTCGATTACCGGCTGCACTTCGCTCACCGCCCCCAGCCCATGCGCCTTGGCGGCGCGCCTGGCGCGTTCAAGATAATAGTCGACCTGGTCGCGCATGATGCGGGTCTGCTCGGAGACCTTGGCGGCGAGCGGCCCCTCGCTGGTTCTGGCCTCGTTGTTGAGAACACTCAGCGGGGTCTTCAGCGCATGCGCCAGGTTGCCGACCTGAGTCCGCGCCCGATTGATGATCTCGGAATTGGATTTGATGAGGAGGTTGAGCTCGTCGGCGACGGGCTGGATTTCGGAGACGAATTCGCCCTCCAGCCGGTCGGCCTTGCCCTCGCGGATCAGCGCCAGATTCTGGCCCATGCGCTGGAGCGGCCGCAAACCGTAGCGCACCTGCAGGAAGATCGCCGCCATGAGCCCGGTGCCGAGGAGCCCCAGGACCGAAATCAGCGTCTGCAGAAAGCCGCCGATCTCGCCTTTCAGCTCGTCGAAATTACCGGCGACCAGGAAGGAGAAATCCGTCTCGCTGCCCGGCAGCTTGAACGATTGCTGGATGGCGCGAAGCTGCACCCCGTTGCTGTCGGGAAGATAGAGGCCGGCGACGCCGCCCTGATCGCGGTCCGTCAAGAGGGAGGGATCGGGTTTGAGGCGCTGTTCGAGGAGCGAGCCCGAAGCCAGATCGCCGATTTGGCTGCCGCCGGGAGGCGTCACCTGCCAGTACCAGCCCGACAGCGGCAGGCTGAATCGCGTATCGGCAAGCTGCTGGCCGAGCACCGGCGACCCTTGCTGCCCCAGTTCGACATTGGCGAGGAGGCCGTCAAGCACGGCCCTGAGTCTGGCGTCGAAATTGCGTTCGAGTGCCGACTGGAAGACGCCTGCCAGCAGGAGCCCGGCGGCGGCGAGGAGGACGATGCTGATGGCGGCGGATGAGAGGATCAGCCGGAGGCCGAGCGACTCAACCCGCATTATCCGGCTCGGACACGCAATAGCCCATGCCGCGGATGGTATGCAGAACGTCGACGCCCAGCTTCTTGCGGAGCCGCCCGACGAAAACCTCGATCGTATTGGAGTCGCGGTCGAAATCCTGGTCGTAGAGATGCTCGACAAGCTCGGTGCGGGACGCGACCTTGCCCTTGTGATGCATGAGATAGGAGAGGAGGCGGAATTCGAGCGAGGTGAGCTTGACCGCCGTGCCGTTGACGGTCACCCTGGCGCTCTTCGTATCGAGCATCAGGGGCCCGCAGGCCAGCTCGCTCGTCGCATGGCCGGCGCTGCGGCGGATCAGCGCCCGGATGCGGGCCAGCACTTCTTCCATGTGGAAGGGCTTGGCCACATAATCGTCGGCGCCGGCATCGAAGCCCGCCACCTTGTCGCTCCAGCGGTCGCGCGCCGTCAGGATTAACACCGGCATCTTGCGCCCGGCGTCAGCGTTCTCGAAAAATGGCGCCGCGCCGGGCGCAAGATGCCGGTCTTGATCCTGACGGCGCGCGACCGCTGGAGCGACAAGGTGGCGGGCTTCGACGCCGGCGCCGACGATTATGTGGCCAAGCCCTTCCACATGGAAGAAGTGCTGGCCCGCA
>JANNSP010000233.1:0-5281 GCA_031402975.1 Hyphomicrobiales bacterium
GGCCGAGGAAGGTCAGCGCAAGCGTCGCAAGGAAGGAACCGGCACGCCGCAGCGCGCCCCTTACCCAGCCTGTTTGCCCGACTTCCAGCATCGCCCCCTTTGGGTATTCAATCGGGCTTTCCGGCGCGCCTGTCAAACAAGCCGGCCAGCGCGGCTGGCCTCCAATCCAGCCCTGCACGGTGATTCACATCCGCCGGTTCGCGGGGGACTCCCCAATCGATTCAATCTCAGCAGGAACCGTCCCAGCAACAGAAACCCGCTCGGCCCCGAAATCAACTTTCATCACGTCGATCCAAGCCATGGTGGTAGCTCGAAAGCTTGTTCTATGTAGGGTTCGGGAGCGATCAATGCGGCGGGTTCTTCGGGACCACGCAATTGGTAGAACAGATGCGGCAAGCCGAGCGACGGATCCTGCGTGGCGTCGGGAAAAGGAACGGCCGCCTGCCATGCGGGATGAAACCGTATCATGCCGGCCACGCTGCGGTAGGGTATGTCGATCAGGGCTTTCGCGATCCGGCGGTTGAGCTGCTCGTTTCCGGGTTCTCCAATTCCACCCGCGACGGCCGCCGCTATCGCATAGTGGTGCAGCGAACAATAAGGCTGGCATCCGATTTCGGGCGTCGAATGAGGACCGAAACGGGCGCGGTAGTCGGCAGCGAATTTCCGGCCGATTTCGTCGCGCGGCAGGCCGATGACCGTGCAGGTGATGACGCCGCGCCCCTTCTCGCCGGTGATCTCGGAGAATGCCCGGTGCAGGGCGCCATACTGCAGATACAGAAGACAGTTGAGCGGCCGCTCCATGAATTGCAGATGGAAACGCGCGAGATCGCCGGCATGGAAATGCGTCATCGCCAGCACGGCCGGATCGTGCGCCCGGATTTTTTCCAGGATGCCGCGCCAGTCGCTGTTGGTCGGGTGAATTTGCGGCGCGTGCGGCAGCTCCCAGCCGAACTTGGGCGCGGCCCCGGCCATCGCGTTGGCGATCACGATACTGTACGGCTTGGGGCCTGAAAGTATGGAGATCCGGCGGTTGCGCGGGCGCCAGCGGCCACTGTCGCGCAGCCAGGAGAGGAACTTGATGAACCCCGGGCCATACCAGTATTCGGCCGGATCGCTCATGAAGCAGCCGAAATAGCGTTGGGGATCGCTGGCCACGGTGTCGTGATGCTGGATCAGCGTATTGTGATGCATGTAAATGATTCCGGCATCGGCAATCGGCTCGTATTCGGCGTTCTGCGGACCGATGTTGTAACCGTTGATGATGGCGGCGGCCTTGTGCTTGGAAATAAGCTGGCGGGCCGCGCGAACAACGTCCGCCGCCGTTTGGTTGCCGGTGTCGATGAAGACGGCTTCGAGGGGGCGGCCCAGAATTCCGCCGCGCGCATTGACCTCCTCGATTGCCATGGTCAGGCCATTGCGGAACTCCCGTCCATCATTGGCCGATGAACCGGTGAGAGGCACCATGCTGCCGATGGTGACCGTGGCATTGCCCATGGCTCAGGGAAATTTCGTCAGCAGGTCGGGTTCGAACAGCAGATTGTGCATCAGGACGCGCAGAGAAGGCGGGCTTACCGGTTTGATGAGCAGGGGAAAGCCCTGGGCCTTGATGGATGCGATCACCTCCGGCGCCGTTTCCGCGGTCATCACCAGCGCGGGGCAGGGTTTCTCCAGAATATCGTTGATCGCGCCGACGAGATCGGTGCCTTGAATTCGGCCGCGCAGCCGGTAGTCGGTGAGGATGATGTCCGGCTGGGCCGGCAGTTCGCGTACCGCTTTGGCCACATTGTCGAAGTCCTCGATGGTGACGACCGTCAGGCCCCAACGTTCGAGGAGGGTGGTGAAGGCGTCGCGCAGTATCTTGTCGTCTTCAATCACGAGGCAACAAATGCCCGCGAATTCGCCGCCGATGCGTTCGCTGATTTCCGGCTCGCCGGTGCCGCTGTGCCAGACATTCCCGACCGGGACATCGACGAAGAAGGATGAACCCCTTTCGGGCATGCTCACGAGGCCGAGCGGATGATCGAGCATGTCCGAGAGGCGGCGCGCGATGTTGAGGCCGAGCCCCAGACTGTGGCGCGCATGGGCTTGGGTATCGTTGACGCGGTAGAACTCATCGAAGATCGCGCCGTGATGCGCTGGCGCGATGCCGATGCCGGTGTCGGCAACGATGATCCGCAAGTTCAACCCACGGCGGCGGCACCCGACCAGCACGCGGCCAACATCGGTGTAGCGAATGGCATTGCCGACGAGATTGGACAAGATGCGCTCGAGCAGCACCCGGTCGCTCACCACCGCGAGCTTGGAGGGAACGATACGAAGGTCGAGGCCCTTCTCGCGCGCCTGATGAGCGTATTGCACGCCAAGACGCGACAGGATCGACGAGATCTGGAACGTGGCGACCGCGGGTTGAATCTTGCCGGCATCGAGTTGGCCGATATTGAGGAGCGATCCGAGAAGATCCTCCATGATCGAGATCGACACTTCCATCGCATGGAGCGCCTGCCTGCGGTCTTCCTCGTTTTCGGCGACGAGGCACGAATACGCAAATATCTTCAGCGAGGCGAGGGGCTGGCGCAGATCGTGATTGGCGGCCCTGAGGAAACGCGACTTGCTCTGGTCGGCCGCCGCGGCTTTGTCGCGCGCCCGCGTGAGGGCCTGCGCCGCGCGGCGGGACTCGGTGACGTCAATGAGCACGGTCACCGAGCCGCCGTCGGGAAGGGGCGACTCGGTGGCGGCCAGAATGCGCCCGTCGGCACAGACAAGCTGGGCGCCCCTCAGTCCTGCGTCGAGCCCTTTGGCTTCTTCGCCGTCAGGAAGCTCGCAGCTGATCAACGTGCCTTGCCGCCGGGCACGGTCGAGCAGCTCCGGCGCGCGCAGGTCCTTGAGCGCTGCATGCGGCAGGCCAAAAGCTTCGGCGAAGGCCGGATTGCAATAGGACAGACATCCGCCGGCGGACCATACGGCGAGACCCAGCGGGAGATAACGAAGAGCCTCGACTTCCGGTTGCGGCCGATCCTGAGATGAGCCCGCCATGGGTTGCATCAGCGTCCGCCGATTTTGCCGGAGCGCGTGGCCGCATGGAGAATGGCGGCTTCGCGGTTCTTCAGCCCAAGCTTGCGCATGGCGTTGCCGAGATGAACGCGCACGGTCTGCGCCGTGATACCGAGGATTCCCGCGATTTCGGGAACGGCGCGGCCTTCGCCCAGCAGCGTGAGGATTTCGTCTTCGCGTTCACTGAGGCGCGGACCATCCGGCGGCTGGCTGTCGGCCGCCGGAGCTTCCGCGGCCACCGGCCAGGAGCGGGTCAGCAGGTCGCGCGGAAAATAGACTTCGCCGCCGAAGATGCGCGTGAGGGCAAGACGGATTTCATCTGCGCTGGCGGATTTCGGAATATAGCCGATGACGCCGTTCTGGATGGCCTGGCGAACAAAATCCGGATCCTCATGGATTGATATGACCGCGACTGGAATGGACGGAAAACGCCGGCGCAGCAATTCGAGACCCTCGAAATCCTTGATACCCGGCATCACCAGATCGACCAGGATCAGTCCGACATCGGGGCGGCGCTCGAGAATCGCGAGCGCCTCTTCCAGCGTGGCAGCCTCCATGATGTCCACGCTGGCATCGATGCCGCGGGCAACTTGCTTGAGCGATTCCCGGACGACCCAATGATCATCGGCAATCAGAATGGTCAAAGCCGGCGGCGACCTGGGAAGCGCTGGGGCTGTCGGTGGCTCACTCATGCGGGGTTCGCGGTTTTCTCACGATTGTTCGCTGCGCCATCACTCGAAATCCGAGTCGTATCGAGTCGGCAGGCGATATGGTCCCGGCGACCAGAATAGATTGGTAGATCGGAATCGCAGTTATGTCTAGATAAAACGCTTGAGTTGAGCAACGCCATTCCTTCTTCGATTAAGGGCTTGGTTTTTGCGTGGCAGTTGCCAAATTTCAAGCAAAACCCTTCTTTTTAGCTCTCTCCCGCAAGGTGGTTTCCATCCGGCCTTCCGTCCATCGACAGATTTGCGTTCTTACCGCTTGACAGATTTTCAGCATCAGGTCTTACTATACTAAAAAATGGTCGTGGTTCTATGCGTTCAGTCTAGGCGTTTTGTCTAGATATAAACTCAAACACGGAGGGAAGGGAACATGACGTCGAAGAGAACAGAGGATTCGCTTTCGCTGACCGGCACTCCGTTGACGCGGCGTACGGCCTTGAAGGTGGCGCTTGGCGGCGCGGCCGCGACCTTGGCGGCGCCCGCGGTGATCGCCGCGAGCCACGACAAGCTCCTGATCGGGGTGCCGTCGTCGCTCTCGACGCCCTATGGCGTCGCCGACGATACCGATCACCTGAACGGCACCAAACTCGCGGTGGAAGAGATCAATGCGGCGGGTGGCGTGCTCGGCCGCGAGATCGAGCTCTTCGTACCGGACGTCGACAAGCTGTCGCCGGAGAGCTGCCGCCAGGCGATTGCCGCGTGCATCGACAAGAAAGTGCACGCTATCTCCAACGCCTTCCTGTTCGCGCCGATCCCGGCCATGGACGAGTCGGCGAAGTACAAATGCCCCTATCTGCAAGGCAACACGCAGCGTGCCGCGACGGAGGCTTACAAAGCAGACCCGGCAAAGTACAGCCACATCCTCCAGACCGACCCTTCCGAGGTCAACTACGGCTGGACCTATCCGCTGTGGCTGACCAAAATGGAAGAAACCGGCGTGTGGAAGCCGAAGAACCGCAAGGTCCACATCGTCGCGGAACAGGTCGGCTACTGCCAGACCATCCTGAAGGCGGCCAGGGAATCCATTCCGAAGTATAATTTCGAGCTCGCCGAAGTCACCGACATCCAGTACCCCGTCAATGACTGGAGCCCGGTCATCCAGAAGCTCAAGGAAGTGGATGCCGCGGCGATCATGATCGATCACTGGGTGGCCGCCGAATACGCCGCCTTCTGCAAGCAGTTCGCCGACGATCCGGTGGCGGGCGCGCTGGTCTATCTGCAATACGGTCCGTCCCAGCCCGAATTCCTGCAACTCGGCGGCGCCGCCACCGAGGGCTTCTGCTGGAGCACGGTGCTCGGTGTCTATGGCGATCAGACCGGGCAGGACTTCCGCAAGAAGTATCTCGCCCGCTTTCCCGAATTCGCCGGCAATATGGGGCTCGTCTATACCGGCAACGGCTACGATATCGTGCAGTACCTCAAGCGCGCCTGGGAAGCGACCGGCAAACCCGAGGACTTCGCCGCCAACTGCAAGTGGGTGCGCGAAAATCCCTATCGTGGCGTCT
>JANNSP010000234.1:0-3374 GCA_031402975.1 Hyphomicrobiales bacterium
CGGAAGTGCTGCGGACGACGCTCGCCACCAACGGCGCCAATCTGGTCGAAGGCCTGAAACATCTGGAACGGGACATGAAATCGGCGGACGGGCGGTTGCATATCAGGCAATCCGACACTTCGGCTTTCGCGCTGGGCAAGAACATCGCCATGACGCCCGGCAAGGTGGTGTTCAGGAACGACACCCTGGAGTTGATCCAGTACACGCCCACCACGGCCGAGGCTTACGACATTCCGCTGCTCATCGTGCCGCCATGGATCAACAAGTTCTATATCCTCGATCTCAATCCGCAGAAGTCGTTCATCCGCTGGGCGGTCGAGAACGGCTTGACCGTGTTCGTGGTGTCCTGGGTCAATGCCGACGAGACGCAAGGGCGCAAGAGCTTTTCCGATTACATGCGCGACGGCTTCCTCGCGGCACTTGGCGCCGTGCAGGATGCGACGGGGGCGGAGAAGGTCAACACCATCGGCTATTGCATCGGCGGCACCATGGTCGCTGCGGCGCTGGGCTATATGGCGGTGAAGAACGACCACCGCATCAACGCCGTCACCTTCTTTACGACCCAGGTCGATTTCGAAAAGGCGGGAGACCTGCTCGTCTATGTCGACGAGGAGCAGGTGAAATGGATCGAGGGCCGCATGGAGGACAAGGGCTATCTGCCGGGCTCGCGCATGGCGGATGCCTTCAATCTCTTGCGCTCCAACGATCTCATCTGGTCCTTCGTGGTCAACAATTACATGCTGGGCAAGGACCCGATGCCCTTCGACCTGCTCTACTGGAATTCCGATTCGACCCGCATGCCGGCGGGCGTCCATTCCTTCTATCTGCGCGAATGCTATCTCGGCAACAAGCTGGCCAAGGGCAAGATGGTGCTCGACAATGTCAGGATCGATCTCACGAAGGTGAAGATCCCGGTTTACAACCTGGCGGCGCGCGACGACCATATCGCACCCCTCCAGAGCGTGTTCCGGGTGGGCCAGTTCATGGGCGGCGAAACGCGGCTGGTGATTTCGGGCTCCGGCCATATCGCGGGCGTGGTCAATCCGCCCGCCGCCAAGAAATACCAGTACTGGACCAACGGCAAGGACGCAGCGACGGTCGAGGACTGGCTGAAGGGTGCGACGGAACACGCGGGCTCGTGGTGGCCGGATTGGCTGGAGTGGATTTCAGCCCGGTCGGGAAAGAAAATTCCCGCCCCCAAACCCGGCAGCGGCAAGCTCAAGCCGATCGAAGACGCCCCCGGTTCTTATGTGAAGGTCAAGGCGGAGTAGGAGAACCCTCATCCGCCCTTCGGGCACCTTCTCCCATGCCTGGGGCACGGGAGAAGGCACATTATTTGAGCCTTCGCCCGTTCGCGAAGCGAATGGGAGAGGGTGCCCGACAGGGCGGATGAGGGCCTTTCAATCCTCCGCGATCAACTTTCCTTGATGGCGATTGAATGCCGGAGAGCGGAACCAATATGAGGCGTCGAAGGTTATGGTGCTATCGAAGTATCATCCGATGAAAGAGATATCGAAAAGCTGAGTCTGCACCCTCCCCCTCCCCTGCCAAATCGCAGACTCATTCAGAAGGCCCGGATCCCCCGCTCCGGGCCTTCACTTATTCAGCCTTGTCAAAATGGCGTTTGCACAGCTCGCGGGGCTTGGCTTAGGTTACGGCCTTCAATCCGGGAGCAACACATGGGCCGCAGATACGCGAATATTCTTGAAACCATCGGCAACACGCCGGTCGTCAAGATCGGCCGGCTGGCGCCCGAAGGCGTCCATCTCTATGTCAAGATCGAGGCCTTCAATCCGCTGGGGTCGGTCAAGGACCGCCTGGCGCTGGGCGTGATCGAGGCTGCCGAAAAGTCGGGCGAACTCAAGCCCGGACAGACGGTGATCGAGGCGACCAGCGGCAATACCGGCATCGGCCTTGCCATGGTCTGCGCCCAGAAGGGTTACCCGCTGGTGGTCACCATGGCCGAACCGTTCAGCGTCGAGCGGCGGAGACTCATGCGCTTTCTCGGCGCCAAGGTGGTGATCACGCCGGCCGCCGAGCGGGCGCTTGGCATGGTGAAGAAGGCAACCGAGCTGGCCGAGACGCATGGCTGGTTCATGACCAGGCAGTTCGAAAACGAGGCCAATGCCGACATGCACAGCCGCACCACGGCGCAGGAAATTCTCGCCGACTTCAAGGGCGAGGCGCTCGATTACTGGGTGACGGGCTTCGGCACCGGCGGCACGCTGAAGGGCGTCGCGCGCGTTCTGGCCAAGGAGCGCCCCGAGACCAGGATCGTGGTATGCGAACCGGCCGACGCGCCAATGCTGACGTCGAAGGGCGATCAGGCCAGGAAGCCCGATGGCTCGGCTGCTTCGCCCCATGCGTCATGGAAGCCGCATCCGATGCAGGGCTGGAGCCCCGACTTCATCCCCAAGCTCACCGCCGATGCGGTGGCGACGGGCGTCATCGACCGCATCCTGATGATTTCCAACGCCGACGCCATGTCGTGGGCCAAGCAACTGGCGCAGAAGGAGGGAATTTTCGTCGGCATCACCGCGGGCGGCACCTTCGCCGCGGCGATCGAGGTGTGCAAGACGGCGCCCAAGGGCTCCACCATCCTCTGCATGCTGCCCGACACCGGCGAGCGCTATCTCTCGACGCCCCTGTTCGCCGGCATAGAGGCCGACATGAACGAGGAGGAACTGGCGATTTCCCATTCGACGCCGGGTGGTCAGCTTGCACCGTCGAATTTGCGATAAGAATTATCAGTGGACGAGTTGCAAACCAAGACAGGAGGAAGCGATGCGCTTTTCTGCGTTGTACTTTATTCCGTTCCTTTGCGCTTTGACCACTACTCCTGCTGCAGGCGAGGTCTCGGTTGAAAGGGGCCTCTATGTGTCGATCATCGGAAGTTGTCACGACTGCCACACCCAGGGATACCGGGAGAGCGAAGGCAAAATCGATCCCGAGAAGGCCATGCTGGGGATTGACATTGGCTGGCAAGGGCCCTGGGGCACCAGCTACTCAGCCAACTTGCGGCTGATAGCTTCCGGTCTTACCGAACAGGGATTTCTGAGACTTCTAACGAGCTATAAGGCCAGGCCCCCGATGCCCTGGTACAATCTGAGGACGATGGAGGAAGACGATCTCAAGTCGCTTTACCTTTACCTGCAATCTTTGGGAGAGCCGGGTAAGATAGAGCCGCCATTCGTGCCGCCCGGCGGTCGTGTCAATACGCCCTTTATTGTCCTGGCCCCGCCGCAAATGCCGCCAGCATGCACTCGCGATCTGGATTGCGGAGTAGGCGAAATATGCAACACCGAGAACCCGCGCCGCTGCGTGAAGCCATAGAAGCCGCGACTACGTCCTGGATGATTGTCTGCCGCTCAGGT